>JAGAAJ010000147.1 GCA_017615355.1 Prevotella sp.
TGAGGGTGAGAGTGCTGTTACCACCTTGGAGCCCACTATTGAAGCCACCGTAGGTGAAGAGACCGCTGTGACAGGTGAGACAAAGATTGCCTCTGGCCAAGCTATAACGGTCACAAAGTTCATCCTTGACGAGAATCATGTTGGAGGTTATATTCCTTTCAAGGTATTCAAAGGCATGGTTATTTCCAAGATTGAAATCGACTATGACGAGACAACAGTGGGGATTAAAGGCATCCAGCAGTCAGTTATTCGCAACAAAGCCATTTACAACCTCAACGGCCAGCAGATGAACGGCATGCTGAAGAGCGGCCTCTACATCGTCAATGGCAAGAAGGTCGTGATTAAGTAAAAGGTAATTATTCACATTTGTCCGCCCTGTTCGGAAAGGAATCCGAGCAGGGCGGATATTTTTGTCCCAAGCCTTGGGATTTTTGTCCCAGGCCTTGGGATTTTTGTCCCAGGCCTTGGGATTTTTTGGGACGAAGTGTTTTTACTCCCCTTCTACGCCGTCTTCGGTGTAAGTGATGACGCCGTTCTTAAGAGTAGCATCTATGCAACGACGGCCTGAGATATAAAGGCGGAAAGAGCAATCCCATTCGCGCGGCCATGCAGGGAAAAGAACGGGATTATTGTCGGAATCTTCCTGCACCAGCATCTCCTGCACGCCAATCATGCCGGCACCGCCGCGATTCAGGTCAGGAGCCCAGTCAAAGCCCGCATCGTAGAAGGCAGGGAAACGGTAAGGTCCGTCGCTCAATTTCTCAGTATTCAGACGTCTTGCCTCGTCGGTCAAACCCAGGCAAGCAGCCCAGATATTGTCCTGCTTCCATCCCTTTGTGCTGCGCATCTCAAGGGCGTGTGGGTCTTTATAATAGGTATTGCGGGCGATGTTGAGATGCGGTTTTCCCACGCCGTAGATACGCCAAGGGAAAACGGGATAGAGCTGAGGCACCTCGCTATTCTGGATGCGTTCCCAACTCTCAGCCGGCGCGATGCAAGTATCGCCATCGATGACACAAAGGGGAATGTCGGGGATATAGCTGCAGTCGGAGCCGAGGAGGGTGAGGTCGCTGTTGAGTGCTTTCAGGGCGGCGACGGTGCTCGACGGGTTGCGTGCCATCTTATAAGTCTCGCAGCCCGAGCCGGGATAGATCAAGAGCGTGTCGTTACGGTCCTGCCAGCTGAGACCACGCTTGCGTGCCTCCCAGGTGTAGTGTTGGGCTAAAAAACGCTGGGGCTCTTCAACAAGCACGTGGTACTTCTCCAGCGTAGTGTCGGGATACCAAGTCAGTATGTCGAGGAACATCTTGCCAAACTCCAAGGCCGTGTCCCACTCATACTCCAGCCATTTGTTCTTTTCGACGCCCAAGTCGTCACCCTCTTTATGCTTACCATATTCGGCAGGGTTGGGCAAGCCAAAGTTTTCTATTTGTTCGGTGAAGCAGGCACCATCGTGTCCCCAATGGTGACGACTCCACAGCTGGGCATTGGGCAACATGCGCAGATAGGTGTCAAGCTGCGGCATGAGCACGTCCCAGTCGCCGCTCTTCACCATCGGCCAATACACCAGGCGCTGGTTTTGTGCCGTCATAGTGCCACCGCCCCACTTGCGATAGTCGGGCGTGAAAGTAGCGGTGGAATCGACAAAAATGGGATCAAACGTGAAAAGTCCGCCATTGAACTTCGTGGGCCATTCGCCATAGGCATTGCAGCCCAGCATGTAGCGCATCAGCTCATAATTATGCACCATGGTCTGTGCGGCCTTGTCCTTGGTGCCAAGCTCAATGAAGCTGGTCTGCCAATAGATGTACCACCAGTTTTCGCTGCGCTTCCTTGACTCCTCAGCAGAAACCAACGGCAGCTGGTTGAGACGGATACGGATGACGTTATCCTTCAGCGTATCGCAGACATAGTTCCAGCTGCGGTAATCGGTGCCCGCATAGACGCCGTCGGTGGTTCCAGTATAGTGGAAACCCGGCGCCATCATCTCGCCATAGTTCAGCAGGCTGCCAATGGGGTTATAGAGCGAGTCCTTAATGCTCTCTAAGTGCTCACGTTCTACGGTAAAGTCGAAGACGGTCTTCTCTCTGTTCTTATGGGTGAAAGTGAGCCAGTATTCGTCGGGCTCAATGCTGTCGGCAAAGGTAACAAGATCCGCAGGGGTCAGCCATTTGTAGGAGCACTGCTGCCCCTCGGCTTTAGTAACGGGGCGGTCTTTATAGCGCCAGCTCTCGTAGCTCAGTGTGGCCCGTCTCGCCTGTTGCGACTGAGTCGCGACAAACACGACCGGCTCCTCCACATCGGCCCAGATGCGCACCTTCACGCCACCGCCCTTCACATAGACGCAGCCCTCCTCCAGGCACAGGCGCTGCTCGAAGTCACGCTTACCGAAGGGATTGCCATCGATGTGCAGGCGCCAGCGTCCGGCTTTCAGCAGCGTATTGTTCTCGTCGAACCACCCGCTCTGCTGAACGTAAAAGAGCAGGTCGCCCTGTTCCACCCAAATATTCATGCCGATGTCGTGACCGCCGCAGGGCATCGACTCGCTGCTGTTGCGGCTCTGCGTCTTCCACACCACGTCCTTCGGCATATAAGGACGCTTTCCCGCACTAATTGTTGTATACGTCAGGACGGCAATGAGAAAGGCTACAGTTCTAAAGGACAGCATTTTTGTATTCATGGCGCAAATTTAGCGATTATTCCCTAACACACAAAGGAAAAACGAAAGAATGTTTGCATAATTGAAAATAATGTGATAACTTTGCGGCCGAACTACTTAAAGAAAGAATCGACAATGAAAAGAATCATCATCGCTGTGTTGGTGGTCATTGGCTTTACAGCCCTATCGGCCACAGCTCAGAAGCCATGGGACAACGGCCGCTTACACGTGTCGGACAACCACCAGTATCTTGTGCATGAAAATGGCACACCGTTCTTCTGGTTGGGTAACACGGCATGGCTCATGCCCGAAAGGCTGAACCGCGACGAGGTGGAATTCTACCTCACCCGCGAGCATGAGCAGGGCTACAACGTGGAACAGGTACAGGTGCTCGACAGCAACTACCCTACGTTCAACGTCTTCGGACAGCAGGCTTTCGACGACAGCTTTGAGTTCGCTCCCTATACAAAGCCCGGCACCTACGGCTATTGGGACCATCTCGACTACATCGTAGACATGGCCGAACGTCAGGGCATCTACATCGCCATGGACTGCATCTGGGGTGGACAGATCAAGCGGTTCACACCCGAGAAAGCTTCAAAATATGGCCATTTCATCGGACTTCGCTACAAAGATAAGCCCAACATCATCTGGATGATTGGCGGCGACATCATGGGCGACAAGGGTATGGAGTGCTGGGACGCCCTCGCACGTGCCATCAAAGAGGTAGACACCAATCACCTGATGACCTTCCATCCGCGCGGCCGCACCACCAGCGCTTGGTGGTACAACGACCGTGAATGGCTTGACTTTAATATGTTTCAAAGTGGCCATAGAAGATATGGACAGCGCAATGGCGACGGCGATTACACCATCCGCGACAATACCGAAGAGGACAACTGGCGATACGTAGCAATGAGCTTCGGCGACAAGCAAGAGCAGATCGAAGGGCGTGAGGTGAAAGGCGAGAAAAAGCCTGTCATCGACGGTGAGCCGTCGTATGAAGACATCCCACAGGGGCTGCACGACTTCTCAGCTCCCCGCTGGCAAGACTATGATGTACGCCGCTATGCCTACTGGTCGGTTTTCGCCGGCAGCTTCGGCCACACCTATGGCCACAACAGCATCATGCAGTTTATGCGGCCCGGCGTGCTTGGCTCCTTCGGTGCTGAGAAAGCTTGGTGGGACGCCTTGAACGACCCAGGCTACCAGCAGATGAAATACCTGAAGGCACTGATGCTGAGCGTGCCCTTCACCGAGGGGCGCAACGACCAGAGCGTTATCGTCAGTTCCAACGGCGAACGTTATGACCGCATCATCGCTACCCGAGGCAACGACTACCTCCTAGTCTACAACTACAGCGGCAAGCCCATGCAGCTCGACCTGACGAAGATTACTGGCAAGAAAAAGAATGTCTGGGTAATGAATCCTGCCGATGGAACCGTCGTTTTTTGCGGTGAGTATGACAGCAAGCGCGGCGTAGAGTTCACCTTCGACGGTGCCTACCTGCGACAGAGCGACCGCGTACTTATTGCCATCGACAGCTCTAAGGATTATATCAGCAAGGAAGCTACCACCATCATAAAGCACTAAGCCATGACCCATAGACTTCTGGCGGCAGCCCTTTCATTAATCATTTGCCATTTGTCGTTTAGCCCTGCAGGGGCACAACCCTCCGTTGCCGGACTCTTTCCCTTGGAGGGCAGCGGTCGCATCGTATACAATTTCAACGAGGGTTGGCGTTTCTGCTTAGGAGATGCAGAAAATGCCCATTCCATCGGTTTCAATGACAGCTCATGGCCCATCGTCTGCGCACCCCACACGGTGCAACTCGTGCCTGCCGAAGCCAGTGGAGGCCGCAACTATCAAGGAGTGTGCTGGTATAGGAAACAATTTGTGGTGCCCGCCGACATGCAGGACCACGAGGCAATCCTTTACTTTGAAGCCATCATGGGCAAGCAGGAGATATTTGTCAACGGACAGCTGGCAAAAACAAACGAGGGCGGTTACCTACCTATTATTGTCAATCTTTCTGAATTAGGCATCAACGCAGGCGACAGCTGCCTTATCGCCGTCAAGGCCGACAACTGCGATGACAAGTCCTACCCTCCAGGAAAAAAGCAGGCTCAGCTCGACTTTGCCTACCACGGCGGCATGTACCGCGATGTGTGGCTCATCGGCCGCAGCACGATACACATCACCGACCCGCTGGAACGTGGCATTGTAGCAGGAGGTGGTGTTTTCCTTCACTACGACAACATCTCTGAAAAGAGTGCCGACATATATATTGATGTGGAGGTAGGAAAAAGCGGAAAGAGGAAAGAGGAGAGAGGAGAGAGAATAGTTTTGGAGGCCAGAATACTGGATGCCGACGGCAAAGTGGTAAAGACCATCAAGCAGCAGTTTACTTTGCGTAACGGTGAATACGAGACAGCTCGCCTAAGCACAACTATTAAAAATCCTCACCTTTGGTCTCCGGAATCCCCATATCTCTATACAATCGAGTTGAAGACAGAGGCAAAAGACAATCTCTCACCTCACACCTCTCACCACTCACTTCTAAAAGACGGCGGCATCGTTCGTATGGGAATCCGCAAGGCGGAGTTCCGCGGCAAGGATGGTTTTTGGCTCAACGGCAAGCCCTATCACCAGCTGGTGGGCGCCAATCGCCATCAGGACTTCGCCTATGTAGGCAATGCTGTGCCCAACAGCCAGCAATGGCGCGATGCCAAACGCCTGAAGGACGCCGGCTTTACGATTATCCGTGCTGCCCACTATCCGCAAGACCCAGCTTTCATGGATGCCTGTGACGAGCTCGGTCTATTTGTGATTGTTCCCACGCCGGGATGGCAGTATTGGAACAAGGCAGAAGGATGGGCTGAGAAGGTACACGACAATACCCGCCGCATTATTCGCCGCGATCGCAACCACCCCTCCGTGCTGATGTGGGAACCTATCCTCAACGAGACACGCTATCCCAAGGACTTTGCCCTTGAAGCACTAGCTATCACACGCGAAGAGTTCCCATGGCCCGGACGCCCCGTCGCTGCCGCCGACATGAACTCCGAGGGTGTAAAGGACAACTATGATGTGCTGTACGACTGGGCTGATAACATCGGCAATTACGATACCGACAAATGTGTCTTCACCCGTGAATGGGGCGAATATGTGGATGACTGGTATGCTCATAATGCCATCAACCGTGCTTGCCGTGCATGGGGCGAACACGCGCAACTGACACAGGCGCTTTCTTTGACAAACACCTACGGCATGATGTTCCGCGGCCAGCGGCAGTTCATCGGAGGATGCCAGTGGCATCCATTTGACCACCAGCGCGGCTATCATCCCGATGCCTACTTCGGCGGCATCTACGATGCATTTCGCCAGAAGAAATACGCCTTCGAGGCTATCCGCGCCCAGCAACCATCCACTCACCTCTCGTCTCTTGCCTCTCACCACCTTTTTATCGCCCATGAAATGACGCAGTCGTCGCCAGAGGATGTCACTATATTCAGCAACTGCGACAGCGTTCGGCTGACGGCCTTGGACGGTTGGAAGACGGCAACGCTGCCTGTCATACACGATCCCGAGGGCACACCCAATGCGCCCGTTGTCTTCAAGGGTTTCTGGGACTTCTGGCAGGCACGTTCGCTCAGCTACACCCAGCGTTCCTGGCAAAAAGTAAAGTTGGTGGCCGAGGGCATCGTCAATGGAGAGGTCGTCGTTCGCGAAGAGAAAATGCCAGCACGTCGGAGCACCAAGCTGAGATTATATGCCGATGAAATGGGCAAAAAACTCGTGGCCGATGGCTCTGACTTCATCGTTGTGGTAGCCGAAGTGACCGATGACGAAGGTCACGTTCGGCGTCAGGCACGCGAGCATGTGACGTTCACTGTCGAGGGTGAGGGAACTATCATCGGCGATGCTAGCATCATGGCAAATCCGCGTATAGTAGAATGGGGCTCGGCACCAGTATTAGTACGCTCAACACACACGGCGGGACAAATCCGCATCATCGCAAGACCTACTTTTGAAGGTATCCACTCCCCGACAGCTGACACGCTAATCATTGAAAGTAGACCCGCCCCCACCCCCTCCCTTGTAGGGAGGGGAGGAGATACATCTACAAATTATATGGGCGTGCAAGGTAATTACTCCTCTCCCTACAAGGGAGGGGCCGGGGGTGGGTCTGAGGCCGATCGCCGTCGTATGTTGGAAGAAGTGGAACGCCAGCAGCAGGACTTTGGCATACAGGACGTTAAATAAACATAAACTTTGACGCAGCGTAAGCTTCGTTACACCAAATAATGTTACCTTTGTCTCAGCAAATCAAAACAAACTGACAAATCAACAAATCAACGAATCATAAACTATAACTAACATCATCATGAAAAAAATCTTTACTCTCATGGCCCTCGCCTGTATGGCACTTGGTGCACAGGCCCAGGGCAAGTTTGCCCTTGAGGCTGGCACTGGTGACTTTGCCGCCGGAACGCAGGTGACGTCGGTAGACAACATCACAATGACTTTCGGTTATGCAGGTGAAGCCGACTACAAAGACCCCGTTGCCGACACTTCCGTCAATGGCTACACCGCCTATACTGCAGGTAATGGCGTCAACGGACAGGCAGACGGCAGCAGCGGCACCACCTACATCTTCCAGCCGACCAAAAACGGCGAGATTACCGTTGCCGTGATGCTGAATGCCAACAAACCTTTCTACGTACTCGAGAGTGGAACAGCCCTGTCGGAATACAACGGCATCACTATTGCTGAGAAAGCAGGCGTAGCTTACAAGTTCAGCGTCAAGGGTGGTATGACCTACAAGGTGACTTGCAAGGGTTCAAAGCTGGGTTTCTTCGGCTTTGAATACACCGTAAGCGATGATCAGGGCGGCACCGATCCCGTTATTCCTGAGAATAGTGAGAACTACAACGCTATCGTCGATGGCAAGCTGGCTCCTGAGTTCGCAGCCGTAGCAGGCGACAATGGCGGCGTGGCCAACAATACCGCTGATGGCAAGAGCATCGTTACCATCAAGGCCGGCAAGGCAACGGTGACTGCCGTGGGCGGCACCACCCCTGCCAACGATACAGAAATAGGTGGCGGTGCCCAGCAGATTGTCCCGGGCGCAGCCGTTGAAGGCATGGAGAACACCTACGAGGTAGCTGAGGTCAAAGCATGGAATGATGTGACCTGGGGCCTGAAGAGCCAGGGCGACATCGACTTCTGGTACGTCACCGGCACTGGCAATCCCTATGTCAACATGTACTGTGTACAGAACTCCAAAGACGGCGAGCTCGTTCCAAACAGCTACAAGGCCGACTACGTCTATTATGAGCCCGACGGCTCAGTAGGCATGCCTATCACGGGCCTCTACTACAAGTTCACCGCTTCAGCACAGGGTGCTTTCAAGGTGAAGGTATGGGCAAACAAAGGTCATCGCAAGACCTTCGTCGTCAATGCCAACACCATGAAGGCCGAGCGTCTCTATGCTTCCGGCTACATCAACGGCGTCAATGACGAGGCCGGCAAGAAGAAACTGCTCACCGTGGAACAGGTCGACTCCGTACACCACATTTATATATGGGGTGAGTATGAGAAGAAACTGGCTGCAGGTCCGGGTGCCGACCAAACACAGGAGGACTTTGATGCCAAGATGGAAGAACTGAGGGCTGAGACCGAAGCTTTGGAGCTTGAACGTCAGTATGTTATCGGCAACGGCGGCCAGAACTTCTGGGGCTGGCTGACCTTCGATGTGGAGCCGGGCGAGGAATACTGGGTGTTCCAGCACAGCTCGCAGATTGGTTTCGGCGGCTTTGAGTTCCACGAGGGCGTTACCGCCGAGGAGCTGATCAATGGCATCGAGGCCGCCTACGTCTACACCACCAACTTCTCCACCTACGAGGATGAGGAGACCGGCGAGCGTGTGACGTGGAAGGGCGAGAAAGCCGTAGGCAACGGACAGTTCACCAGCGACGAGTCGGAAAATGCCGTCTTCGGCGACTACTTCCTCAACGACGGCACCGCCGTGCGCACCAGCTATTGCCTGCTGCCCGAGGACGTGTTGGCGCACTCCGCCAAGACGCACGAGCTGACCATCGCCTTCTGGGTGAGTGCCGAGGGCTTCACTCCCAATCAGTACACCTATTCTCCGCTGTTCACCGCTTATGCAGGGAAGAACAACCCCAACGGCATGCCGATGTTTGCCCTGCAGAGCCGCGGCTTCGCACAGGTGAACAACAACGGCTGGTGCGACTTCACCGCAGCCAACAACGTGAGCGGCAAGAACAACCTCTACAACCAAAATGCCTGGGAGGCCGGCGATGCTGACCACACGTTTGTTAACAACTGGCTGGAAGACCAGAAATGGCACTACTACACCGCCGTGTTCACCGACAAAAACGCCAAGATCTTCCTCGACGGTGAGGTGAAGAACGAGTGGAACGTCGACGGCGTCAGCGAGGGTCAGGTGATCAGCGGTCTCTTCGACCACGGTGCCGACCTGAAGTATGTGTGCCTTGGCGGCAACCAGGCATGGGACTGGAACGACAACGACTCACCCTTCCGCTATGCCCGTCTGCTCATCAAGAACTCCAAGATGACTGCCGGCGAGGTGAAAGCCCAGATGCTGGCTGACTTCCCCGGCTGGGAGGCATACGCCAACGGCATCGAGTCCATCGTGGTGAAGGCCCAGCCCGTCAGCAACGCCATCTATAACATGGCTGGCCAACAGGTAGGCCAAGACTACAAGGGTCTGGTTATCAAGGGCGGCAAGAAGTTCATCCAGAGATAGCACTTTCTTGAGACATAAAAATGCGTGGCTTTCGTAAGTCACGCATTTTTCATTGAAATAATTCGTTAAAAATTTGCAACGTAAGAGAAAAAGGATTACCTTTGCAAACTACTTAAGAGCATCAACGCTATTACGATCAAAACTTAATAACTATCTTATGAACAAATCACTGAAAACATGCATGACCAGCCTACTGGCCGCAGGATTGCTGTTGGCAGGCTGTGCTGAGCACTATGATGGTGACGAGACGTGGAGTCCGCAGGTGAAAAATGCCACGCTGACGTCGCCTGATGCCAGCAAGATTACCGTCACATCAAGTGCCGACGGCAGCACAATGACCATCGCCTGGCCCGTGGTCTATGGAGCAGGCGGCTATTCCGTAGCTCTCTACAACGTGAACGACCCCAGCTCTCCCGTGCTGGTGAAGACCGATACCATCGACGGCTGCAGCTTCCGCGTCAACCGTGAGGAGGACACCAACTATAGCCTCAACATCCGTACATTGGGCAACCAGAAATACAACAATCGCGAGGCACAGGAGCTGACGGAGTATAAGTTCAACACCTTCCTGCCCACCTATGCCGAGATTCCCGACGGCAGCGACCTGAAGGCATGGTTCGCAGAGAACCCCATCCCTGCAGACAGCACCAGTCACCTGTGCTACGACCTCGTACCAGGCGGCAACTACACCGTCTCGGGTAAAATTGACTTCTACGGCCATCAGGTGACGCTGCGCTCATCGTCGAAGGCCAACTATGCCAACATCGTCATGGAGGCTGGTTCTTACTTCAGCACCTACGCCGGCTTTACCCTGAAATACCTCAACATCAACGCCGAGGCCACCAACAAGCCACTTATCTCCTTCAGCGACGAGCCCGACGAGAGCATCCAGAACCTCATCGGCGAAAAAGGCTGCTACTTTATCATGGATCCCGTGGTGGTGCAGGGCTGCAACATCTCTAATCTGGGAACAAGCATCGTGGGCAACAGCTCAGCGAAGTATGATGTACGCGTAGTGAGCATTAATAATACTGTGGTGCAGCTCGACAAGACGCTGCCTGCAGCCAACAACGCAGCCGTCATCTATATGAAGGCGGGCTTTATCACCGACTTCACCATCAAGAACAGCACCGTCTATTCACGTGAGCACACAGAAGCATTCTTCATCCAACACGGCGGTCGCCCAAAGGATGTGAGCGATGAGGAGCAGCGCTATGTATCTATCCTTAACTGCACGTTGGCCAATATCGCCTACGGCAAGAACGTCTGCGACTATCACAACGGCCAGACCACCTACCACTACACGCTGAAGAACACCATCATCGTGGACTGTGGCAAGCCCAACTTCCTCACTGGCCTGAACAAGGGTCAGTCGAGCGACAACCCCGTCTGGGATGTGAACAACAACACCTGTTGGCGCGACGGCTCTGACGCCAGTGCCTCGCAGACAGGCATCAAGAACCCTGGCCTATGGCTTACCACCGACCCTGAGATTGATCCTGCCAACGACAAGTTCACCCCTGCTGCCGCACAGCAGGAGGCCGGACAAGGCGACCCGAGATGGAATAAAGAATAAAGACTAAAGCCTGAAGATTATGAAATATACGATAAAAAAGCGCCTATCGCTAAGTTTGTTATTTGTCATTTGTTCCTTATTCTTTAGCTTCACCGCAGTGGCCCAGAACAAGGTCGTGACCGGTACGGTTTACGACGAAACGGGCGAACCCGTCATCGGCGCCACCGTTCAAGTAAAGGGCACGAATATCGGAACGATCACCGACTTCGACGGCAACTACAAGCTCGAAGTGCCTGAGAAAGCGAAAGTCACCATCAGTTATATCGGCTACGTGACAGTAGAGACCACCGGCGGCAGAGTGAAGCTGCAGGAAGACCGTACCTCGTTGGAGGAGGTCGTCGTCGTGGGCTATGGCACTCAGAAGATGAAGAACGTGACGGGTGCCGTTGAGGCCATCTCTGCCGATGAGCTGAAAGATCTCTCCGTGGGTTCGCTTGGCGATGCCCTTGCCGGACAGTTCAATGGCGTGAGCGTCAGTCGTGGCGCAGGTGCCTACCGTCCCGGCCAGAGTCCCTCGCTGCAGATTCGTAATGCAGGGGCCAACACCAAAAACACTCCCGGCGCTACCAACGGCGGCGATCCTGATGCCTCACCGCTCTATGTCATCGACGACTTCATCTCCACGGAGGAGGCTTTCAACAACCTTGACATCAGCGAGGTGGAGAGCATTACCGTGCTGAAAGATGCCGCTGCCGCCGTCTACGGCGCACGCTCGGCCTATGGTGTCGTACTTGTGAAGACAAAGAAGGGCAAGGTTGGCGCACCACGCATCTCCTACAACGGCCAGTTCGGCTGGACTGACGCCATGTACACTCCGAAAATGCTGTCTGCCTATGACTATGGTCGCGTATGGAACGCAGTCACCGCCGCAGGCACGGCCACGAAGGACTATGTGGACAATGCCCGTGTGCTCTTCCAGCAGAACGAACTGGAGCAGATGAAGAACCTGAACTACGACCTGCTCGAAGATGAATGGCGCGCAGCCCTCACCCACCGCCACAGCATCAACGTTGGCGGCGGCACGGAGCAGGCCACCTATTTTGCCAACGTCAGTTACTTCAACCAGGACGGTAATATCGGCAAACTCGACTACGACCGTTGGAACTACCGCGCTGGCATGAACACCAATATCGGCAAGTATGTGAAGGCAACCCTTGAGGTGAGCGGCGACTACGGCAAGAAGAACAATGCCATTATTGCCAAGGGCGGCGGCACCGACGGCGACTACAAGTACCTGATGACGCACCTGCCCTTCGTGCCCAGCTCAGTCGATGGCTATCCGCTCGTTTACTCGGGTATGCAGAACACCATCCCGACAAGTGACACCCGCCTCTATAACTTCGAGGCTGTACAGAATTGCGACGACTATGTGCGCAATATGACCAACAACCTCACCATCAACGGTGCCCTCTCCTTCGACCTCGGCTTCATCAAGGCACTGAAGGGACTTACTGCCCGCATCTCCTACTCGAAGACCATCAACAACTCGAAGAACAACACCATGAAGACCTTCATGGATGTCTATCAGTTGCAGGAGCGCAATGCCGACTACCCACATCTTTATACTTGGGCCGGACAGAACACCAGTGAATGGTACAATGCCCGCACCCTCTCCACGCTGACACTCAACAATGGCAGCCTGCTCAGCCGTTCCATGCAGCGCAACGACAGCTACCAGCTGAACCTTACCCTACAGTATGCCCGTAAATGGGGCCGTCACGACCTCAGCGCCCTCTACACCTTGGAACGTTCGGAGAACGAGTGGGAAGACCTGACGGGCGAGATTACCGACCCAGTGAGCTACACCGACGGACAGTCGAAGTCAGCCACCGGCGACCAGGCCACCTCGTTCAACCGTGGTGAAGGCGGTATGCTCTCACATGTAGCCCGTCTGAACTATGCATACGCCGACAAATACCTCTTTGAGTTCCTGTTCCGTGCCGACGGCAACGGCTCGAAGTTCGCCCCTGAGAATCGTTGGGGCTACTTCCCCAGCTTCTCCGCCGGTTGGGTGATGAGCGAAGAGGAGTGGTTCCAGAAGGCTCTGCCCTGGGTCAACTTTCTGAAGATACGTGGCAGCTGGGGCTACTTGGGTCGCGACAACATCGTGGCCTTCCTCTGGCGTCAGCAGTATAACCGCGACCTTGACAAGGGCGCCGTCTTCGGACAGTCGACGACCAACACCGCCGTCTCTGCCGGTTCGGTAATGCCCGTTCGTGGTGTCAATCCCGGCGTGCATTGGGACAAGAACTACAAGACCAACATCGGTCTCGACATGCGTTTCCTCGACGGCCGTCTCTCCGTTGACTTCAACTACTACTACGACCGTGGCCGTGATATGTTCATGACCTACACCGGCACATCGTTCTTCCCCACCACCGTAGGCACACAGGCCTCGCCTGAGAACTACGGCGCCGTGGACAACTGGGGCTGGGAGCTCAACCTCGGTTGGCGCGACAAAATTGGCAAGGACTGGCAATACTGGGCCAAGCTCAGCACCGGATGGAACGACAACAAGATTCTTGAAGGACCGTTCCCCGCTACGCCCGAATATGACAGCATGGTGAAGGGCGAGCGCATGGACCGTGGCGTATGGGGTCTGAAGTGTCTCGGCATGTTCCGCAGCTATCAGGAGATTCAGGAGTATTTTGCCGAGAACAACCTCACAACTTACTTCGGAAAAACCATCGACGACGTGCATCCCGGCACCCTCATCTATGCCGACACACATGGCGACAACGACGGCACGGGCAACTATGGCGGTCCCGATGGAAAGATCAACCAGAATGACTACGTTCAGCTGTCGAAGTTCTCTGACAACCCCTACGGCTTCACGGTAAACTTCGGTGGTTCATGGCGCGACCTCTCGCTGACGGCGCAGTTCTCTGCAGCTTGGGGAGCCTACAACATTGTGCAGACCGACTTCCGCAAATCGGCCGACGACCTGGAGTATCAGAACCTGCCTTCGTTCTGGAGCGATATGTTTGTCTACGAGGACATCTACGATGCTGCCGGCAACGTCACCGTTCCGCGTAATGCCGAGGCGACCTACCCCAACATGAAATACAGCAGCATCAATGAGCAGGCCTCGAGTTTCTGGCTCGTCAATGCCGCCAATGTCACGCTGCGCAACCTTTCACTGGCCTACAGTCTGCCGAAGTCGTGGCTCAAGCCCATCGGCGTGAGCAACGTCCGCCTGAACTTCACCATCCAGAACGCACTCTACCTCTACAACCCATATCCCGGAAAGTCATGGGCCAGCTACGGCGGCACCTACGGACGCTATCCTAACCTCCGCAAGATGACCTTCGGTGTCAATGTGTCGTTCTAAAGGCAATAAACAACAAACGTGAAACAATAAACATTCAAGACAGATGATTATGAAAACTAAGATATTCAGCGCAATAACGGTTATTGGTTGTTGTTTATTGGCTATTGGGTGTAGCGATGACTTCCTCGACGACATGACCGTCTATGGCAGCTTCTCTGAGGACAAGGTCTACAGCAGCTATGCCGGCGCACTCGACCGTGTGAACACCCTCTACCGCGAACTGCTGCCGCAGGCCTGTCAGGGCAGCGGCAACGGCTCCAACGGACAGAACACCTATACATCCACGGGATCGCCGGAGGTGTGGTCGAAATCATCGCTCGAATACGGCGGCTTCACCGACTTCACCAACCCCGATCAGGAGCTCGACTACACCAACGTGACCGACTATTTCTATGTCATCAACAAAAGCGACAGCCCCTGGGGCAACATCCGCAATGCCAACGATATCATTGAGCATATAGAGAACAGCGACAAGTTCACCGAGGAGGAGAAGAACAAGCTGCTGGGACAGGCCTACTTCTTCCGTGCCTACCGCTATTGGTCGCTGGTGAAACTCTACGGCGGCGTGCCCATCATCGACCACCCACAGGATCCTATCATCGGCGATGGCGACGGCAGCGACAAGATTGTGCCGCGTTCATCGGCCAAGGACTGCATCCAATTCATCTGCAACGACCTGCAGAAGGCTGCCGATATGCTGCCCAAGTCGTGGGGTTCGGCAGACTATGGACGTATCACCGCCGGTGCCGCTGCAGCCCTGAAGGGACAGGTGGAGCTGTTCTATGCCTCCCCGCTCTTCAACCGTGTCGACGAAGCCTCCCGCTGGGAGACGGCCTACCAAACCAACAAGAAGGCACTCGAACTGCTTAACGAAGGTGGTGTGGGCCTGGCCTACTCAGCCAACGGCGGCACTCAGAATGCCTTGAACTGGGCAAAAATGTTCCTGGCCAACGACGGCAGCGACGGTTCCGTGGGCGAGACCGTCCTGGCAACGCTCTATAACAATCGCGACAAGGTGGAGACCGCCAACTACGACAAGTGGAACTACTGGGAGCACAACCTGCGTCCCGTCAATGCCAACGGCAATGGTGGTCTGCACCCCACGGCTGAGATGGTCGACCTCTTCCCCATGGCCGACGGTCTGCAGCCCGGAAAGAGCAGCATCCCCTACGACAGGCTCTGCTTCTGGCTGAACCGCGACCCACGTTTTTACCGCACCTTCGCTTTCCCCGGTGTAGAGTGGAAGTTCGACACCAACGGCAACGACCTGAACAGCTACGACGACGTGGGCAAGAAGTACGTCTATGCCTACTTCCCCCACCAATACAGCGGCTCGGGCACCAACTACCAGCTGTGGAGCTACACCTGGTATGCCTCGCAGGACGATGCCGACCGCATGAGCAGCACCTCCAACGGCTACACCGCCGACCTGATGGCCCAGAAGAACAGCGCCGTCTATATCCGCAAACGCAGCGACGACGGAGCCCTCAGCGCTTCGCCGCTCTACCGCTTCAGCGTCAGCGCCTCTACGCCGAAGGGATTCCAGCAGAGTGCAGCTCCCCTCATCTGGATGCGCTATGCCGAGGTGCTCCTCGACTATGCCGAGGCTGCCGCCGGTGCCAACCATCTGGACGAGGCCCTGCAGGCCCTGCAGCAGATTCGTGCCCGTGTAGGCTACACCGCTGAAAAGAATTACGGCCTGCCCACCGATCTAACCACTCGTGAGAAGATGCTGGCCGCCGTGCTCTACGAACGTCAGATAGAGCTGGCCTACGAGGGCAAGGCCTTCGACGATGTGCGCCGTTGGATGCTCTTCGACGGTGGCACCGAGACCTTCGACGGCGAGCCCACCACATGGCATCTCACAGGCTTTGGCGGCAACACCTGCACCTATCTGGGCGTCACTCCGCTCAATGGTCAGCGCCGCCACGAGATTGTCATCTACACCCGTAGCCTTGGCGACCAAAAGAATGACGCCGACCCCGTGCTGGAGAAACGCCCCAAGGCCCTCACCCTCACCGAGGGTCTCACCTACGATGATGATGCTGAGGAGTATGGCAGCAACGAAGCCATGAATCTGGCTGACTTCTACACCGCCTACCTGAAACGTAAGGACGTGAACGTTGACACCAACGACGACACAAAAGGCATCAAATTCCTGCCACAATACTATTTCATCGGCTTCAAGCAGAGTGCCATGCAGACCAATCCGACGCTCCTGCAGACCGTAGGCTGGCATGACTACAGCCACGGACAGGCAGGAACCTTCGATCCCCTGCAGTAAAAAAGGACGCTCTTCACGATTTTTTGGAGGCTCTTTACGAAATTTTCTAACGTGAGAAAAGTATTTTTCAAGCGTTAGAAAATTTTGTGTAAATAATCTCCGAAATATTTGTTGAAACAAAAAATAAGGTTTAACTTTGCAGCAATTATCTCACATTACTAACTTTAATATTTAAGCTTATGAAAAAAAATCTACGCTTTATGTTCACCGCCCTGCTGATGATGTTCGGCATGACGGCTATGGCA
>JAGAAJ010000018.1 GCA_017615355.1 Prevotella sp.
ACCTTTCTTTATCTTACGCGTACGCAAGGTTACGGTCTTACAAATGTTACTCATACTTGTATGAAATTTGTTTTGTTAATAATCGAAGGCTATGCGTCTCATAGCGGCTGCAAAGTAACTGCGTGATGAAAGTGTGACCAACTTACCTTTTCGTAATTCGTGGATAATTGTACTTTCACGCAGTTGATGCTTATTATTGGGTGTTACTGGAGCCGATAAGCCCCGAATTGTGCCAGTCTGCTTGCCATTATTCGGTCTAATTCCTCCTTGACGATGAGGTTCTGTACACCGACTTTCACCTTCGTGAGGTTGTTCTTTTTGACAATTACGCAGATGTTGCTTTTGGTCGTGCCATACTTCTCGGCAGCTTCGGTTGTGGTGTAGTATGCATCACTCGCCTTCAGGTCCGGATGATATATCTCGTCAAGATGTATCTTTGAATAGTATGTCCTGCCGTATTCTCGTTTGGTGGGGATATGGCGGCGGTAGGCTTGGGTGCGCAAAGATTCCTTGGTAGTGGAATAGAGGGCTTCTGCCTCCCCGGTGGTGAGCCACTCCGTCAAGGCTTCAATCTCGGCAGTAACTCCGAAGAGAGCATCCATGTGCTTTCGGCTGTAGTAGTTCTTTCCGGCAATCTTGCACATGGGTATATTGTTTCTCTTGGCAGAGGCATAGAGCCATGACTTTTTAACCTTGTAGGTAGCCATGACATCCTCACCAGAGATGTAGTCAAGTGGTTCTGATGACCGCATACCATTTTCTGGTATGTGGTTATTGTCTTTCTTTGATGAAAGGGAAGAGGAAATCTTTGGCTTGGATGTTGGCAGTACACGATGATAAGGATTGCCAGCAAGCATCTTCTCGATGTCTGCCTTTCGGATGAAAGCCATCCGGCTGCTGATTCGGGATGCAGGAAGTTTACCCTCGTTTACCAACTTGTAAACGTACTGGCGAGAGCATCCCATGAGGATGGCAGCTTTGGAGAATGTAAGATACTCCTGACTTGCGATGTCTATGACTGGCTGGACTGTCTTCAAAAAGTCCTGTTGCTTCTTCTTGCGCTGAGCCTTTGCTGTCTCTGTACAATGTTCTGAACAATACCTCTGCGAACCGCTATTGCAAGTAAACACCTTGCCGCAGAAGGCACATTTTCTTGTCTTTCTCATTTGACTCCTTTTTATGTGGTTTTACAATCATTTTCATGCAAACCGCCACGGAGTGAACCTTCGTCAATCATTGACAACCCTTGTCAACTCATTCCACGATGTCACGTTATTCAAATGAGGTCACTTCCTTGCTCCTTTTCCTCTCTGTCTTCAGTCAACCGTTGTACACACTTGTAAACTTTTGTCAACCCTGTCCACGAGATAGCAAAATAAAAGCCCTCAAAATTCTCCGCGGTAGAAATGCGTTGCAAAGGTAAGCGGATTTTTGAGAACCACCAAAAAGTAAGTCTGAAGTGTTAAAATCTAAAAGTGGTTGAAATACAACGATTTATCTGTATGTGTTTTTCATTATTTATAGTTGTTTAGAGGTCTCTAAATACAATTTTGGAAAGCATAGTGTCCTATGCTCGTCACGCTATTGGGAATAGTGATGGAGGTCAGGCTGGTGCAATCATTGAAAGCGTCATTTCCTATGCTCGTCACGCTATTGCCAATTGTAACGGAGGTCAGGTCCCAACAACCTAGGAAAATACTCCCACCAATGCTAGTCACGCTATTGGGAATCGTGACGGAGGTCAGGCTGCTGCATCTGAAAGC
This sequence comes from Prevotella sp., assembly GCA_017615355.1. Taxonomy (GTDB): domain Bacteria; phylum Bacteroidota; class Bacteroidia; order Bacteroidales; family Bacteroidaceae; genus Prevotella. The sequence continues at coordinate 1,764 of JAGAAJ010000018.1, forward strand.
CCCGTCTCCAATGCTAGTCACGCTATTGGGAATAGTGATTGAGGTCAGACTTCTGCAATCACGAAAAGCACCACTTATGCCAAGCACTTCATAAGTATTCCCTCTATATGTAACTCTTGAAACGATTTTTGCAACGCCCTTAAACTCCCATTTGTCATAGCCCGACACTACGAGATGGTCTCCTTCTATGGTGTACCTGATGTAGTCAAGATAGAAATTCTTGTCGTCAATAGAAGAGAAGATGCTGCCGTTATTAGTCGTGCCGTCATCTTTTACAACAACAGTAATGTCAACATTCTTTGCTTCGTCATCATTATCGTCACCACCACAGGCAGTAAACAGGATGAGTGGCAAGGCCAACAGGAAATAAAACAAATACTTTTTCATCATCATTCGTTTGTTAATTATTGTTATTTTGAAAATACACAAAAAAACGTGAGCAATTACTTCGCTTACGTATTCCAGGTATCGGCAAACACCCATCGGCTTAAACGAGTATAGAGCTCACGCTAGCAGCGTGAACATCTACTTTTACTCTTGCCGATTCTTCAATTTGCCGATTTAGGAATACAAGAATCAAAGCGGACGCTTCAACGTATATGTCTTGAAAAATCATCTCAGCCCATAGGCATTCTGGTTTTAAAGGTTATACATTTTTTATTTCTTCTAGGTACTTCACGATTTTCTCACGAATAGGAAGCAAGTCCACGGAGATTGCTTCCCAAACGAGATCCTCTTCCACGTTATGATAACCGTGAATCAGGAAGTTTCGCATATTCGTAATCTGCCTCCATTTCAATTCGGAGTGAGCCTCACGAAATTCAAAAGTAAGCATATTGGCAGCCTCACCAATTATCATGATATTATAAATGACAGCATGGTATGACTTCTTGTCGGCCAAGAAATCATTCATCTCTCTTCCATCAACATACTGGAAAATGGTGTCTATTGCCTGCAGTATGTCGCTGAGCCGTTTGGGATCATTACGCCGCTCTCTCATAAATCAGGATTTTATCGCGGTCGGCACTCTCGCGAGCGAAAGGCATGAGGCCACCATCTGTAATTAAGTCAACTTCGCAACCAAGCAAGTCTTTTAAGTCCTCATAGATTTCACTAAGAGTGAACAGGCTAAAATGCTGTGACTTGTCGGGAAGAATCAGGATATCTACATCACTATCCTCCCGTTGCTCACCACGGGCATAGGAACCAAAGAGCCAAGCTTTCAGGACTGGCTGTGTCTTGAAATATTCAGCTATGAGTTGTGTCATCGTCTGCTGGCTCATGATGATTCGGTCTATTACAGTAGAAACAACAAGTGATGTGGCAAAGATACAAACAAAAATCCAAACCGCCAAGCAATTCTGGGAATATTTTAAACAAAGGTTTGCTCCACGTGAGGTCTGCGTTACCTCTATGTTACCTCTCAATACAAGACCTGACATCGCAGAAGGCCTTTGTACAAAGGTGTTTTCAGAGACGATGTCAGGTCTTGACTTTCTGATATGCTAATCTATCATCACCAGAGGCCAGATAGATAATGCCACAACAGATAAAACCATGCAAACTCGAAAAGTGACTGGGGAAGGTGGCAATAGCCGTCGGGATTCTAGAATTGCCAAAAACGTGAAAATTCGCTCTCGAAGTTTGGGGTAAGTATGCCTTTCCCCATTGCCGCACGAATCTCCTGCATCGTCCAGAAACGGCCACCATCCAGTTCATCGGTTGAGGGATTTATCTCGCCGTCGTAAGTAGTTCGATGCACATACACTAACTCACGCTCTCGCTTGCTTTCAAACACATACTTGTCAACGAACTCCGGCATGAAGTCGACAATGCCCAATTCCTCTCGCACCTCTCGTTGCAGGGCCTCTTCTGGAGTCTCACCATAGTCTATATGGCCACCAACGGCAGTATCCCACTTTCCTGGCTGTATGTCCTTCCACTCAGGCCTTCTTTGTAGATAGATATCCCCCTGGGAATTGAACACATGAAGATGTACGACGGGATGAAGCAGCTTTGAACCACTATGGCACTCACCTCGTGTTGCGGAGCCGATAACTTTTCCGTTTTCGTCTACTAATGGAAATATCTCCTGCTGATTATCCATATTATCAATCGGTAGTAACAATTGGCATGGTCGACAAAATTAGCTGTTTTTCCTGGATTTCCCCAATATTTGTGCCATTATTTGTGATTTTTTATAAGATGAAAAACGCAAAAACCATGAAAGCTGCGTCGGGATATGAAATGATGAATAGCGCAAAAAAGGGGGATTCGTTGAAAAAAATGCGGAAGAATGTTGATTATTCGCTGGGAAAAGCGTAACTTTGTAGTCGAAAGTCATTCAAGGATGAGGATAAGAGACAACAAACCGCTGATTGCGCACCTCTCGATGTTTGGGGCCTGCGCCATCTGGGGATTGATGGCGCCGCTGGGAAAGGACGCGATGACACACGGAATCGACGGGCCGTCGATGGTAATGCTGCGTGTATCGGGAGGAGCGCTGCTGTTCTGGGTAGCCTCGTTGTTTACCAAGAGAGAGCATGTGCCGCTGAAGCATGTGTTTATCTTCATCGGTGCCGCTTTCTTTGGCATTGTGTTCAACCAGTGCGGCTACACCATCGGATTGTCGCTCACATCGCCCATCAATGCCAGCATCGTCACCACGTCGATGCCCATCTTCGCCATGATCCTGGCAGCCATCATCCTAAAGGAGCCCATCACGAGCAAGAAAGTGCTGGGAGTGATGATGGGTTGCAGCGGGGCCCTGATGCTGATTCTTACCAGCGCCGCCGGTGGCAGCGACAAGGTGGGCGACATTCGCGGTGACCTGTGCTGTCTCGGCGCACAGTTCTCCTACGCCCTCTACCTGTCGCTGTTCAACAAATTCATACGGCAGTACAGCGTGTTCACCGTCAACAAGTGGATGTTTCTTTGGGCCACAGTCATCCTGCTCCCGTTGGCTGGTCCCCACACGCTGTCGACGCTTAGCGGCGAACTGCCGACCAAGACACTACTCGAAACGGCATACGTGGTGTTCTTTGGTACATTTATCGGCTATATTCTCATCATCAAGGCCCAGAAGATCCTGCGTCCAACTGTTGTGGCCACCTATAACTATGTGCAACCGCTGGTGGCTGTGGCGGTGAGCCTCCTTGCGGGACTGAGCATCATGAAGTGGACGCATGCCCTCGCCGTCATCCTCGTGTTCAGCGGCGTATGGCTGGTGACAAAGTCGAGGAGCCGTGCGGATATGGACAAACAAAAGACAACAACAAATACTATTTCGAAATGAGACATTTTCCCCTTTGGATTCTGATATGGATGTTGGCAACCGTAGTGAGGGCGCAGGATGCCCCTACCCTACCCTGGGACGACACACCAAGACCCAAGCATGAGGTGAGGGCCATGTGGCTGACCGTAGTGATGGGCCTCGACTGGCCGCTTACCACCAACCAGCAGCAACAGCAGCGTGACCTGCGACAAACCCTCGACCAACTGCAACAGGCAGGCATCAATACTGTATTGGTACAGGCACGCGTGCGTGCTACTACTATCTACCCCTCACAGCTGGAGCCCTGGGAAGGTGGTTTTACGGGCACTCCGGGCAAGGCTCCCAGCTATGACCCGCTACAATTCTGCATCGACGAGTGTCACCGGCGCGGTATGGAGTGTCATGCCTGGGTGGTGACCATCCCCATTGGGAAATGGAACAAGATTGGCGCCCAGCAGCTGAGAAAGAAACGTCCGGAGCTGGTGAAGCGCATCGGCGAAGACGCCTTCATGGATCCTGAGAACCCGCAGACGGCGACGTATCTTGCCAACGTGTGCCGCGAGATCGTGAAGAAATATGACGTAGACGGCATCCACCTCGACTATATCCGCTATCCTGAGCAATGGAAGATCCGCGTCTCGCGAGTGCAGGGCCGCAAGAACATCACCGCCATCGTGCAGGCCATCCACGACGCCGTGAAGCAGGAGAAGCCGTGGGTGAAGATGTCATGCTCGCCCATCGGCAAGCACGATGACCTGACACGCTATCGTGCCGGCGGATGGAACGCCCGTACTGCCGTGTGCCAGGATGCTCAGGAATGGCTGCGCACAGGGCTGATGGACCAGCTCTATCCGATGATGTATTTCCAGGGTGACAACTTCTACCCCTTCGCCATCGACTGGCAGGAGCGGAGCTACGGTCGCACGGTGGTGCCCGGCCTGGGTATCTACTTCCTCGACCCGCGTGAGGGGAAATGGACGCTGGACATGGTGGAACGGCAGATGAGCGTGGTGCGCCAGCTGGGCATGGGGCATTGCTATTTCCGCTCGAAGTTCTTTACTGATAACGTGAAGGGCGTCTATGACCTGGGCAAGCGGTTTGACGACACGCCGGCCCTTGTGCCGCCAATGACATGGGAGGGGAAGCCTGCGCCAACGGCTCCCACGCAGCTCTCGATTGACGGGCAGCGACTGAGCTGGAGCGGCGCCGAAGACCGCAGCGGAGCACCCTATCTGCTCTACAACGTCTATGCCTCGAAGGACTATCCCGTGGATATCAGCCGTGCAGAGAACCTGGTGGCCACACGCCGCATGGAGACTTCACTCATCGTGCCTGCCGCAGGGCTGAACTACGCTGTGACGGCGATGGACCGCTACGGTCAGGAGAGTCCTGCCGCTCAGCTGCTGCTCAACGCAGGGCCTGAATATGCCGTAGGACTCATTGCGAAGAGCGACGGCCGTCCCATCGCCCTGCCTGACAAGGGACAGACGCTCGATGCCGACTTCGTCATCGTCGAGAGCCTGAGCGGACAAGAGGTCGGCATCTTCCCCTACAGCGAGATGCTCGACGTCTCTACCCTGCCCGACGGCATCTATCAGCTGCGCTCACTCGGTCGCAAAGGACGCAACCACCGAATCGGCTTCTTCTCGAAGAAAACAAACCAATAACCGTTAACCAATAAACAATAACCTCGTTGATTGAATACTTAATAAAACCAAAAAAACGAGGCTGTACACGCGCGGTAATAAGAATAATGTGTAACTTTGCACGATTCAAACGAAGAAAGCATAGACATTCAAACAAATAATTTTCTAAACAGCAATGAAAAAGACAATCCTGTTCGCACTTTCAGCAGCCGCCGTGCTGCTGTCGTCCTGCTCGGGAAAGCTCGGTGCTCTCTCGGCAGACAACTTTACTGTGACCCCCAATCCCTTAGAGTCGCAGGCCGGTCAGGTGGCCGCCACCATCAACGGCGTGTTCCCTGAGAACTATATGAAGAAGAAGGCCGTCGTGACCGTGACGCCTGAGCTGCGTTTCCAGACTCCCAGCGGCCTGCAGACCGTGAAGGGTCAGCCCGCCACATTCCAGGGTGAGAAGGTTCGCGGAAATGACCAGACCATCTCCTACCGCGTGGGTGGCCGTTATGCCATGAAGAATACCTTCACCTACCAGCCCGAGATGGAGCAGAGCGAGCTCTTCCTCACCTTCAATGCCCAGGTCGGCAAGAAGACGGTGAAAGTGCCCGAGGTGAAAGTGGCCGACGGCGTCATCGCCACCAGCGAGCTCTACAAGCGTACGCTGGCCACGGCTCAGCCCGCACGTGCCCTCGACGGTTTCCAGCGTATCATCAACCAGAAGCAGGAGGCTAACGTGAAGTTCCTCATCGGCCAGGCCAACCTGCGCCGCTCCGAGCTTCAGAACAACAGCGTGCAGGAGTTTGTACGTCTGCTGAAGGAGATTGCCGCCAATCAGGAGACCTTGGTGATCGACGGCGTCGAGGTGTCAGCCTATGCATCGCCCGACGGTGGCTATCAGATCAACGAGCGTCTGGCCGGACAGCGTCAGGACGTGGCTGCCAACTACGTGAAGCAGGAGATGAAGAAGGCCAAGACCGACGCTCCCCTCGACACAAAGTACACCGCCGAGGACTGGGAAGGCTTCCAGGAGCTGGTCAGCGCCTCCAACATACAGGACAAGGACGTCATCCTGCGTGTCCTTTCGATGTATCAGGATCCCGAGGAGCGTGAGCAGCAGATCAAGAATATCAGCAGCGCCTTCCGCGAACTGGCCGACGGCATCCTGCCTCAGCTGCGCCGTGCCCGCATGACCATCAACTACGACGTGGTGGGCCGCGACGACCAGCAGATCAAGGACCAGCTGGCTGCCGACGCTTCAAAGCTCAGCGTTGAGGAACTGCTCTATGCCGCCACCCTCTACGACGACGATCTGGATCAGGCCGAGAACGCCTACAAGAAGGCTGCACAACTGTATAAAAATGACCCCCGCGCATTCAACAATGTTGCACTCATCGAGTATGAAAAGGGCAATTACAACGAGGCTGCCGCTTGGCTAGAGAGAGCTTATGTTGTTGACAAGGCACAGCCTGAGACCAACGCCAACATGGGACTGATTGCCCTACAGCAGGGCGAGGTGAAGTATGCCGAGGAGCTCATCTCGAAGGCTACGGGTGCCAACGGCCTGAACGAGGTGCTGGGCAACCTGCATCTGGCACAGGGTCTCTATGCACAGGCTGAGCAGGACTTCGGCAAGCTGCCCACCAACTCTGCCGCTCTGGCTCAGATCCTGAACAAGAACTATCAGGCTGCAGCTCAGACGCTGGCCAACGTTCGCAACGCCGACGCCACCACCGACTATCTGAAGGCTATCCTCAACGCCCGCACTGGCAACAATGCCGCTGCCGCACAGGCTCTGGCTACCGCCGTTGCCAAGGATCCCTCGCTTGCCGCATACGCTGCCAAGGACCTCGAACTGAAGAATGTTCAGAAGTAAATCCAAATACCATCTACTCTTTCTCATCCTGCTTGCTGCATCATCGTGCAGCAAGCAGGCTGACCGTTTTAAGCTGGAGGCCCAGTTCAAGAACCTGAACCAGGGCGAGTTCTACATCTACGACGTCAGCACAGGCGAGAAGGATACCATCGCCGTCAACGACGGCCGCTTCACTTATGAGCGGCAGCTTACCGATACACTCACGCTGGCCATCATCTTTCCCAACTACAGCGAGATTCCCATCTTCGCCACGCCAGGTGGTGAGGTGAAGATGGAAGGTGATGCATCGCATCTGCGCGATACGGAGATCAAGGGTACGCCAGACAACGAGCTCATGACGGCTTTCCGTCTGAAGACCAACGAGATGACGCCGCCAGAGGCTGAGGCCGAGGCCGAGAAATATATCAGTCAGCACGCAGACTCGCCCGTCAGCCTCTACCTCCTTCATAAATATTTTCTGCAGTCCCTCACCCCCGACTATGCCAAGGCCTTCACGCTCTGCGAGAAGCTGCGCAAGAAACAGCCGCAGAACCAACATGTGGCACGCCTGCTGACACAGCTCGAGACGCTGAAGACCTATAGTACTGACGGCATGCTGCCTGACTTTCAGGCCATCAGCACAGAAGGCGACACGGTGACAAATGCCACGATGCATGCAGATGTAAACGTCATCATGGTCTGGGCAGCATGGAGCTACGAGTCGCAACAGCCCATGCGCACGCTGAGCAAACTGAAGAAGAAATATCCTGATCGGCTGAAGGTGCTGAGCATCTGCGTTGACGCCAGTCCTTCAGAGGGCAAGGGCGTGTTGGAACGCGACAGCGTCAATTGGCCTAACGTCAGCGACAATCTGATGTTTCAGTCTCCCGTCTTGGCACAGCTTGGTATCGCCACCCTTCCCGCCAACATCATCACCAACAAACAGGGTAAAATTATTGCCCGTAATCTCAACCCCAGCGATCTGCAGGACAGAGTCAAGCTACTGTTAGGAGAAGAATAAAAACAATAACCAATAACCGTTGTTATTTGTGAAGCAGGCTGCCGAACTGGTAAAAGCGGCAAAGCCTAGCAATTTAACGGTTATTGGTTATTGTTTATTGTCCCAAGAGGAATCTCTCAGCTTCAATGGCTGCCTGACAACCGGTGCCAGCGGCAGTAATGGCCTGACGGTAGACGGGGTCGGCGCAGTCGCCAGCCACGAAGATGCCAGGCAGCTTGGTGCGCGGAGTGCCGTCAATCTTCTTCAGATAACCCACCTCGTCGGTGTCGAGCCATTGCTTGAAGATGTCGGTATTGGGCTTATGGCCGATAGCGAGGAAGAAACCGTCGATGGCGATATCAACTTGCTCCTCGTCGGGCTCACCCTTGCGTTTCACCAAGTGGGCACCCTCCACGCCATCTTCGCCGAAGAGACCGAGGGTATTATGCTCGAAGAGTATCTCGATGTTCTCACGCTCCATCACTCGCTGCTGCATCACCTTTGAGGCACGCAGGAAAGGCTTGCGCACGATGAGATAGACCTTCTTGCAGAGGCCACTCAGGTAGAGGGCATCCTCGCAGGCTGTATCGCCGCCGCCCACCACGGCCACGGTCTTCTTGCGATAGAAGAAACCGTCGCAGGTTGCGCAGGCCGAGACACCCTGACCCATATATTTCTGCTCGTCGGGCAGGCCTAAGTATTTGGCTGAGGCACCCGTGGCGATGATAACGGTATCGGCCTCAATCTCATTGCCGGCATCGTCCTTTACGCGATAGGGGCGCGAAGAGAAGTCTACCTCCGTGATCTCTCCGTCGCGAATGTCAACGCCGAAACGCTCAGCCTGCTGGCGCAGGTCCATCATCATCTGATTGCCGTCGACGCCCTCGGGATAGCCAGGGAAATTCTCCACCTCAGTTGTCTGCGTCAGCTGTCCGCCAGGCTGCAGGCCGCAGTATTCAATGGGATTCAGGTTTGCACGACTGGCATAAATAGCGGCAGTGTAGCCCGCAGGCCCACTGCCGATAATCAAACACTTGGTCTTTTCCATTCTACTTCAGCAATTCTTCAATCTGCTTTTCGATCTCGGAGATGGCGGTGGTGGGCTCGAAGCGGGCGACAACCATGCCTTTCTTGTCAACTAGGAACTTGGTGAAATTCCACTTGATGTCGTTCTTCTCCTTATAGTCGGGGTCTTCCTTCGACAGCATGTCGTCGAGGATGTGGGCGATGGGGTGCTCCATATCCCAGCCGGCAAAGCCTTTCTGCTCCTGCAGGAAGAGGAACAGCGGGTCGGCATCGGGACCGTTCACCTTCACCTTCTTGAAGCGGGGGAACTCTGTGCCGAAGTTCAGCTTGCAGAACTCGTGGATGCTCTCGTCGGTGCCGGGAGCCTGCTGGCCAAACTGGTTGCAGGGGAAGTCGAGGATGACAAACTCCTGCGAGCGGTATTTCTCGTAGAGCTGTTCCAGTTCCTCGTATTGCGGGGTGAAACCGCACTTCGTAGCCGTGTTCACGATGAGCAGTACCTCGTTGGCATACTCTTTCAGCGGCACGTCCTTGCCTTTTCTGTCTTTGACAGTAAAATCATAAACAGTTTTCATTCTTGTTGTTTGGTTTTTATGTTTAATGATAAATGTTGACAACGGAAATTGGTTATTGATCAACGGTATTGGAAATCACAATCCCCACGCACGTTTCACGTTCTCGATGGGTAGTGTCTCCACTCTGTTCTCGACGTCATCGGGCAGGTTGCAGAAGAAGTCGATGCCCGTCTTCTCCTCCAGGTCACGGATGTTGACAGCCCAGTTGCTGAGCGGCTCATAGGTGACATAGCTGTCTCGATGCTCCATCCAGAAACCCACGGCCTTGTAGCCCTGAGCATTCTCAAGCAGCAATGCCACGAAGAAATACTGGGGCACACGCATCTCGCCCTTCACCAGCGTGGGACGTATCTGATCGTCCTCGATGGTGCCACCTTTCACTACGTAGAGCACCTTCGTCTCGGAATTCTTGGCCCAGTTGCGCACCTGGCTTTCCAGACGGTACCAAGGGCTGTATTCCGATGCGTTGAAGGCCTTCGACTGCGGCTGCATGTTGGTGAGGAAGAAGGTCTGGTAGTTGGCCTCGGCAGAATAGAGCCTGTCGGCCGACGGGCAGATATGTCCGTGATCATAGCCGCTATTCCAGAAACAGTCCTTAGTGAGGTACGTGTTGTTGGGCAGCAGCGGATCGAAGGGATACTGGTTGTCGGTGGAGTAATAGCGCGACGTCTTCTGAACCATCGTGGCGGCGGTCATCTGATAGGCCGACCATCGCTGTGCCTTCTTGTCGCAGTCCCATTCCACGCTGTAGTTGATACCATAAGAGTCGTTGGTGGTGTGGATGAGCACAAGGCTGTTTCCTCCCTTCACGCGAGGAAACTCCAGTCGTTGCAGAGCCGGCTCCTTGTCGGTAGGATTGGCGTTGACGTTGGTGTTGGCGGATGGCTTTTTGTTGTCGTCCTCGTCATCGCTGCCGTGACACGATGCAAGGGTCAGCGCAAGAAGCGCCAAGGGCAGCAGTCGCCCGAAGGTCAGCAGTTTCATGGTTGGATTTCTAGAAAAAGATAAAAGGTGCGCTCAAGGCATATGCAACTACCTTGGACGCACCTTTTTTAAGTCATGTGGTGTGTGTTGAAAGTATCTTACTTCTTCGCAGCCTTACCGTAGCGGCTCATGAACTTATCGACGCGTCCTGCCGTGTCGACGAGCTTGCTCTTACCTGTATAGAAGGGGTGAGAGGAGCTAGAGATTTCTACTTTTACTACTGGGTAAGTTTCGCCTTCGAATTCTACGGTATCATTCGTCTTTGCGGTAGACTTCGTAAGGAACATATCGCCGTTGGACATGTCCTTAAACACGACGGGGCGATAGTTTTCTGGATGAATTCCTTGTTTCATTGTTCTTTAAAAATGTTGATAATAATAGTTTCAGCGTGCAAAGGTACGCTTTTTTTCCCGACTGTGCAAACTTTTCCCGCTCTTTTTAGGAAAAAAGTGCAGCAGAGGGTGCGCAAACGGATACCTTAGCCGTTGAGCAGGGCGGCCGTGCGAACACGTGAGAGTGTCTCGGGCGTCATCTGCAGATAGCTGGCGATGTATACCAACGGGGCACGCAGCACCAGTTGCGGCGAACGTTTCACCAGCTTGGCGTAGCGGTCCTGGGCCGTCTCGAAACGCAGCATGTCGGCGTGGTGCTGACTGATGATGAGCGACTCTTCGAGTATCTTGCGATAGAGCATCTGGATGTTGATGCATTTGATAGCAGCCTGCTCCAGCTCGGCCTTCGGCAGCGAGTAGATAATTGAAGGCTCCAGCGCCTGTATCTGTAGGCGAGTGGGCTCTTCGAGGAACAGGCTCTCGATGCACATCACGATGCTATTCTCGGTAGCCATGTATTCGGTCAGCTCTTTCTTGTTCTTGTAATAGAACTGGCGTACCAGACCTTTCACCACCCAGTAGATGTTCTCGCAGGTCTCGCCTTCACGCAGGATAATCTCGTTCTTGGCGTACTTACGAGGGATGAGGATGCTCTCAAGGACATCCAGCTCGTCATGAGTCATGGTACTGTAGCGGCGCGCCAGTTCGCGAGCCACGTCACGGGGTGTTAAACTTAGGTTGGCCATTTTTCTTATGGTTTTTAAGGCTTAGATTAGTCTAATTTCAATACTGCGAGGAAGGCTTTCTGCGGCACTTCCACGTTGCCGATCTGCTTCATGCGCTTCTTGCCGCGCTTCTGCTTCTCGAGTAGTTTACGCTTACGGGTGACGTCGCCACCATAGCATTTCGCCAGCACATCCTTGCGCACCTGTTTCACCGTCTCACGGGCGATGATCTTCGCACCGATGGCCGCCTGGATGGCGATATCGAACTGCTGGCGCGGGATGAGTTCCTTCAGCTTCTCGCACATACGGCGACCAAAGGTGACGGCATTATCCTGATGCGTCAGCGTAGAGAGGGCATCGACGGGCTCGCCGTTCAGCAGGATGTCGAGCTTGACGAGCTTCGACGGGCGGAAGCAGTCGACGTGGTAGTCGAAAGATGCATAGCCTTTCGAGATGCTCTTCAGCTTGTCGTAGAAGTCGATAACAATCTCGCCGAGTGGTAGCATGAAGTGCAGCTCCATGCGTCCGCCGCTGACATACTGCTGGTCGATTAGCTCACCGCGCTTGTCGAGGCAGAGCGTCATGATGGGGCCGATGAAGGCCGAGGCGGTGATGATCGAGGCGCGGATATACGGTTCCTCGATGTGGTCGATGAGCGTCTGGTCGGGCAGGCCGCTGGGGTTGTGCACCTCCTTCACCTCGCCCTGCTTCGTGTAGCACATGTACGACACGTTGGGCACGGTGGTGATGACATCCATATCGAACTCGCGGTCTAGTCGTTCCTGTACGATCTCCATGTGCAGCAGGCCGAGGAATCCGCAACGGAAGCCGAAGCCCAAGGCCACCGACGACTCTGGCTGGAAGGTCAGCGAGGCATCGTTCAACTGCAGCTTCTCCAACGAGGCTCGCAGGTTCTCATAGTCTGTAGGATCAATGGGATAGACGCCGGCGAACACCATCGGCTTCACCTCCTGGAAACCCTCGATGGCTTTTTCGCACGGATTGGCCACATGGGTGATGGTGTCGCCCACTTTCACCTCCTTCGAGTCCTTGATGCCGCTGATGATATAGCCCACATCGCCTGTGCGCAGCTCCTGACGGGGAATCATGTCCATCTTCAGCACGCCCACCTCGTCGGCGTCGTACTCCATGCCCGTGTTGAAGAACTTCACCTTGTCGCCCTTGCGGATCACGCCGTTCACAATCTTGAAGTAGGCGATGATGCCGCGGAAGGAGTTGAAGACGGAGTCGAAGATGAGCGCCTGCAAGGGAGCCTCCTCGTCGCCGACGGGATGCGGGATGCGGTCGACCACGGCGTTGAGGATGTCGTCGACGCCCTCGCCGGTCTTGCCGCTGGCACGGATGATGTCCTCAGGGTCGCAGCCGATGAGGTCTACAATCTCGTCCTCCACCTCGTCGGGCATCGCACTCGGCATGTCGATCTTGTTGATGACGGGGATGATTTCCAGATTATTGTCTATGGCCATGTAGAGGTTGGAGATGGTCTGCGCCTGCACGCCCTGCGTAGCGTCCACCACTAAGAGTGCACCTTCGCAGGCGGCTATAGAGCGGCTCACCTCGTAGCTGAAGTCCACGTGGCCCGGAGTGTCGATAAGATTCAGGATATACTTCTGCCCGTCGCGCTCGTACTCCATCTGGATGGCGTGGCTCTTGATGGTGATGCCGCGCTCGCGCTCCAGATCCATATCGTCGAGCATCTGTCCCTCCGTCACCTGGATTGTCTTCGTGCGTTCCAAGAGGCGGTCGGCCAAGGTACTCTTACCGTGGTCGATGTGGGCAATAATGCAGAAGTTACGGATGTTTTTCATTCTTTAATGTACAATTTGGGTACAAAATTACAAAAAAAATGACTAAATCCAAGACCTTGCCTACATTTTTTTTTATTTTTATGATTCTCCAACATGTGTGTAACTTCTTTCATTTTTTTTTCGTACTTTTGCAGGCACCTTACGGAAAAGGACATTTGAGCATGAACGCAGGAAACAGATACTGGACGATGAAAGAGGGCTTCCTCATTGGAGGAGGGCTGCTCGTCGCAGGCCTGATGCTGCAGCTGAGCGTCGGCCCTGTTGGGTGGGATGCCTTTGCGTGGCCTGTCAACGGCATTGTGTCAGCCGTTTTCCAGGCCATCATCGTTGGCATGTTCCTGCTGCGCAACAAGGGCCAGGCCTTCCGATTCGTCGGTACTTACCACGCAGCGATTCCTGCATTGGCGTATGCCGTCCTGCTGACAGTCATCATGGGCCTCACCCGGCAGCAGGCCGATGGCACCTGGCTGAGCAACATGCTGTCCTTCTGGCCCTTCGTGCTCATCTATGTCTACATCGCCTTGATTCTCGGCGTGACGACATTGAAACAGCTAATGAATGTCCATCTTTCACTCTCTATCCGCCGCCTTCCACTTTCCACTTTCCACCTTTTTCCCTCCATCCTCCTCCATTTCGGCCTCTTCCTAGCGATGACCTGCGCTACGCTGGGCAATGCCGACATGCAGCGGCTGAAGATGATAACGATGGTTGGCGTACCGGAGAGCAGGGCGATGGCGCAGGACGGCCTCGTCCACATGATGCCGATGAGCATCGAGCTGAAGAATTTTATCCTGGAGACCTACGATGACGGCTCGCCCAAGCGCTTTGCGTCAGAGCTGCTGATTACCCCTCATGCTGATTCTCACACCTCTCACCTCACACCTCTCACCTCTACAGTCGACGTCAACAATCCTGTCGAGGTGGAAGGCTGGAAGATTTACCAATACAGCTACGACACGCAGATGGGCGCCAAGAGCCAGCTCTCGATTCTTGAGCTGGTGCGCGACCCTTGGCTGCCGCTGGTCTATGCAGGCATCTACATGATGCTGGCCGGGGCTGCCTGCATGTTGATGCTAAGGATCAGGTGGAAATTCGCCGTCCTTCTGGCCATTGCCTTCGCGATTGTCTTCCTTCTATGGCCATACATGCATTCCGACACGCCGATGCCGGCCCTGCAGAGTTCGTGGTTTGCTCCCCACGTCATCGTCTACATGTTTGCTTATTCCTTCTTCGGAATCGTCACGCTGATGGCCATCTATCGACTGATAGTTTCCACCTCACATCTCACCTCTCACCTCACCACTTTGGACACCTTCGTCTATGCAGGCCTTGCCTTGATGACTGTCGGCATGCTTTTTGGAGCCCTTTGGGCAAAAGAGGCGTGGGGCCACTACTGGTCATGGGACCCAAAGGAAACGTGGGCTGCCGTCACCTGGTTCGCGTACCTTATTTATATACACTACCGTCGCTTGCCGAAGCAGCAGCCCCGTCTTGTCCTCTGGCTCCTAATTGTTTCCTTCGTTTTATTGCAGATGTGCTGGTGGGGCATCAATTATCTGCCCTCTGCACAAGGTGCCAGCGTGCATACCTACAACTAAAACGCTTCTTTAATCGATTTCCTCGTCAGCCTCGTAGCCTCCCATCTCGCGGATGGCGTTCTTCAGCATGGTGTACTGCTGATAGAGGTTGTTGACGGCTTCCTCGCCCTGGGTGTAGTCGTGCATCGGCGACTTCAGGAAGAAACTGAGGAAACGCTGGGTGCCATAGCGTCCGGCACGGGCAGCAAGGTCGCTCAGCAGGCAGAGGTCGAGACACAAAGGTGCAGCAAGGATAGAGTCGCGGCAGAGGAAGTTGATCTTGATCTGCATGGGATAACCCAGCCAGCCGAAGATGTCGATGTTGTCCCAGCCCTCCTTGTTGTCGTTGCGAGGCGGATAATAGTTGATACGCACCTTGTGGTAGTATTGTGTGTCCTCATCATTGCCGTGTCCGTAGAGGTCGGGCTGCACATCAGGCTTGAGGATGGTCTCCAGCGTTGAGAGCTTCGACACCTCCTTGGTACGGAAGTTGGCAGGCTCGTCGAGCACCAGTCCGTCGCGGTTGCCCAGGATATTGGTAGAGAACCAGCCGCTCAGACCCAGACAGCGTGTGCCGATGATGGGTGCGAAGCCGCTCTTCACCAGCGTCTGGCCCGTCTTAAAGTCCTTGCCGGCGATGGGCATCTTCGTCTTTTCTGCCAGTTCCCACATAGCGGGGATATCGACGGTGGTGTTGGGAGCGCCCATGATGAAGGGAGCACCCTCGGTGAGGGCAGCGTAGGCATAGCACATCGAGGGAGCGATATGTTCGCGGTCGTCGGCCTTCATGGCGGCTTCGAGGTCGCTGAGCTTGTAGTGCACCTTCTCGTCGACGGGCACGTAGATCTCGGTAGAGGCAGCCCAGAGCACGACGATACGTGCGCAGCCATTCTTCTGCTTGAAGTCGCTGATGTCCTTCTTCAGGGCCTCGACCATCTCCCAGCGAGTCTTGCAGTCCTTCACGTTGTCGCCGTCCAGACGCTTGGCGTAGTTCTTGTCGAAGGCGGCCTTCATGGGCACGATCTTCTCCAGCTCGTCGCGAACGGGCTCGATGTCCTTCTCCTTCAGCACCTCGGCATACATAGCACTCTGATAAGCGTTCTGGGGATAGACATCCCAGCAGCCGAAGACGATGTCGTTCAGGTCGGCAATGGGCACGATGTCCTTGTAGGGGAGATACTTCTTGTCAGCTCCCTTCCCAATACGGATTTTGTCATACTGAGTCATTGAGCCAACGGGCTTGCCGAGGCCCTTGCGAGTCATCAGCACGCCAGTCATGAATGTTGTTGCCACTGCGCCGTTGCCGACGACGAGGATTCCCAGTTTGCCCTCAGCGGGCTTCACACTGTTCTTTTTCTGTTCCATGTTTTTAGCTAAAAACTTAGAGTTAATTGTTTGCAATTTGAGTGCGAAATTAGTTAAAAACTTTCAAACTAAAGCAATCATGCGCATATAAATTACAACAAACCTGATAAAAGAGACAATTGCTGCATTAGAATGAGACATTTGTGCAAATAAGTCAGCAAAAAATCCCTGAACTGCAAAAGCAATCCAGGGATAATGATATACAGAAGAGAATCAGTTTACCAATCGAATCCCAAATCAAGGATGTCGAAATCTCCTTCGCGGCTGCCAGGGGTATTACCACCGCCACCATAGCCAACGTCGCCACTGTTCACGTCACCGGCTTTACTGGTAGTAGTGATCATCTGTTGCATATTGAGCTTTAATACCGTCATGGACGGTGTCAAATAATTCTTTTTCATTGTCATGTTGTTTTTTGTGTTATTACTTAATCACAACTTTTACACCGTTGTTAATGTACAGGCCCTTGCGAGTGGGTTGCTGGTCGAGCTTCTTGCCGTCAATAGTGTACCAATCGTTACGGATGGTTGCCTCACGGTCAGCATCCAAGATGCCCGTTATTTCACCATCGCCGAAGATCATACGTGTAGTGAGAACCTTATCACCTGCCGTGATGCCGTGCAACGGGAAGTATGCGCGGAATGCCTTGATGGTCACAGCAGCATTGGGATAGTAGAGATTATCGTCGACACCAAGGAACAGCAGCGAGCGATCCTCACCCTCGGTGGTCAATGGGCTGTAGAGGCCTAAGAAGCTCACCTTACCGTCAGCGCTGAATACAGGCGTTGGGCTGGTACTCTTAATGGTCACATTTGCGAACTGAGGATTCTCAATGGTATTTGAGCCTTTAATGATATAAGGCATACCGGCTTCGATGCCGTTTGTTACCTCCTTGAAACTCAGGTTGAGTACGCCGCTTTCATCGTTGAAGTATGTGGCACTACTGTTGGTATTTAGCTCCTTTACAGTAACATCGCCCAGAGCACTACTACTTACGTTTGAAATATCGAAGGGCAAGCACAGAGCATTCCAAACACCGGTCAGGAACGAACGCTGGATGGTAACATGAGACTGTCTGCCGTAATTGTTGAGAAGTAGGCTGGTGTTGGAGGGATTATCCGAAAGCAGAACATCCTGCAGGGAAAGCAATGCGAACTCTCTTGGCTTGCTCCATTTTGTCGTTTCACCGCCCATGACACTCTGAACCTGATACTCATATGCATTGTTGGTAGCTAAACCGTTCAACGTAGCAGTAGCAGTACCCACCGACAAGCTTTGCCATGATCCAGCGGTTGTAGGTGAATTGCAGATGACAATTTCGTCAACTAAGAAGTAATATTGATTATAAGAAGTACATTGAATAGAAATGTATTTGACATCAGCTGGTAGTGACTGCTCATAGAGGTTCCACTGAGTGTTACTAACAGTAGTTTCTGCACTCCAGGTGAATGCATCAACATCATTCGTCGTAGTTGAATAGCCCACCTTAAAGGATTCAGGACAAAGTGAGTGATAGTTACCACAATAGAAAGTCAGCGTAGCACCTGCTGCAATTCCGTTCAGTTTGGGAGAAATAAGGTATTGGGGGGAATTAGTAGTAGATCTGAATGCAAAAAGACCGTCCATAGCTCCACCACCGTTCTCCAAATTATAGGTAGTCCAATCGCCTTGTCCGCGTCCGAAGTCTTCGTAGAAGATTACTTCTGAATTGGCCATTGTTCTATACCGCACGTTGTAGCTGTCGCCACTAGCATCCCATGTGAGGACGGCTCCATCGGCCTTCAAATCTGCCACGATGTTAGTGGGCGTGGGACTGCAATCAACAGTATAAATGACGTTTTCGCTCAAGGGTCCCGTAGTGTTAATGATGTCCTCGCCATTCACATCCTGAACAATAATGTCGCCAACAAAATAATCATCGAAGAAACTTTCAGAATGCCACTCAAACCTGACAGGCCTGCCAGAGCATACTTCGAGCATACCCTTTACAATGCCGTTTGAGGCATTCTTAGGCACTGTCCAATTGGCAATGACTTCTCCCGTCACATTATCTACTACCAAGATGTATGAACCAAACCAGCCATTTTCATACGAACCCTCGTAATCATTCGCCTTAAGCTCATAGGCGATGTAGCACTTGTCCTCGTCAGAGCATTCAGTGCGGAAAAGGATTATGCTGCTCCAAGCACTCAGATCGTTATCATATTTTGCACGTACCTTAATCGCATACGCTGTTCCGCTTTGCAGACCTTCCAGCGTATAGGGTTTTGTCGTAACTTCTGTTTCTGTGAAGTCCGTTTCACCCTCAGCCTTATAAGCCACCACCCATTTGGTGGCGGAGCCGTTATCCTTCCAGCTGAATTTAACCGAGTTACAAGTCACATCACTATAAACTAATTCGGTAGGCGTAGGGAACTGCTCAGGCGTGGCAAAGCTTACGGCGTTGCTCCATAAACTTTGCTCAGTATCGCTGCAATAAGCCCGAACCTTTACGGTATAGGATGTGTTTTCCGTAAGGCCCATTGTATAGGGATTATTATGGACGGTAATCAGGTTTTCTTCGTCGTCGTTAATACAAATCTGCCACGTGTCCTGACCTTCCTCGCCAGGTGTCCAATTTAGCTGCACCGAGTTGTAAGTTATTTCACTAGCAACCAACCCTTTTGGTTTTTTACAGGATCTATATACATTAAAAGTGAAGTCATCAAGAACGAGGGAGGGAGCGTTTTCTTGATAGATATACTTGATGGCTATGCGTTTGGTTCCTACTGGGAAAGATTTTGAATATTCCTTCCATTCAGACGATGATACGCTTACCTCATCTCCGTATGTAAATTGGCTTGCATCGGCAACCGTCGCATCAGTAGTATAGCCTATTAGGAACTTCTCATCCGGAGCACCGTAAACTGAAGTTTGGGTTCTTCTGCACCAGAAAGAAACATCAACAGCATCGTCGCCACTCATGAGTATTGGTGAAATCAAAGATCCGCTTTGCTCAAAAGCGAATAGGAATGCATACGAACTATTATGGTTTTCGTACGTTGTAATACCAGACCATTGAGAAGTATAATTGGCTATCCAGCCGTCTGCGGCTAGGTCATTGTTCTCAAAACCGTACTCATAAGGCAAGGTCACGCATTTGTAAGTGCTGAAGGTAACAGGACTAGACCATTCGCTGGCGTATCCGCCACCACAGTCAGCCTGTACCTGTACTTCGTATGTAACGCCTGCGTCCAAACCCTCAATCGTGAATGAAGCATTGGTGCTGCAACTCTCTACCGTCCAATCATCAGTGCCGCTTATTCTATAACGCACATTCCATGTATCAACATCCGAAATCCAGCTGACTACAGCACTCTCATTGGTGATGGCCGAAATGGAAACTCCCATTGGCTTGGGACAGGAGGGGGGAACCATAAAGGTAAAATCATCAAGATAAAGGTAATAAGCTTTGTTATAGATATACTTGATGGCAATGCGTTTAGTTCCAGCTGGGAATATGCGTTCAAATTCCAGCCAAGAGGTTGAAGCGGTCACCACATCACCGTAAGTGAAAGCACTGGCATCGGTAACCGTCTCATCGGTGGTATAACCAACCTGAAACTGTTCAACATAAGAGTCACTTTGTTTCTTATACCAGAAATAAACGTCAATACCATTGTCGGTCCCTGTGAAGATAGGTGACATTAAGTAAGCGCGCTGTTCATGATAATTAAAGCTAAAGCCATAAGAACCCGTTCTTGAGACACGGGGATCAATTGTGGTGAAATCAGAGGTAGCTCCTTGTAGCACCCAGCCGTCTGCGGACAGGTCATTGTTCTCAAAGCCGTACTCATAAGGCAGGGTCTGTTGTGCTTTCGCTCCTCCTAGGAAACAGAAAGTGGCGAGGAACGTCATTGCCGCCCTTGCCAAAAATCTTGAGTAAGATGTTCTTTTCATTGTTGTTTGTTTAATTGAATTTTTTGTTTTTGATTTGCAATTTGGCTGCAAAATTAGAAAAAATCATTCAAACAAAGCAAACAATATGTGTAGAAGTCACAACAAATCCAACGAGTGGAAACAATTGCTTAAAAGATTGAGACAATTGTGTAATGCATGTACCGTTATTCCTATTGCAGAATGAAAAAGAGCCTCTAAAATTTCCTGAAGAGCCTCCTTATTTTGCTAAAGAGCCTCCTTATTTTGCTGAGTAGCCTCCTTTTTTTCTCAGGAGCCTCCCCAGATTGCCACAAAGAATTGTTAAAATTGGATTTTCTGACAATTCTTACAATTCTTACACCTAAATATGCGCCCTCCATCAGACTAAAAGAACAAAAGTTTGCATAATAATACAATTAATATACTATAAAAATAGTATAAACTATTCTTATTTTCTTCTTCTTTTGTGGTAGTAGTGTGTATTTTTTACTAATTGTAAGAATTGTCAGAAAAAGTATTTCAGGCCTCCAAAAACCCTTTCCCAACGGAACCTCCGCAGCAAAAACACGAAAAATCCCTGAACTGCAAAAGCAATCCAGGGATAATGATATGCAAAAGCGAATCAGTTTACCAATCTAATCCCAAGTCAAGGATGTCGCAATCGCGTGACAATTGGCCGCCGCCTCCTACCTCATCGATGGCTTGGGGGCCATCAGCAGGACTTCCAGTACCCAGCAGGTACTCTGACTTTATGTTCACCACCTCTGTCTCAGGTGACATGTATGCTTTCTTATTCATTGTCATGTTGTTTTTATGTTATTACTTAATCACGACCTTATTGCCGTTCTGGATATACAGTCCCTTACGAGTGGGCTGCTTGTTGAGTTTCTTGCCGTCAACGGTGAACCAATCGTTATTAGTTGTTGTTTCACGGTTGACATCAGCAATGCCTGTGGTTTCATCATAGCCAGGCAGAGCGAGGAACGAGCGTGTTCCGGCAGGCACGGCCAGATAGGCCTTGTGTGCACCGCTTGTGAAAGCAGCACCGTTGTCAACGCCCCAATACCAGCCAATGTTCTCGCCGCTCTTGTCATAGCTCAACATATAATACTTTCCGCCGCCTGTCGTCGTTGCTGCCACGTCGCTACCATGCAGCATATTATCTAAAGTGATGGGATCAGCTGTCTTTCCTGCGAGGAAGATAGGCTGCTGGCTTGCTGCTTCGGCAGATGCAATCTGCAACAACACAGCAGTGGCAGCAGGCACCACTTCGCCGCCTTCAGCGATGGTCTCATACGTCAGTACTGACTCGTCCTTTGCAGTAACGATACGCGCAACCATGTCCTCGGGCAGCACCACATCGCGCTGACTATTATAATATGTAGCGAAGCCCTCCTTGGCGAAGTTCAGGAACAATCCCTCCAAGTTTGCATCCTGGTTGATATCAAGTCCATGCAGGGGCAGGAAGGGCAAAGTGCCAGTAGCGGCACTTCCGCTGAAGGTGCCGGCAGGAACTTCAGAGCTGTAGGTAATCGTTCCTGATGCGGCAACCTTTATGAAGGCGCCCTCGCCAGGAGCCAGTACCACAGCGTTCTTATAGACTTCGAAGCCGTCACCTGCTGCGTTCATCTTATAGAAAGAAGCATCTTTGCTATAACTGATATAGCCATTGCAGGTGAATGGATTACCCACCAATGCCCATCCATTGAACGGGTTGGTGGAGGTGGCATCGTAGGTAACATCAGCAGTATTGGTGCTGTTATAGCTTGAAGGAGCTGTTCCCGTGAAGTCTAATGTCTTGTCTTCCTTGTTTGCGCAAAGATAGCCATTAAGGTATTTTAAGCCAATATTGTCACCTGCAACGAATGCACTTTGTTGGCGGTTTGCCTCGTAATTAATCCATTCAAGGTCTTCAGTGGCGTCAAAGCCAAAGAGGTCATAGTCACCTTTAGCCAAATCTCCAACATAACTCCACGTAGAGCCATCACTTCCTACAAAAGTGACACCGGTGAATGGACTGGCAATGAGGTTATATTTGCCTTCGCCATCGCCATAACCAGAGATATTCTTATTCATCGTTACCCTTAAGGTGGCAGTCTTGTGTTTTAACTGACCGCCATCCTCAATGGTGATGCTACCGCCATCGATAGTGGCTTTACCAGCACAGGCTACTACACCAGCGGGAATGGTGGCATCGGCTTTAATACGCACATTATTATTAATAGTGGGAAGTGCTGTTACAGCATTTCCGTCTACGTCCGTCCAATTGGCAACTCTATTCCAGTCGCCATCGTTTGAAAAGACAAGCATATCGTCCTTTGTTTTGAAGAAGGATGAGGCGATTTTGCTTTCTTCACCTGGGCCACAAATGCCCTTCACCTGCCATGCATATGGTGTATTGGGGGTCAAGCCTGTGGCTGTGTAAGAAGTAGCGGTGAGGGGGACCTCAACAAGGTCAGTCTCAGCAGAGACATATACTGCAAAGTTCTCAGCAGGATAGTTCGGGTCTTGGCCTTTTGCTACGAAACTGATGCTACCGCCCAGTTGGATGCCAGAGATAATCATCCAGTTGTCAGGGCTGAGGGCACCAACACCTGTAACCCAACTTGCTGACGAGACACTATAAGTTCCATTGCCAGTAAGATTGTTTTGGTCATCTTTACCGTTCGTACGAATGCCCCATTGGTAACCGTCACCATCCAAATCCATATTCGTGATTTCGGAAGGAATAGTGCCATTTTCAAAGTCTTGGGTGTAGACGGTTGTTCCAACAGCATTTTTTACGACAATGTCGTCCACATTAAGCATGAACATGTCGCTCACATCATAGTGGCGTATGGCGATAGAGCCCATTCCGCTGTATTCACTGAGGTCATAGGTGTAGGTGGTCAAAGTTGCAGTGGCTTGTTGGTCTTCACCCACCTGATGCCAAGGACGGTATTGGAGCAGGTAGCTGTCGTTGGTGCCTTCCCAACTCAGCTTTGTAGTAGTGGTTCCTATTTCAGTAACAGCAAGGTTTTTGGGCTTTGCGCAAGTGGCAACGATGCAATCAACAGTATAAAGGACGTCTGCATTCAAAGCTCCAGTTGTGTTAATGATATCCTCGCCATTCACATCCTGAACAATAATATCGCCAATAAAATAGTTGTCGAAACCGCCTGAATACCACACAAACCTGAGAGGCCTGCCAGAGCATACTTGGAGCGAGCCTGTAACAATACCATCTTCGGTATCCTCAGGCACTGTCCAATAATCTATGATCTCTTCCGTCTCTTCATCGAGAACAAAAAGATATGAATCATACCAGCCATAAGCATAAGAACCATTGTAGGCTTTTGCGTTAAGCTTATAAGTGATATAGCACTTGTCCAAGTCAGTGCAGTCAGTGCGGAAAATGATTTCGCGACTCCAGTCACTAAGAATGTTGTCATTTTTTGCACGTACTTTAATAGTATAGGCTGTTCCGGCTTGCAGACTTTCCAGCGTATAGGGATTTGTCGTAACCTCTATTTCTGTGAAGTCCGTTTCACCCTCAGCCTTATAAGCCACCACCCATTTTGTAGCTGCACCCATTTCTTTCCAACTAAGTTTGACCGAGTTGCTAGTAACATCGTCAGGGGCTAAGGGGATGGGCTTGGGGATTGCATCGGTTTCGGTAAAGCCGAAGTCATCAACAAACAATCTATATTGATAGCTGGAATAATAATAGATTGCTACATACTTAGTACCAGCAGGAATAATGAATTTTTCAGATTGTGTCCAAGTAGTACTCTTTGTTGATATTTCATCTCCGAAGGTGAAACTTGTTATATTAGCGTCAGTTGCAGAGTAACCTACTTTGAATTTTTCCGTGCCTTTGGAGTCGGAAGCTTTATAGTAGAACTGCAATGCAATGCCTGAAGTAGTACTTAATTCTGGAGAAATCAGATACTGGTCATAAGAACTATCACTGGAGTAAGAAGAGAACCGGAATCCATAGTCGCCATCATGTTTCGCAGCATAAGTAATACCGAATTCAGATTCGTTAGCAGTACTTTCGTTTACAGTAGTCCAGCCTTCTCCGGCCAGGTCGTTGTTTTCAAAGCCATACGAATAGGGTAAGGCTTTTTGTGCTTTCGCTCCCCCCAGGAAGCAGAACGCGGCGAGGAGGGCCATTGCCGCCCGCGCCAGAAATCTTGAGTAAGATGTTCTTTTCATGTTTTTGATGGTTTGGTTAATAATTGAGTTAATTGCTTACAATATGAGCGCAAAGTTAGTTAAAAACTTTCAAACCAAAGCAATCGGACACGTACAAATTTAAATGAATTTGACAAATGAAACAATTGTGTAAAAGATTGAGACATCAGCGACAGCCTCGTTCACGAATTAAACAAATAAAACGGATTCTTTTTGCGAAGATTCATAAAAAATGCGTAAATTTGCGGCTGTTATGAAAAGAGAAGAGAGATACCGCCTTGTGCTGGATCACTTCAGGCGAGAGATGCCTGTGGTGACTACGGAGTTGGAGTTTGGGAGTGAGTTCCAGCTGTTAGTGGCTGTGGTGCTGAGTGCGCAATGTACGGACAAGCGTGTGAATATGGTGACACCTGAGCTGTTCCGCCGTTTCCCTGATGCCGCTGCGATGGGTGCCGCCGAGCCCGATGAGGTGTACGAATACGTGAAGAGCGTGAGCTATCCCAACGCGAAGGCTCGCCATTTGGTGGAGTTGTCGCGTATCATCACGGAGCAGCACGGCGGCGAGGTGCCCAACGATATGGATGCGCTGCTGCAGCTGCCTGGTGTAGGTCGCAAGACGGCTAACGTGATGCAGGCCGTTGCCTTCGGACGTGCAGCAATGGCTGTCGATACGCACGTGTTCCGCGTGAGCCACCGCCTCGGCCTTGTGCCCAAGACGGCAAACACGCCGCTGAAGGTGGAGCAGCAGCTGGTGAAACACATCCCTGAGGCCGACATCCCGCAGGCCCACCACTGGCTCTTGCTACATGGCCGCTACGTCTGCACGTCGCGTGCTCCGCATTGCAACCGCTGTGCCCTCGAGCCGTATTGTGCCAAGCAGATATAAAGACGAAAAGATAAACGAAAAAGGCTGAGCTCGTATGAACTCAGCCTTTTGTTTTTCGTTCTCGTAGCGAAGCGTTTCGTCTTCGTCAACGTTTAGAACTGATAGCGGTTGTCTGTCAGCCCAGCCTTTTCGGCAAGCACTTCCCAGAAGCTGGTGAAAGGATTCTGGTGGATGGGTCTGCCGCTTCTGTCAGTCAGGGGATTGCCTGCGATGTCGGTCTTGGTCGGCGTTACGATCCAAACCTGATTGCGAATCAGGTCGGTCTCCACGGCGCGACGGTCGAAGGTTCTTGCAGAGTCAGTCTCACAGCTGTCCACCTTGAAGAAGTAGACACCATTGGCACCCTTGAAAGGCTTCTTAGCGTTCTGTCCCACGGCTGTTGCGGCGATGGCACCGTCAAGACCGCGTTCTCCCATATTCATCACGGGGAGGGTTGCAGGGAAGCCTACGCTGCTGAGGGTCGTCGATGTGCCGCCCTTCTGCTCAGCCTGTTCCACTGTGGTAACACCAGCCAGCTTCTTCAGCAGGATGTCGGCCTTCTTGTCCTTGATCACCTCGGCACGGAGAATCTGCTCTGCGCCCTTGATGTCAAGATAGCCCACGGGGTTGATCTTCGTCACAGCTGCAACCATGAAGCGGCCCTCGGCGGGATCACGGTAGATCTCAGAGATGCTGCCTTCCTCAGCCTTGGCGAAAGCCCATTTCACGGCGTCGCGAGTATTGGTCAGAGCCACAGGAGTGCCGATGGCGCTGGCGTCGCTGAGCAGGTTCTTCTGCTCCTGGATCTCAAAGCCAGCCTGAGCGGCTTTCTTCTCCAAGTCAGTAGCATTGGAGCAGGAGCTCACGTATGCGCTGAAGTTGTTATAGGTATTGTCCTCAGTCTCAGAGGAAGGACGAATCTCGTTGCTGATAATAGCTACGTCGTAGAGGGTGCTTACCTTACGCTCGGTGACCTTGAATATCAGCACACCGTTGGTGATGGCAACGCGCTGCAGCTCGTTGACCTTGGCGGGACGGACAGCTGCGATGATAGCCTTCGTTTCGGCATCGATGTTGGTTCTGCCCTGATAGACATCGGCGCTGAGCCACATGTCACCCTTCTGCAGGCTCATC
Organism: Prevotella sp.; assembly: GCA_017615355.1. Lineage (GTDB taxonomy): Bacteria > Bacteroidota > Bacteroidia > Bacteroidales > Bacteroidaceae > Prevotella. The sequence goes on from JAGAAJ010000018.1 coordinate 28,033, forward strand.
TTGTTGACGAGGGTGTCGATATCTGTGCCAGCGTTGATGACGTTGATGATGCTGTCGGCACGCTTCTCGACATCGTTGGCGGTAGCGGGAAGGGCGATGAACTCGAAGTGGATGGAGTCTACGTCCTGATAGCGACGGTTCAGACGAGCGATAGCCATGCTCTCGATGGGCTTGTTGGCACTCATGGTCATGTAACGGAAGGGAGCGGTAACGGTGCTGTCCTTCATGTTGTCAAGACTGTCGAGCAGAGCTGCAGAGATGGCACGGATGCCGTTCTTGTTGTAGGGACGGTCAGCGTGGTAGGGGATGGTGGAGCGATGCATAGCAACGACAGTCTCAATCTTAGCGCTGTCGTTGTTGAACTGATCGGCAGCCTCCAGCAGGCTGTTGGTCAGGTTCTCCATATCGGCATCAGAGGGCTGCACCTTGCACACCACGTACTTGATGTCGCGAGTCTCCTTGTTCCACTTGAACTGCTCCTTCATCTCCTCGTACTTAGCCTTCAGGTCGGCCTCGCTCACCTGCACCTCGTTGTCGTTGATGGAGGCGTAGGGGAAAGCAACCACCGTTACGTCCTTTAAGGTATTGCCACCTTCGAAGGACACCTTGGCTGAGTATTCGTTGCTGAGCATGCAGGCCTGCAGCAGGGTCAGATACTTCTCGCGAAGCAGATTCTGACGCAGCATCTTCTCAATCATGTTCCAATAGGCGTCGAAGTCCTTGAAACGCTCAGGATCCTGCTGCTTCATGCTTGCGTAGGCCTGGGCCACATAGTTGTGGTCGAACTCGCCGGCCTGATTAAAGAATTCCTGCGGCATGAACTGACGGGGCAGGGCAGGATGGTTGGGCATAGCCAGCACGGCTTTGATCTCTTCGTCGGTGACGCCGAGGCCGAGCTTTGCACACTCTTCCTCCAATACGGTGTTCTTCACGAAGTCATCCCATACCAGGTTGCGGACTAATTCCTCATTCACGTCTTTTCCAAACAAGGCCTTGTACTCTTCCGAGCGCTGCTGAAGGTCTTGGATAGAAAGCTTTTCGCCCAATACTTTTCCTACTTGCTGGCGAGCCTGATTGCTCGAGGTCTCGCACTGCCTTGTAAAGTCAGTTGCAATGAAGCCGAACAAAGCCAGGCCGATGATACCCACCAGCCAAGGACCCCAGCTTCTGATTTTTCCAATTGCTGCCATTTAATTTGTCTGTTTTTTTGTTTTTATTTCTTTTATTTTTTCGATTTTCCAAATTCAGCCTGCAAAATTACAAATTTTGCGTGAAACAACGGCATCTTTTTATGAAAAAATGTCATTTTCATTCACTTTTAGTTTCACGAGCTCTATTTTCGTGGCTGTATTCTTGATTATTTTGAATTCGAAACGCCCGATATGCACTACTTCGTTGAGTTTCGGGAAACTCTGATACTCATGCAGGATGAAGCCGCCTACGGTCATGTAGTCATCGCTCTCAGGCAGGCCGATGTCGAACAGTTCGTTCACCTTCTCAATCTCGAGTCGGGCCGACAGCATGTACTCGCCGCTGTCGAGCCGCTTGGCCACATAGTTGGTGGAGTCGTGCTCGTCCTCAATATCGCCAGTAATCTCTTCCATGATGTCCTCAAGCGACACCAGTCCGCTGGTGCCTCCAAACTCGTCGACGACCACAGCCAACGAGCGTTTCTGCTGCATCAGCAGCTTCATCAGTTTCGATGCCAGCATGGTCTCGGGAACAAACGAAATCTCGCGCACCAAGTCGACGCACTGCTGATCCTTCACGGTGAACATATCGGAGGAGTGGATATAGCCGATGATGTGGTCGATGTCCTCATGGAAAACAAGTATCTTGGAATGGCCCGACTCGATGAACACCTGCTTGAGTTGCTCAATAGTGGCCTTGTCTTCCACCGCATCAATCTCTGTGCGAGGCACCATGCAGTCGCGTACCTTGGTGTCGGAGAAATCCAGCGCATTCTGGAAGATTTTCACCTCCTCCTCTATCTCGTCATCGTTGCGTGCATTGTCGATGCTGCTCTGCACCAAGTAATCGAGATCCACCTTGGTAAACTCCTTGTCATCGCTGTCCTTGTCCATCCTGACACCTACCACCCGAAGCAGTCCTTTCGACAGCAGCGTGGCAAAGCGTGAGATGGGCCACAACACGAAATAGCACGCTGCAGCTGGCAATGCGAAGAATGTGAGCATGGCGTTGGGGTTGGCCTTGAAGATGGTCTTCGGCAGGAACTCGCCCGTGAAAAGCACAATGAGTGTGGAAAGCAATGTATCGGCAGTGACGCGACCTGCATCGTCGAGTCCGCTGAAGAGTGTCTGGTCGAAAATGCGTGCGAAGAGAATGCCGTAGATGACCAGCGCGATATTGTTGCCCACAAGCATCGTGGAGAGGAAATTGCTGGGATGGCGATAGAACAGGTCGATGGCGCGCTGGCTCAGCCCGTTCTTCTCGCGAGCCACCTCTGCCAACAGGCGGTTGCTCGACACGAAGGCTATCTCCATGCCCGAGAAGAACGCGGAGAACACCATTGCAACCACAATGCCTATTATCAATGCTGTCATAATCTGCCTTTATCTAATCTCTCACCTCACACCTCTCACTTCTCACCACTATTAATATCTGCGGTGCTTTTCAGGCGCAGGGCGCAGCGGCTCGTTGTCCTCATCGCCTTCGTTGTTATTGGTCTGTGGCTCTTCGCCTTCCATATCCGCTGCCATAAACGAGCCCACGCTATTACTCACGATGTAGTGCTCCATTTTCTCGTCGCTGCGGAAGTAGGTGCCTTCCATCGTGCGTTCAGGAGTGACGACACGTGAGAAGACCGTGCTGTAGAACTCGTGCTTCACGCCGTCCCAATAGAGTTCCTCACTGGTGTAGATGAGTCCCTTGACGTTGCGGATGCTGACCCTGCCACGCAATTTCCACAGACGTATTTGGTCGAAGTACCACGCCGTGTCGGCCTGAATGTAGGCCTGCATGTGGAACTGCTCATCGAACTGTTCGAAGAAAATACCCTTCATAAACTCCCATCGTGAAGGGATGCGGGCGGTATTCACATCCCAACGTTCTGTGACGATTCGGTATTTGATGACGCCGGAGTCGGTGATAAGCGTATTCACGCCGTAGGTGGTCATCACCGATGCCGAATCCTCAGGGTTGACGGCGGCAGCAATATGCTCCTGTGCCTCGCTACAGGAAATGAAGAATAAAGAATGAAGAATGAAGAATGTTACACCAAGCAATAGTATCAACTTCCTTCCCATCACAGTGCTTCTCCGCCTCTTCGTAGCGGTAGCATATTCTTGCGTCCCTTCGGTAGCAAGCGACCAAAGGTCGAGCGCTTCATTCTTCATTCTTCATTTTTCGTTTAATCGATTCTCCACTTGTCGAACCACTTCTCGTTGAAGGTCACGCCCACGCTGATGCGGAAGGTATTGTCGGTGATGAGATCTTTGGCCGATGAACGAACCCATTGGGCGCTGATGTTCAGCACGGAGCGGTTGTTCCACATATTCTGCAGAGGCAGTCCCAAGCCGGCGCTGACACTCATCTCCTTAGGGCCGTCCTGTCCGTTGATCTTATAATAAGGAGTGACATAGGCGGCTCCGATGCGATAGTGCACACGCTTCAGATAGTTGCGGCGGCTGGTGGCATCAGGCACATAGTCAGCACCTAAGCTGACACGGGTGCGGTCTGTCAGCAGCCCGTCACGCAGCATATAGGTCTTCGACGTCTCGTCGTAGTCAGGATAGCTGACCTTGCCCCACTGCTGCATTGTGAAGTCGGCGGCAATGGTAAGCTTATTCTTGTGTTCCCACGCCAGGCCAGCACCGATAGTGGTGGGCAGTTCCAGTCCGTTCTTAATAGTAAAGGTGGTGGTGTCGCTCACCATCGTCGAGGTGTTCATGTTGATGATGTCGCAAGTGGGGTCAGCGTTCAGCTTGTGACCCAGACCCCAAGTGGCACCCAGCGTCACGCGGTCTTTCCTGCCGAGAGGTTGCTGCCACTGCATACCCAGCGTGAGGTTGTAGTTGCTGACGGTGGCCTTGTAGGTCTTCGACAGCGAGTTGACGGTAATGGTGCCCGATGAAGAGGCACTACGAGTATAGCTGCCCCAGAGGTAGCCAAAGTTAAAACCGATGGAGAGCGGTTTCACAGGATTCCAGCCAGCACCGACGAAAGCCTGATGCAGGCCGCCCTTGCCGTCGAAAGTCTCAGTGATGCGTCCGATAGTGGTATTCAGATAGGTGCTGGTGGAATAGTTATAGCCCACATCGCTGAAAGGCAGCAGACCGAAGCTGACGCCGAAGTGGCGTCTGATGCGGAATAGTCCCACCACGTAGTCAAAAGTGCCCTTGCTGGCGTTGACGCTGGTGTTGCCCTCCTTGAAATTGGTGAATTGTCCTGAGAGTCCTGCGTCGAAGAGCATCGTCAGCGAATCAACGGCTGAGTAAGAGGCGGGGTTCAGCGTGTTCACCAGCGTACCATTACGCATGGCGATGCCTGTTCCGCTCATACCGCGATTGAAGCTTTGCGACTGGTCGGCCAACACACCTAAGCCATACTGGCTATAGGGCGAGAAGGTGCTGCTCTGCGTGTTGCTCTGCGCCCATGAGGCCGTTGCTGCAAACAGGCTTGCGGCGATAAGGCCGCACACAAATATTTTTCTCATTTTGTTGCTTTCTATCTTTTCAGCCTGCAAAGGTACGAAAAGGCATGTGAATTACCAAATTTTTTTCGTTTTTACGCAAAAAACTAACGTTGGTTAAGATTTCCGGCTGTTCTGTGCGAGAAAAACCATATCGCTCACGAAAAACTAACAAAAAATAACGGGTGAAATGTGTCAGATGTGGAAAAAAGAGCGTAATTTTGCATCGTGAAAATGAAAGAACGTTTTTTCCGCAGCCTTTGCGTGCTCGCGGCGATGTTGTGTGTCAGCCTGCCAGCAGGTGCGCAGTCCTATACCATAGAGGATATGGACAGCATCGAAATAGGTCTCGTCACCTGCTCACCCCACGACGAGGTGTATAGCCTCTACGGACACTCTGCCCTGCACGTACATGACTTGCGTACCGACAGTCATCTGGTATACAACTACGGCGTCTTCGATTTCAGGAAGCCTCATTTCGTGTGGCGTTTCATCATGGGTAAGACCGACTACTGTCTGGAACGCTACTCCGCATTTGATAGATGGGTCAAGTCCTACACCAAGTGGGGCTGTCTGGTGGAGGAACAGATACTCAACCTCAGCAATACAGAGAAGCTGCGTCTCTTTCAGGCGTTGGAGGAGAATCTGAAGCGCTATCCCGTCTATCGCTACAACTATTTCTTCGATAACTGTAGCACACGTCCCAGGAACATCGTTGAGCGCAGTCTTGACGGCAAGGTGAACTATGCCGCACGGCCTGACTACAACCCGACATTCCGCGAGATGATTCATGCTTGCACCAAAGACCATCCGTGGGCTACCTTTGGCAACGACCTGCTGCTGGGACTGCGCGCCGATATAAAGGCCACGCAGCGTGAACAGGAATTCCTGCCTGCAAACCTGTGTTACGACTTCGACCACGCCACCGTTGTCCGCGAGGACGAGACACGCCCGCTGGTGTTGCGCCATGTGGTGATCGCACCCTTGAGCCAGCAGCCTATCAGTGGCGGATTTCCTATCTCGCCTCTCGCGTGTACATTATTTATATTAGGAGTCAGCATCTGCATCTTTGTGATGGAATGGCGCAGAAAACGTACAATGGTATGGTGGGACGCTGTACTGATGCTGCTCACGGGCCTGCCAGGTCTGTTGCTGTTGCTGATGTTCTTCTCCGAGCATCCTGCCACCAGCACCAACCTGCAGATTCTAGTGCTCAATCCCGTGGCCCTATTCTTCCTGCCTGCTGTCATCAGACATCGTCGTACCCGCTGGTTCACCATCAGCCTCTGCTGCCTTATTGCCTTCTTCATCGGCGGCATCTGGCAGGATTACGCCACGGGTATGGAATTTGTGGCACTAAGTTTGCTGTTAAGATATTGGATACATCGCCGACATGACAAATAGACACCTCTATATCACACTGCTGGCGCTCCTCGGCTTTACCACCGACTCACCAGCACAGGAGCAGGCACGCACTGCGCCAAGACTGGTCATTAACATTGCCATTGACCAGCTACGCTCCGACTACCTCGAGGCCTTTACTCCACTCTATAGTGAGGGCGGCTTGAAGCGACTGCTCAACGGCGGCACGGTCTTTGTCAATGCCTCTTATCCCTTCACACCCGTCGACAGAGCCTCAGCCATTGCTGCGCTGAGCACGGGCACCACCCCCTATTATAATAGTATGGTAGGCAACCAGTGGCTCAACCGCGAGACGCTGCGTCCTGTGGGTTGTGTCGATGATAGTCGCTTCGCAGGTCTGCTCACGCATGAGATGACATCACCCGACGGCCTGCTAACATCGACGCTGGGCGACGAGCTGAAGGTGACCACAGGCGGCAAGTCGCTTGTCTATGCCATCGCCCCCTATCGGGAGGCCGCCGTCCTGTCAGCAGGACACGCTGCCGACGCAGCTCTGTGGATTGACAATGTCTACGGCGACTGGTGTACCTCTACCTACTACACGAATCTGATGCCTTCATGGCTCAAGGTCTACAACGATAAGAACGCACCAGCGAAAAAGATTGTCAACACCCAGTGGGAGCCGCTCTACGACGTGACAGGAACGTACAACTACTTCCTCTATACTGGCGACAACAAGCCCTTCCGCCATCAATTCAAAGGCGACTATCGCTTCAACAATTACAAGGAGAGTGCGCTGGTCAACGCCGATGTCACTGAGTTGGCTGTACATTGTATCGCCAGCACTGGCATGGGCCAGGACATGGTGCCCGACCTGCTGAGCCTGACCTATTATGCCGGAACATACGGACATCAGCGTGTGACAGACTGTCAGATGGAGCTGCAGGACATATATATGCGCCTTGACCGCGAGCTGCAGCGACTGATGGCCTATATCGACCTTAACTTCAGCGCCAATGATGTGCTTTACGTCGTCACATCTACGGGCTACAACGATGTGGAGCCTGCCGACTATCTGGCCTTCCGCATCCCCACGGGCACGCTGAACATGACACGCACAGCTCATCTGCTGAACATGTACTTAGGCGGTATATGGGGACAGGACGCCTATGTGGAGGCAACCTACAAGAATCATATCTTCCTCAACCACAAGTTGTTGGAAAAGAAGAAGATCAGCCTCAACGAGGCCACCAGCCGTTCGCAGGAATTAGTGGCGATGATGCAGGGCGTGCGCAATGTGTATACCTCCCTGCAGTTGCTCACCGCACAGAACCCGCAGATGGAAAAGATTCGCAATGCCTTCCATCCGCAGCGTTGTGGCGATATCATCATTGAGGCTGCTCCTGGCTGGACTGTGCTCAACGAAGACACACAGCAGAGCTATGTCTCAACTGCCTCTTTCACACAATTTCCTATTATCATCTATGGTGCAGGAACACGGGCCGAACGCATTGCTACGCCTGTCACTACTGACCGCATTGCACCTACCATTGCACGTTCCATTCGCATCCGTGCACCCAATGCCTGTTCCTCTGAGCCATTATTTTGATTTTTTTTGCAGGATTACGCAAAAATTGTGTACCTTTGCACCCGCTTAGAAAAAAAAAAGTAAATCGTAAATTGTCAAATTGTACATATAAAAAATGAATTTCACCAATATTCTTAAGTCACTGTTCGGCGACAAATCGTCGCGTGACATGAAACTCATACAACCCTTCGTGGAGAAGGTGAAGGCACAGACACCCAAGATAGAGGTGCTCGACAACGATGCGCTACGTGCCCGCACTCAGGAAATAAGAAAGCAAGTGCAGGCCGCCGCTACAGAGCAGAAAGCTGAGATAGAGAAGCTGAAGGCCACCATCGAGAACACACCCTTGGACGAGCGTGCTGATATCTTCGCCAAGGTGGACAAGCTCGAGAAGGTAGCTCTTGATAAGTACGAAGAAGCCCTCAATGAGGTGATGCCCGAGGTCTTTGCCATCGTGAAGGAGACGGCCAAGCGCTTTGCCGAGAACGAGGAGACCATCGTCACGGCTACCGATTTCGACCGCGAGCTGGCTGGCGACCCGACGAAGGACTTTATCACTATTGACGGCGACAAGGCTATCTACCATAACCACTGGACAGCCGGCGGCAACGACCTGAAGTGGGAAATGATTCACTACGACGTGCAGCTCTTCGGCGGCGTCGTGCTGCATCAGGGTAAGATTGCCGAGATGGCTACTGGTGAAGGTAAGACGCTGGTGGCTACGCTGCCTGTCTTCCTCAATGCTCTGACAGGCAATGGTGTACACGTCGTCACCGTCAACGACTATCTGGCCAAGCGTGACTCTGAGTGGATGGGGCCGCTCTATATGTTCCACGGACTCAGCGTCGACTGCATCGACAAGCATAAGCCCAACTCGCCTGAGCGTCGCAATGCCTATCAGGCTGACATCACCTTCGGTACAAACAACGAGTTTGGCTTCGACTATCTGCGTGACAACATGGCCACATCGCCTGCCGACCTCGTGCAGCGCGCCCATAACTATGCCATCGTCGACGAGGTTGACTCCGTGTTGATTGACGATGCGCGTACGCCTTTGATTATCAGCGGCCCCGTGCCCAAGGGCGAGGTGCAGATGTTCGAGGAATATCAGCCACTGGTCGAAAAGATAGTAGGTGTGCAACGTCAGCTGGCTACGCAATACCTGGCCGACGCCAAGCAGAAGATTACTGCCGGACAGCAGAACGACGACAAGAAGCTGCTCGAAGAGGGCTTCCTCTCGCTGTTCCGTTCGCACAAGGCCCTGCCGAAAAACAAGCCGCTTATCAAGTATCTCTCGGAAGAGGGTATCAAGGCTGGCATGTTGAAGACGGAAGAGACCTACATGGAGAATAACAACCGCCGCATGCCCGAGGCTGTAGAGCCGCTCTACTTCGTCGTTGACGAGAAGCTGAACAGCTGCGACCTCACCGACAAGGGTACGGCATGGCTTGCCAAGCAGGTCGACGATCCCGATCTCTTCATCCTGCCCGACATCGCCGCACAGCTCTCTGCTCTTGAGGCTGAGACAGGTCTCACCGACGAGGAGCGCGTGAACAAGAAAGATGAGCTGATGGCCCACTACGCTGTGCAGAGCGAGCGTGTGCACACCCTGCAGCAGTTGCTCAAGGCTTACTGTATGTTCAACAAGGACGACGAGTACGTGGTCATCGACGGCGAGGTGAAGATTGTGGACGAGCAGACAGGCCGTATCATGGAGGGCCGCCGCTGGAGCGACGGACTGCACCAGGCTGTTGAGGCCAAGGAGCACGTGAAGGTGGAGGCTGCCACGCAGACCTTTGCCACCATCACCCTGCAGAACTATTTCCGCATGTATCACAAGCTGGCAGGTATGACGGGTACAGCTATCACAGAGGCTGGTGAGTTCTGGGACATCTACAAGCTCGATGTCGTGGAGATTCCCACCAACCGTCCCGTTATCCGCAACGATATGGACGACCGTGTCTACAAGACCCAACGTGAAAAGTACCGCGCCGTCATCGCCGAGGTGGTGAAGATGCGCAATGCAGGCCGCCCGACGCTGATTGGTACGACATCGGTGGAGATCTCTGAGTTGCTCAGCCGCATGCTGTCGATGTATGTCGATCCTGAGACGGGCAAGCGCGAGGGCATTCCCCACCAGGTGCTGAACGCCAAGCTGCACCAGAAGGAGGCCGACATCGTGGCTCTGGCCGGTCAGCAGGACAGCAACGGCAAGGGTGCTGTGACCATCGCCACCAACATGGCTGGTCGTGGTACCGATATCAAGCTGTCGCCTGAGGTGAAGGCAGCAGGCGGTCTGGCCATCATCGGTACAGAGCGCCATGAGAGCCGTCGTGTGGACCGCCAGCTGCGTGGTCGTTCTGGACGTCAGGGAGATCCGGGCTCGTCTGTGTTCTTCGTTTCTCTCGAAGACAAGCTGATGCGTCTGTTCGCCTCTGAGCGCATTGCCCGTGTGATGGACCGCCTCGGATTCAAGGAGGGCGACATGATTGAGAGCTCGATGATCAGCAACAGTATCGAGCGCGCTCAGAAAAAGGTGGAGGAGAACCATTTTGGTGTGCGCAAGCGCCTGCTGGAATACGACGACGTGATGAACAAGCAGCGTACCGTCATCTACGAGAAGCGCCGCCACGCCCTGATGGGTGAGCGTATCGGTATGGATATCGCCAATACGCTGTGGGACCGCGTCAGCACCACCATCGAGCGCAACGACTACATAGGTTGTAAGGAAGAGTTCATCCGCCTGTTTGGTATGGAGGTGCCCTTCACCGAGGAACAGTTCCTCGACCTGCGCCGTCGCGACGAGATTGCCGAGAACGCTTTCCAGGAGGTGCTGGCACACTTCAATCGCCGCTGCGACCGCATCCGCGAGGTGGCACTGCCTATCATCAAGAATGTCTATGAGAACCAGGGACACATGTACGAGCGCATCCTCGTGCCCATCACCGACGGACGTCGCACCTACAACATCGCCTGCAACCTGAAGGAGGCCTACGAGACAGAGTGCAAGAGCGTGGTGAAGGAGTTTGAGAAGCAGATGCTGCTCCACATCATCGACGAGGCATGGAAGGAGAACCTGCGCGAGCTCGACGAGCTGAAGCACTCTGTACAGAACGCCAGCTACGAGCAGAAAGACCCGCTCCTCATCTTTAAATTAGAGAGCGCCAAGCTGTTTGACAACATGGTGAACGAGATGTTCAACCGTCAGGTCACCATCCTCACCCGTGCCCAGATTCCTGAGATGCAGAACCGTGAGGTACAGGAGGCCGCTCCTGAGCAGCACACCGACCGCCGCGGCTACACCGAGAACAAGCAGTCGGCCGAGCAGGAACAGCTTGTTGACCAGAATCAGCGTGCCGCCGCCCAGCACGACACCCGTGCCCAGCAGCCACGTAATCCTATCATCAAAGACAAGCTGCCAGGCCGTAACGATCCCTGCCCCTGCGGCAGCGGCAAGAAGTTCAAGAACTGCCACGGACGAGGCATCGTCTGATTGACATAGTAAAAAAGGAAGGCATATCGTTGCTACTCTGCAGCGATATGCTTTTCTTTTAAGATTTTTTTCCCAGCTGAACGCAGATTATATCAAATAAAGTTGTATCTTTGCAGTCGTAAAGTGTTTTCTTGAAAATAGAAGTAGAAAAGTATGATTACTTTTGCTGTGAGCCTGGTGGCTCTTGTCTTGGGCTATTTCCTCTATGGCCGCTTCGTGGAACGTGTTTTCGGACCTGACGACAGGCCTACGCCTGCTGTGGCCAAGGCCGACGGTGTAGACTTCATGGTACTGCCCGGCTGGAAGATCTTTATGATTCAATTCCTGAACATTGCCGGTACTGGTCCCATCTTCGGTGCCATCATGGGTGCACAGTTCGGACCGGCCGCCTACCTGTGGATTGTGCTGGGCTGCATCTTCGCTGGTGCTACGCACGACTATATGAGCGGTATGCTCAGTGTGCGCAATGGCGGCATCAACCAACCGGAGATCATCGGTCGTTTCTTAGGCAAGACGACGAAGCAGGTGATGCTGGTATTCTCGGTGTTCCTGCTGATGATGGTAGGTGCCGTGTTTGTGTACAGCCCCGCCACACTGATGCAGGGCCTCTGCGTGGAACATGCCCCATCGATGGAGGTTCTGGGCGACAGCACATTCTGGATCATTGTCATCTTTGCATATTATCTCATCGCCACGATGATGCCTATCGACAAGATTATCGGCAAGGTATATCCGCTGTTCGCCTTCTCGCTGCTGTTTATGGCAGGTGCACTATTGGTGATGCTCTTTGTCAAGCAGCCTGCCATTCCCGAACTGTGGGAAAGCCTGCCCACTAAGGCCCTGACTGCCGACAGCATCTTCCCCTGCCTGTTCATCACCATCGCCTGTGGAGCCATCAGCGGCTTCCACGCTACGCAGAGCCCGTTGATGGCACGCTGCATGAAGAGTGAGAAGCAGGGACGCCCCATCTTCTACGGAGCCATGATTACCGAGGGTATCGTGGCACTCATCTGGGCCACAGTAGCCATGTACTTCTTCTATGACCAGCCCACACCCGGTTATCAGCTGATAGAGGGAGGCGAAGGCATCATCAACAAGGCTCCAAGCATCGTGAGTGCGATATGCGACAGCTGGCTAGGCCTCTTCGGCAGCATACTGGCCATCCTCGGTGTGGTGGCTGCGCCTATCACCAGCGGCGATACCGCCCTGCGCTCGGCACGTCTCATCATTGCCGACTTCGTTCACCTGGAGCAGCGCACCATCCGCAAGCGACTCTACATCTGCATTCCCTTGTTCGCAGCTGTCATCGCCCTGCTTATCTGGCAAATTAGCGACGCAGAGGGCTTTAAGAAGATATGGAGCTGGTTCGGATGGAGCAACCAGACACTCTCCGTCTTCATGCTCTGGGCCATCACCGTCTATCTGGTTCAGCAGAAGAAACCGTTTGTCATCACGCTGATTCCAGCACTGTTCATGACAGTGGTGTGCTCCACCTATCTCATTACCCAGCAGCTGTTCCATCTCGATGACATGTGGAGCTGGATCATCGCAGGCATTGCCTTCGTCATCGCAGCCCTATGGTTCTGCCTGTGGTACAGGAACAATAAAAAACAATAACCGGTAATCGTTAAACAATAAACACTAAACAAATACAGCTATGAAGAAAATGTTTCTCTCACTGCTTTGCGCCATTTGCGCATTGGCAGTCAACGCACAGACCTACACCAACAAGCCCTATCAGGACCGCCCGCCTTTCGGCGAGGGTAAGTTCTACGTGGCCACAGGCTTCTCGGGACTCGACCTGAGCTTCAATGACATGGAGAAGTGGAACCTCGACGCATCGTTAAAGGGTGGCTATCTTTTCCAGGACAACTGGATGGTTACCGCACAGGCTGGCTATGACTGGCATCAGAAGGCTCACAACGCCTTTACGGCTGGTGCAGGTCTTCGCTACTACATCGAGCAGAATGGTCTCTATGTAGGTCTCGGCGCCAACTACGTGCACAAGATGCATGACTACGACGACCTGATGCCTACCATCAACTTGGGCTACGCCTTCTTCCTCAACCGCACCGTCACCATTGAGCCGGAGGTTTACTACAACCAGAGCCTCAAGAACCACGGTGACTACAGCGGCTTTGGCTTCCGCATCGGCTTTGGCATCTATTTCGAATAAAACCAAAAACCAAAACTAAAAACCATTATGCTGAGTACTGAAGAATTAGTCGACAGATTGATCGATTTGTCGTTTGCCGAGGACATCGGCGACGGCGATCACACCACTTTGTGCTGTATTCCCGAAGACGCCATGGGCCGTTCACACCTGCTTATCAAGGAAAACGGTATCTTGGCTGGCGTCGAGATAGCCAAGGAAGTATTTCATCGCTTCGATCCTGAGATGCAGGTAGAGGTGCTGATGCAAGACGGCACAAAAGTGAAGAAAGGTGACATTGCCATGATTGTGACGGGTCGGGTACGCTCGCTGCTGCAGACGGAGCGACTCATGCTGAACATCATGCAGCGCATGAGCGGCATCGCCACGATGACGGCCCGCTATGTGGAGCGCCTCGAAGGTACGGGTACCCGCGTGCTCGACACTCGCAAGACCACACCCGGTATGCGCATCCTGGAGAAGCAGGCTGTGAAGATTGGCGGCGGCTGCAATCACCGCATCGGACTCTTCGATATGATCCTGCTGAAGGACAACCACGTCGATTTCGCTGGTGGCATCGTCAATGCCATCTACCGCTGTCATGCTTACCTGAAGGAGAAGGGCCTCGACCTGAAGATTGAGATTGAGGTCAGAAACTTCGACGAGCTGCAGCAGGTGCTCGACCACGGCGGTGTAGACCGTATCATGCTCGACAATTTCTCCGTGCCCGACACGAAGAAGGCCGTCGACCTCATTGCCCACCGCTACGAGACAGAATCGAGTGGCGGCATCACCTTCGACACCATTCGTCCCTATGCCGAGCAGGGTGTCGACTTCATCTCTGTCGGTGCACTGACACATAGCGTGAAAGGTCTCGACATGAGTTTCAAGGCTTGCTAATCATCTTCTATTACTACACCTTATGAAAAGACTACTAACTGTTATTCTTGGGGCAACTATCGCCCTGAGCGTCTCTGCACAGCAGGTGCAACCGTTGCAAACCGTAGTACCTGAGCGTCCCGCAGGACAGCAGGACGTCCTACAACTGACAGCGCCCCCACTCAAAGTGGTGCGTGTGGGATTTATCGGCTTGGGCATGCGCGGCCCCGGTGCCGTGGAGCGTTTTGCCCAGATTGAGGGTACTGACGTGAAGGGGCTCTGCGACGTGGTGCCTGAGCGTGTAGAGGACTGCCAGAAGCTCCTGGAGAAGCATGGCCGTCCGCGTGCCACCGCCTACAGCGGCTCTACGGAGGCCTATAAGAAGATGTGCGAGCGCAACGACATCGACCTCATCTACATCGCCACCGACTGGGTACATCACGTGCCCCTGGCACTCTACGCTATGGAGCACGGCAAGCACGTGGCCATCGAGGTGCCAGCAGCCATGAACCTTGAAGAGATTTGGCAGCTCATCAACACCTCCGAACGCACACGCAAGCATTGCATGATGCTGGAGAACTGCGTCTACGACTTTTTTGAGCTTGCCGCTCTGAACATGGCCCAGCAGGGGCTCTTCGGCGAGGTATTGCACGTGGAAGGATCCTACCTTCACAACCTCGACGACTTCTGGACGGCCTACTGGAACAATTGGCGTCTGGACTACAACGCCAAGTATCGTGGCGATGTCTATCCCACACACGGCATCGGCCCCGACTGTCAGGTGCTGAACATCCATCGCGGCGACCGCATGGACTATCTCGTAGCGATGGACACTAAGCCCTACAATGGTCCCAAGGTGGTGAAGAAGGTGACAGGCAAGGACTGTCCCGATTTCCAGAATGGCGACCAGACATCGACGCTCATCCGCACCGTCAAGGGTAAGACCATGCTCATCCAACACAACGTGCTGACACCGCGTCCCTACAGTCGCATGTTCCAGATCGTGGGCAGCGACGGCTACGCCAGCAAATATCCCGTCAACCAGCTGCTCTTCCGTCAGGAGATGCTCAGCAGTGACGATGTGCCCGACCATGAGAACCTGAACGCACACGCTCCCCTACCCTCTGCCCTCTGTCAGGAGATGCTGCACAAGTACCTGCCGTCCTTCGTCAAGGAGCTGGAAGAGACCGCCAAGAAGGTGGGTGGACACGGTGGTATGGACTTCATCATGGACTATCGCCTCATCTACTGTCTGCAGAACGGCCTGCCTCTAGACATGGATGTCTACGACATGGCCGAGTGGTGCTGCTTAGGCGAGCTGACGCGTATCTCAATGGAGAACAACTCCGCTCCAGTAGCCATTCCCGACTTCACACGTGGTGCCTGGAACCGTATCGACGGTTTCCGTTATGCATTTAAATAATGAGTAGAGAGGATTTGCTTGATGTCATCCGCCATTTCCAGCTGGATGGCTCGCCGCAGGAGGTAAAACCTTTGGGCAGCGGCCTCATCAACGACACCTATCTGGTGACGACGGCTGAGACCGATGCCCCTGATTATGTGCTACAGCGCATCAACAACGCCATCTTCACCGACGTGGACCTGTTGCAACACAACATCGAGGCTGTCACCCGCCATCTGCGCCGCAAGCTCGAAGCCGAGGGTTGCCCAGACATCCGTCGCCGTGTGCTACAGTTTATGCCCACCGTTGATGATGCCGCCTCCACTGCGTCCGGCGGTTCCTCCGCCTCCACTGCGTCCGGCGGTTCACCCGCCGGAAAAACCTATTTCTTCGACGGCCAGAACTACTGGCGCATCTCCGTCTTCATCCCCGACTCGATGACGCTGAGCGAGGTCACCCCCGCCACCTCCTATGATGCCGGGCGTGCCTTCGGCCGCTTCGAGCAGCAGCTCACCGACCTGCCCGAGACGCTGGGCGAGACCATCCCCGATTTCCATAACATGGAGCTCCGTCTGCGCCAGTTGCGCGATGCCGTCGATGCCGATGCCGCAGGACGTGTGGCCACCGTCAAGGACGAACTGGCGCTGATAGACAAGTATGCCGACGAGATGTGTCAGGCAGAGCGCCTTTATCGCCAGGGGCTGTTGCCCAAGCGCATCTGTCACTGCGATACGAAGGTGAATAACATGCTCTTCGACGCGAAGGACTCTACCGTGCTCTGCGTCATCGACCTCGACACCGTGATGCCCTCCTTCGTCTTTTCCGACTATGGCGACTTCCTCCGCACCGCCGCCAATACCGTTGCCGAGGACGATCCCAACCTCGACCGCATCGCCTTCCGATGGGAAATCTTCGAGGCCTTCACTCGTGGTTATCTGGAGTCGGCACGCAGCTTCCTCACGCCCGTAGAGCTGGAAAACCTGCCTTTTGCCGTTGCTCTCTTCCCCATGATGCAAGCCGTGCGCTTCCTTGCCGACTATCTCAACGGCGACGTCTACTACAAGACCACCTATCCCGACCACAACCTTGTCCGCACCCGCAACCAGCTTCGCTACTTCCAGTGCGTAAAGGCCCGTCAAGACGATATGGTGGCGTTTATCACCGCTTAAAAAATAAAGCCTCCGAAATCGGAGGCTTTATTATTTTTGCAATGCTTAGAAATGTAACCGAAGGTCTATACCTACCTGCAGGGGATTACCGCGTTGTGCGAAGTACTTCGGGCTGTCTGCTGCAGAGCTCTGCACGGCAAATGTGTTATAGCCCGTGTCGGTGAGGTTACGACCCCACAGCGAGAGCGTCATCATGCCAATCTTCCTGTCATTCACCCTGTCAACGAATGGAAAGGTATAGTCAGCATGGGCGCCAAGAAGGGCATAAGCCTTCTGCGAGAAGGTGTTGGCCTCATCCCACCAGGTCTTTCCCTGACCCGTGACATTGGCACCAAGGACGAACTGTCCGATATGCCAGTCGGCCATTGCATTAAACGTGTGCTGCGGCACGAAGGGCACGTAGTTATCCTTGTAGGTGTCGTATTCGTCGAACTTCGCATTGGTAAAGCCATAGCTGACACCCCAGTCGAGGGCATTGTCGAAGGCGCGTCCACGCAGGGTGGTCTCCACGCCGCAGGAGTGGCTCTTGCCAGCGTTCACCATGATGCGGCCATAGTTGCTGTTGGGCTCCATGATGGAGAGCTGCTGGTTGCGAATCTGCATGTAGTAGAGGGCGAGGTCGAAGTGAGCCTTGCCGCCGAAGAGGTTCAGATGCGTGCCGAGTTCATAGTTCCACGACTCCTCGGGCTTGTAGCCGATGGTCTCCTCGATAATCTTGTATTCCTGTGCTGTGTGTTCAACGTCGTAGTCGCCGCGCATAGCGTCCTGCTGGTGGGCGTTGAGGTCGGTCTGAAGGATATCACTGAACATCTGGATGTTGTAGCCACCCGTGCGGTAGCCCTTCGACACCAGGGCGTAGACATTTCCATTGCCAATGTTGTAGGTGAGACCCACCTTGGGCAGCAGCTGAGTATAGCTCTTTGAAAGGTTGTCGGCCACGTGCGACGTCAGGTGATAGGTGGCCTGCCGCTGAGCCGTGCCGCCCGTTATGTTCATATAGGCCTGGGCATTATAATCAATTTCCACGTTGTCGTAGTTGAAGCGCAGACCAAGCGTCAACTTCAAGCGGTCGCTGAGTTTGACGTTGGACTCATGGAAAAGGGCGACGTTCCACTGCGGCGTGTGGAACATCTCAGGCACAGCCATCTCGGCACTCATGCTGATGCCGGCCTGCTCCACAGCGGCCTGTGCTGCTTTCAATGCGGCAGCTTCAGCGGCCTGTTGCGGCATACCTTGTGCCAGCATCTGCTGCAGCATCTGCCCGTACATGGCCTGCTGCATAGCACCCTTCATGGCGTTGGTGATGGCATTACCGATGGGGCCGGTGAGGGCTTCGCCGAAAGTGACGGGTGCATCGGTGCGCAGCCACTGGTAGGAGCCGAAGAGGCCGCTGGCGTGCTGCCAGTCTATTGTTGAGTGTTGATGGTTAAGGGTTGAGTGAGGGTTACTGCGCAACACAAACTCCTGCGTCAGGGCATTCATCTTCTGACGCTGTTCCAGGCGCAGATAATCAGGTGTCATATAGTCCTGGTCCATCATCATCCGGTCCTTCAGGTGCTGATAGCTGGTAGTCGAGGTGAATAGCAGCCTGTCCATGTCATAGCCGATGCTCAGACCCGTGTTCAGCATATTGCGCTTATAGCCGTTCATGATGGTCGTGGCGGGGTCCTGAACATCCGTGAACGTTGTCGACAACTGCGCATACATATCATAATTGCCCTGTCCAAACTCGCCATAGCCAAAGCCGTTCTGATTCACCCATTGATAGTCTACCGTCCAGTCGAGCTTCAGGGGCTGTGTGGGCTGCCAGATGAGACGTGCCTTGCCGCCGGCCTCCAGACTCTTGTCGTTCTTCACGTCAAAGTTCTGATTATCAAAAAATCCCTTCAGTCCGCTGTAGAAACATGACACGGTGAAGGCCAGCTTGTCGCTGGGACGATGATAGTGGGCCACCTCCACATCGCGATAGAGGCCGCTACCCACGCTGAGCTGTACATCGGTACCCTGATAGGCCATCGGATCTTTCGAGTAGATGCGCACCAGTCCGCCCTCGGTGTTCTGTCCGTAAAGCGTTCCCTGCGGACCGCGCAGGATGTCGACGCGGTCGAGCATATAAAAGTGGTTGTTGAAGGCAGCCTTCGACATCAGGGGGATGTTGTCGTAATAGACGCCTACGGCAGGGTTGTTGATACGCGATCCGATGCCGCGCACATACATCGATGACGTGAGTCGCGAGCCATAGGCCGGCATCACAAACGAGGGGACAAACTGCGACAGCTGACTCAGGTCGCGCACGTTCAACTGCTGCAGCTGGGCATCGCCGAAGACGCTGCTGCTCACCGGCTGGAGGCGCAGGCGCACCTGTTCCTTGGGCTGTGCCACCACTACCACCTCGTCGAGGTCGACAACACGCGACGAGTCATTTACTTCTATCTCCACAGGCGTCACACCGGCCTGCGCAATATTGGCAGCCATCGCCAGAACGACGATGGCGCTGTGTTTCAAAGCTTTATTCATTTTTATAAATTTCGTTCTTTCAGTTTAGTCCGTGTCGGTAGTCCTATCTCAGGATGCGCCCGAAAACTGTTTGATGCGCTGCTCCTCCGAGAGCTTACATATTAATAATGTGTCGTCGTTCTCGGCCACGATATAGCCATCGAGACCCTGAATCACAACCTTCTTCTCCTGCGTGGTATGCACGATGCAGCCACGACTCTCGAAGAGCGAGATGTTCTCGCCGATGAGGGCGTTGCCGTAGAGGTCGCGCTTCGACTGTGTGAGCAGCGAGCCCCATGTGCCCAGGTCGCTCCAGCCGAAGTCGGCAGGACAGACAAAGATCTCCTCCGCCTTCTCCATGATGGCATAGTCCACCGAGATGTTCTCGCATTTGGGGAACTGCGCGTTGATGACCAGCTGCTCCTCAGGCGTGCCATAGACGGGCAGCAGCGCCTCGAATATCTTCGCCATGCGCGGCTGGTAGACGCGGAAGGCATTGACGATTGTCGACACATTCCAAATGAAGATGCCGGCGTTCCAGAAATAGTTGTTCTTCTTGATATACTGCTCGGCCGTCTGCAGGTCGGGTTTCTCGCGGAACGAGTCGACGCGGAAGATGCCCTTGTTGCGCAGCGACGGCGACGACAGGTCGCCCTGTATATAGCCGTAGCCCGTCTCAGGCCGTGTGGGCTTCATGCCGAGGGTGACGATGGCATCGCTGTCGGCAGTAAAGGCCATGCACTCGCTGACCACACGCTGAAACTCCTGCACGTTGGTCACGATATGGTCGCTGGGCGTGACGACGATGTTCGCCTTCGGGTCTCTCGACTTGATGCGCCAGCTGACATAGGCGATGCAGGGTGCCGTGTTCCTGCGGCAGGGCTCGCAGAGGATGTTGCCTCGCGGCATGTCGGGCAGCTGCTCGCTGACGATGTCGGCATACTTCTCGTTGGTCACCACCCACACGTTCTCGGCAGGCACCAACTGGCCGAAACGCTCTACGGTGAGCTGCAGCAGGGTCTTGCCCGTGCCCAGCACGTCGATGAACTGCTTCGGGCGTTCCTCCGTGCTCATAGGCCAGAAGCGGCTTCCTACGCCGCCGGCCATGATGACAAGATGATTATTCTTTCTTCCCATATGATTACTGTTTAGCCCATTGCAGGCCCATGTCTAATCCTCGCCCGGGAATTTGGTGACGGGCAAAGAGCGAGAGATAGCCGTGTGGAACGAGATGATCGTCCGCGAGCGGGCTCCTAAGGGCTGCAACTTGTCGTGAATGATTTCAAGCAAATGGTAGTTGTTATGCGCAAAGAGCTTGATGAACAGGTCGTAGTCGCCAGTGGTATAGTGGCACTCCACCACCTCGGGCATCTTCTTCAACTGTTCCACCACCTCGTCGAAGGTCTCAGGATTCTTCAGGTTCAGGCCGATGAAGGCACATGTCTCGTAGCCTATCTTCTCAGGGTCGATGATAAACTGCGAGCCCTTCAGCACGCCCATGCTGGTGAGCTTCTGGATGCGCTGGTGGATGGCGGCACCGCTGACGTTGCATGTGCGGGCCACTTCGAGGAACGGCACACGAGCGTCCTCGGAAATCATTTTCAGGATTTGCTTGTCTAACCTGTCAAGTTTCTGGTTTGCCATAATCTTTGATATTTATTGGTTTGCGTTTCTTTGTCGTTTTCGTCTTCGTTTTCGTCTTCGTTTTCGTTAACGTTATCGTTATCGTCATCGTCTTTCGTTATCGTTCCTCTCCGTTGCCGAGTAGTTGATGCGCAGGGCATAGTTCTGCTGCAGCGTCTGTTTGATGTCGCTGATCAGTCCCATCGGCACATCGCGGTCGGCCTTGATGCTCACCGTCATGCGCCCCTGGTCCTCGCTGTTCATCTGGCTGCGCTCACTTTCGATAAAAGCCTTGATGTCGTCGAGTGTCGCGATGTCGTTGTTCAGCTGGATAAAGAACTCGTCGTCTCCAACGTTTTCGTTAAGGTTATCGTTAACGTTATCGTTAAGGTTCATCCTTCTCCCCACATAGATATGCACCACGCTGGCCTTGTGTCCCAGCTTTTGTATCTCCGTACCCTGCGGCACCTCATAGTGCACCTTCAGGTCGACGTCTCTCATGTGCGTCACAATCATAAAGAAGAACAGCACGGTAAAGATCAGGTCGGGCAGCGACGATGTGTTCAGCATCGGCACGTCCCTGTCCTCATTGTTCCTTGCAAAGTATCTGTTCCTCATATTCTTCTCACCTCTCACCTCTTACCTCTGAAATCCTCTTCGGATACACCATCGCCACAGCATCGCGTTCCTCCTGCGAGCAAAGGGCATAGGCGTGGCCGAAGCGGCTGCGGGCCAACCGGTCGCGCAGGTTGTTGTAGCCGCGGGCAATGGCGTTCTGCATCTCGAAGTAGGCATTATACGTAGTCTCGCGGTCGGCCTCGATGGTGATGATATGGCGGTCGCTTACGCGGCATCTACCTATCAGGTGCACCTCGCGCTCACTCTTCTCAGGCAGGTCGGCGGCGTCGCTCACGTTGGCCACGAAGTCCTCCACCCTTTTGGTCAGCTCATCGTTGCCGATGGTCTCGCCGTTGCACGTCAGCACATCGTCGGCATCCAGCCGCAGCTCCAGCACATTGCGTTTCTTCACCTCCTGCTCCTGCTGCTCCGTGGTGTCCTCGGGCGGCGGCAACTGACTCGTCAGGCCCTTGTCGGTGTCCATCGAAGAAGTCACAAGGAAGAAGATCAGCAGCATAAACGAGATGTCAGCTGTTGATGTCGTGTTGAGTTGCGGCACTTCCCTATTCCTTCTTCTTCTAAACATTTCTTTTCGTTTTCGTTAACGTCAACG
>JAGAAJ010000019.1 GCA_017615355.1 Prevotella sp.
CCGACGAGCCAACGGGTAACCTCGACTCGAAGATGGGTGCGGAGATCATGGAACTGCTCCACCGCCTGAACCGCGAGGACGGCCGCACCATCGTCATGGTGACCCACAACGAGCAGCAGGCCGCCCAGACCGACCGCATCATCAAGTTCCTCGATGGACGGCAGATTATGTGATGTTTACGACCACAGATTAAACGGATTACACGGATGATTAAGATCATACGACACGCCTTTGCACTGATTCGCGAAGATAAGTTATTCTCCGCCATCTACATCGCGGGCACGGCGGTGGCCATCGCCTCGGCCATGGTCATTGCCATCGTGTTCAATATGCTGCTGGCGGACATCCCGCCGGAGTCGAACCGCTCGCGGACGCTCTACGTTAACAACCGTTTCATTCCAGGCGAAAAGTCTGATGATATACCCTATCATCAAGGGCTCTCGTCGGTGGCGCTCGACTCTTGCTACCGCCGGATGGCGTGCGTGGAGGCGGCGACGGGCACCATCCCCGCCTACCAAAACAATTACACCATCGAAGGCGAAGAGCAGCTGAGACAGGGGCAGTATGAAGCCCCAAGAGTCTCGGCCATTGCCACCGACCACGACTTCTTTCGCATCTACGACCTCGACTTCATCGACGGGCGTTCATTCTCCAAGAAGGAGTCGGATGATGGTGAGTACGTGTGCGTCATCAACGACAAAGTGGCCGTAAGGACGGGCACATCCACAGGCGGAACGGTCAGAGTCAACGGTAAGCCCTTCCGCGTGGTAGGCGTGGTCAAGGCGGTGAGCGCATTTCTGGAGGATGCCACTGCCGACATCTATTTGCCGTATATGGTCGAAGGGATGGACCTGTACCCCAACAATCGCAATCCCCTGCGCAATGGTGACAACTACGTGGACGTGACCTACAACGGCAATCTCAACGTCCAAATCATGCTCCGCGAAGGCTACGCGCTGAAGGACTTCAACACCGAGCTGGAGCCGTTGCGCCAGAACTACAGCGCCGTTATCAGTTCGCAGTTGGGTAAGAAGGTGGAATGGGCGGTGATGGCGCGCACGCACTTCTTCCACAAGATCAATTTCTTCAGGCCCGACGGAGCCGACGACCAGGGGCTGGCATTGGCGGCCATGAACCTGATGCCGCCTGCCGTCCTCATGCTGCTGTTCCTCTTCCTGCCCGCCATCAACCTGAGCGGTCTGGTCAGCAACCGTATGGAGGCCCGCCGCGCCGAGATGGGCATCCGCAAGGCCTTCGGTGCGAAACGTCGCACGCTGCTCAATGAGGTCATCCATGAGAACCTCATGCTGACGCTCCTCGGCGGCATCGTCGGCTGGGTGCTGTCGGCCATCTTTGTGTCGGCCATCAGCGACAACAAGATCTTCCTGCAGATGTTCGTCTCTGCCGACCAGAGCGTAGTGGACACAGGCATGCAGTTCCAGATGTTCTTCACACCCACGCTCTTCCTCATCGTCTTCCTCTGCTGTGTGCTGCTCAACCTTATGGCCGCCCTGATGCCCGCCTGGCACTCGCTCCGTAAACCTATCGTCGAATCTCTCAACCAGAAAAGATAACGCCCCATGATACTCAAGAATTTTTGGGCGCATCGCCGCCAGAACGGCTTCGTGTTCGCCGAAATCGCCCTCATCGCCGTCCTCAGTTTCTACCTGATTGACAACATCACCGTTTGGACATATAGCAATTACTTCTGCCACGCCGACGGTGAGTTTGAGAAGGAACACCTGCTCGTGGGACAGACGGGAAGAATAACGCCGCTCACCACCGAGAGCGCAACCGCTGAAGCCGAAACATACGCCGACACCGTTCGGCTGAAACCCTTCGAGCGCGAAGCCCTCAAAGTAATGTCGAGCCTCTATACCTTCCGCGATGAGGTGCGTGCCCTGCCCGAAGTGCTGTCGGTATGTCTCACCCGGGAATTTGTCGACGACGGGTATAGTCGATGGAACTATCACCCCGTGGCACCAGAGGCCGACACCACCAAGACCTGCTCGGCCTACACCGAGTTCTTTACGCTGAACCAATGCTACTTCGAGACGCTGGGCATGACCGCCGTCGAGGGCAGTCCAACCCTGGAAACGCTGTCGGCAGAGTGTCCCCAGGACGGTGTCATCATCACCCGCAGCCTTGCTGTCCAGCTCTTCGGCACCGCCGAGGCCGTCGGTCGCAGATTGATAAAAGTTCAGGGCACCGACGATAATGGCGTAGAAATCACGTCGCACCACACCGTCTTCGGCGTAGTAGAGGACGTGAAGCCCGCGCCCCACGAGCGTCACCACTACATTGCGTTTTCCCCTATAGTGTCCTTCGGCGATAATACGCCTTGGATGCTCATCCGCCTGAAGCCGGAGGCAGATGCCGGGGAGTTCATAGCCAAATATAAAGGCAAGGCTAACAATGGCACCTACGCCTTAGCTTGGCTCCACACCTACAACGACTATCAGGCGAAAAACGTGCATATCTCCGACCAGTACATCATCATCACGCTCCTCAGCACCCTCGGCCTGCTCTTCGCCCTCAACGTCATGCTCGGCACGCTCGGCACCTTCTGGCTACAGATTCGCAAGCGCACCGAGGACATTGGCATCATGCGCAGTTTTGGTGCCAAGCGCCGCCACCTGTTCTGGATGATTTGGGGCGAGGGTGCATTGCTCACCCTTCTGGCCTGCATCGTCGGACAGCTTATCTGGCTGCAGTTCGCCGTCAATATAGGTCTGGCTGACGGCAGTGCCCGCGCTGTATCCTTGCGCGAAACCGACTGGGTGTCGACCTTCTGGCTGCACTTCCTCATCGTCTGCGCC
>JAGAAJ010000020.1 GCA_017615355.1 Prevotella sp.
CATCTCGAAGTTGTGCTTCATATAGTTGGCTGCGTCTAAGGAGTTCATCGGAGACTTCATAGATTCTTCTATTTTCCGCAATTTCCTCTCCACGGCCTCTTTGTGAAACTGATTGAGATATGTCATCGCTCATTGGCTTTTTTGAATAACTTGCTGCAAAAATACAAAAAGTTTTTGAAACCCAAACAAATTTGCACGAAAAAATACGTTGAAGGGTATCGCGTTATGCGACACCCTTTGTTATATCTACTTATTGATTCCGAGACCTGACCCGACAATTCGTCGGGTCAGCTGCAAATTCATATGCTGAAGACCAAAAGGACGCACTAACTTAGTGTCCCCTTGGAGAAATGCGGGCTGTCAAAACCACTACCCTGTTTCGAGGGACTGGTCTAAACTAAAACCGCTGCCCTGATTCGGGGCACTGCCTTGAACTAATACCACCGCCCTGAATCAGGGCCCAGGTTTTGAACTAAAAAGCACTGCACCAAATCGGTGCACTGGTTTGAAGTAAAGGGGTGAACGAAATGGGCACCCCTTGATGGAGAGAAAACCACCATCGCGATTCGCGAGTCTGCCCCAGGCGAATGTGGGCACAAAATTGTGCTTACATCGGAAAGGAAAAGACATATTTTTGGATCTTTTCGACATCCAGACCGTCACGCGTCACAGCTGTGACGATATCCACTTTTCCCATAACAGCAATTATTGAGTCTTGTTAATTGTCTAAAATTCAGACCATTGCGGACGATTTCTTTCCTATCATTTTTCTTGGCTGTCACAGAAACGTCACAGCTGTGACGATATGCGCGGGGATAATGTCACAGCTGTGACGCTGTGACGTTTTGCTGACCTAAAGAGTTGGGGAAATACTTTACGATAAAACTGAGGAGCCTCCTCAGAAAAATAAAGAGGTCCCTCAGCAGAATAAGGAAGCTCCTCAGCTGAATAAAGAGCTTCTTTAGCAAAATAAGGAGGCTCCGCAGAAAATTTTGGAGCCTCCATAATTATATGCAGTAGATCATTGGACTAGAGCCCAGAGGCGAAGAGCTCAAATTCGTAGATGCGGGTGGCATCGCCGGTGGTCTGCGTGGAGCCAACCACGAAGAGGCGGACGAAGCGGGCATCGGTGGGCGTGAAGCGGCGATCGGTGACATTGCTGCGGTTTTGGTCGAACATGTCAACAGTAGTCCATTCCTCCGTCTCGCTGCAACGTGTCTGCAGGAGGCAGGTGCGCGTGATGTAGGAGAAGTCCTCGGCACCGGCATGGAGCAGACGCCAGCGGCTCACCTTCTGTATGCTGCCCAGGTCGAAGACGACGTAGTTGGGAGCAGGCGTGATGTCGCACCATTTCGTATCCTCGTCGCCGTCAACAAGGTTGGGTGCCAGCTCGTTGTCGTTGCACTCGCCTGTGACAGCCACGATGCGGGCGGTTTTTAGGAGGTTGGTCTCTGAGGATTCAGCTGCAGCTGGCTCTTCTGAGGCATCTGCTATGACAGGCAGAGAGGTCTGGAAGAGGGGAGCGGCAGGCTGGAGGTCGGGCTCCTGGTCTGATACTGTGGCTGCAAAGACGACGATGTGCGGGTCGTTGGGCAGTTGCACCTCGCAGGGCTGGTTGGGCAGGGGGATGTCGATGCGGAACATGTAGGTGTACTCGTAGGGCTCGTCGTCGCCAGCGGAATGGCGGTGTGTGCCCACGTAGGCCACTTGCGCGTCCTTGAGGAATCCCTTGGTATGGCCGTCGTGTCCCCATTGGCCGATGAAGCCGGTGTAGAAGGGGATGGTGGCGGTGGTTTCCTCCTTGCCCACCTTGAACGTGGCGATGCGGTCGCCCTTGGATGAGGCAGCAAGCAGGTGCAACTGTCGGAAGTTTGAGACCCCACCCCTGGCCCCTCCCCTTGATGGGAGGGGAATTGCGGGAACCTGCAGCGTCTGTCCCTTGCAGCTCATGCCGTTGTGGCCGTCGGGCTCGCCGAAGCGGAAGGGAATGTCGCCGATGGTGATGCCTTCTGCAGGCAGGAGCTCGGCGGCATAGCTGTAGCCGCTCTCGAAGTTGGCATCCTGACGGAATGCGTTGTAGCTGAAGCAGCGGCGGTCGAAGGGGAGTTGGACGGTGGAGGGTTGATGGTTGATGGTGGAGGGTTGATGGTTGAAGGTGATCTTATAGGTCTTCACGCTGTAGGGTTTGATGGTGACGTTGAGCGAGTGGCTGTCGGCTGTGACAGCGCCGATGGTCTTCTCTGTGCCGTCGGCCTCTACGGCCTGCGTGACAGGTGCGGCAAAGGTGAGGCGGGCGGTCTGTTCGCTCTTGCCGCTGAGCTCATAGACGCGAACCACATACTCATCGCTGGCCTCGGCCTGCTTCATGCAGCGCACCAGCACATTTGCATTGTCGCTGCTGACGAAGGAGAACTCACGGCCCAGCTCGCCCCTATGCTTCGTGGCGAAGAACACCTTCGGACGGCTGTTGAGCAGCGTGGCCTGCTGCGAGGCCTGCACCTCGTCGAAGGCGCCCTGATGGCCCAAGATGCTATAGGTGAACACGTGGTGGCCCTGGTCCTGCTGCTCTTGATAGACATAGTTGCCATTGGTCTTTGGCGTGTAGAGGAGCGAGAGACGCAAGGTGTGGTCGTTGGGCTTGTCCCAGCCGTAGCGCGAGTCGTTCATGATGGTCACGCCGTAGCGGCCGGAGGCATCGGTGAGGTCTGTCCATCGATGGGCATAGACCTCGAACTGGTTGTCGCGGTTGTTGCCACGCTGCACGCTACCGAGGCCGATGTCGTAAGTAGCTTTTTCATTGCTGACGCTCAACGGGAAGACGGCCTTCAGCAGGGCGTTGCTGGAGCGCCAGTCCACCTCGTTCTCGAAGTCGATGCGTGCTGCCTGTTCGCCCTCGTAGAGGTGGATGCGCTGCACGATGTCCGACTGGCCATACTTCTTCCTGACCACGATGGTCTTGCGTAGCGTACCATTCTCTACGGTCACCTCAGCCTGGTCATGAACGGGGACGGGAGCCTTGTCGAGGGTGCGTTTCAGAATCTCCCAGGCCGGCCAGTTGTAGGAGCGACAGTCGTCGAAGACCACCAGGCCGATATGCTGGCCGTCGGCCACCAATTCCTTGTTGGCTCGCTTATCGAAGAGAGAGACGATGTCGCCATATTCATCAACACGAAGACGGTAGACGGAATTCTCAAGACTCTCCCCCATCCCCTCCCTATAGGGGAGGGGGACAGATACATTTTTCCCGCCTGACTTCAGACTGAAAACGGCAAGGCCAGAGGAGGGAAGGGCGGCTTGGAAGAGGAGCAGGGTGTGCCCTTGTTCTTCCACAAGCTGCGAGGGAACGCGATTTCCTTTGGCATCGACGACCTGACAGCCCTTTCCTTTCCATCCATTCGGCAATTCCATCTTGCAAACGGTGGTGACAGGGAAGGCTTCATTGTTATAGACCACGATGGGCTGACCGCTGACGTTGGTGTCCATCTTGCGAACGATGGCGCTGACGCTGTGGGTGAGCACGTCCGAGAAGGTCTTCAAGCTGAGCAACTCGTCATTCCATGAGAATTCGTAGGCCCTTGGAATGCTGGTGCCCGTGAGGTCGTCGTGGAACTGATGCCAGATGACACGACGCCAGGCCTCGGTGAGCTGCTGTCGCGGATAGTCGGCCGTGCCGAGCCAGTCGGCCATGACGGCAGCACGCTCAGCGGCATCGCCCAGATGCTCGTTCTGACGATTGTAGAGTTTCATAGCCGCCTGCGAGGTGTAGCATCCGTTGCCATGCAGGTCCATGGTGAGCTCACCGTCGAAGACAGGCAGCTCAGGATGCTGGTCGAAGGGCAGATAGTCTTTGTACAGCTGGTCGCTGGTGGCACTGATGATCTGTATGGGGCCATCGCCGCTGATGCCTTTCTCGACGGAGCGAACAGAGGCGATGTTGGGCGAGCCGCCGATGTCGCCTGTGCCGTAGTAACGGTAGACCTGGTTGAGGGGACTCTCGCCGATTTCGCGCATGAGCTGTTTGTTCTTCGACAAGTCCTCGTCCTTCCAGCGTTCACCGTAGCCAAAGCCGTGGGCCATCATGATGCGGCTGCCGTCGATGCCTTGCCACAGGCCGATGGTGAAGGGATAGCGCTTGTTGCCTTCATAGAAAGGCTGGCTGCGCCAACCGAGCTTCTGCGACGAGAAGCCGATGAGTCCACAATGTGAAGCCAGCGTAGGCAGCGTGTAGCCAAAGCCGAAGCAGTCGGGCAGGAACACGTCGGTACTCTCCTTGTTGAACTCGTTGCGATAGAAGGTCTGGCCGAGCAGGATATTGCGCAGCCAGGATTCCGGCGAGCCGATGATGACCTCGTTGGCGTCCCATCCGCTGCCGCTGAGATGCCAGCGACCGTTGGCCACATACTGCTTCATCTCATTGTAGAGTTCAGGATAATACTCCTTCATCCACGCATATTTCACGGCACCCTCGAAGTTGAAGATGTAGTCGGGGTACTGGGTCAGCAGGAAGAGATTCTGTGTCAGCGTGTTGCGTATGTGGTGGCGTATCGTCGTCTGTACGTCCCAGTTCCATTGCGTATCCAAATGTGCGTCGGCCACCATGTAGGCCTTCATGGGTTTTTCCTGTGCGAACATCGCTACGCTAACCAATAACCCGGAAAGAACAACCAATAACCGTTTCATAACTCTTAATTCTTACAACTATTGAGCAGGTCGGCCTTACCGTCGGCCAGCAGTTTGAGGATGAGTTCGCCGAAGAGGGTGTTCTGCCAGGCAAACCAGGGACGGGTGTAACGAGTGGCATCGTCCTTGTGGAACGACTCGTGGATGAAGCCCGTGCCGGCATCGGTGCTCATCAGCATCTCTATGCAATGCTTGATCTCGGCATCGTCGGTGCTGGTGAAGGCATACATCATAATAGACATGGGCCAGGGCATGTCGTAGCCGACGTGAGGCCCGCCGATGCCCTCGCCAGCTGCTCCGCGGAAGAAGGAGGGATTGTCCTCCGACCACACAAAACGGCGTGTGTTCTGGTAGATAGGGTCATGGATGTCAACATCGCCCAGATAGGCCATCGCCAGCAGCGAGGGCACGTTGGCGTCGTCCATCAGCAGATGACTGCCAAAGCCGTCCACCTCGTAGGCGTAGATCTTTCCATACTTGGGATGCTCCACCACGGCATACTTCTTCAGCGCCTGCTCCACTTCGTCGGCCAAAGCCCTGCATTGGGCAGCGCGGTCAGGATCGTTGTTGACAATTTCGAGAATCTCGGCGGCCTTGCGCAGCGAGCTGACTGCCATAAAGTTGGAGGGCACGAGGAAGGGGAACACGGTGGCATCGTCGCTCGGGCGGAAAGCTGAAGCAATCAGTCCGACGGGCTTGACAGGATGTCCTTTGCCGTCCCAGCCCACGGTGTCGAACTGGCGGTCGGTGGTGCGACGGAAAGTGTAAGAGCCCGTGCCATCCTTATGCTGCTGCTCGCGGAAGACCGTCAGGATGTTGTCGATGGCCTTGATCCACTCGTCGCCGAACACCGTGATGTCGCCCGTCGTCTTCCAGTAGTGATAGGCCAGACGGATGGGATAGCAGGAAGAGTCAATCTCATACTTGCGCTCATGGATGCCGGGCTTCATGTCGGTATGGTCGCTCTTCCACTCGCCCACCTTCGTGGAGTCCTGGTAGAAGGCGTTGGCGTAGGGGTCGAGATTGATGCTCTTCAACTGGCGCAGGATGACGCCACGGATGAGGCGGGACAAGTTGGGATCGTCGTTGCAGAATTGCACGTAGGGCCACACCTGAGCGCCGGAGTCGCGCAGCCACATGGCAGCGATATCGCCCGTGTAGACGAAGGTGTCGTCGTCGCCATTGGGCAGACGGGTGTAGTGTGCCGTCGTTTCCAGCGTGTTGGGGAAGCAATTCTCAAACATCCATGCCAAGTAGGGATTGCCGCTAAGCTGCTGCTTCACCTTCTCAATCTTCTGGTCGATGAGCTGCGACTGGAAGAGCCGCTGCTCCACAGGCGGTCGCTTCGACTGCCCCACAGGGATATTGGCATCGGCCGTCATACGGATATACTCGGCACCAAAGGCCAGGGGTTTATCTTCGGGCGGCACCGTCTTTTCTTCTGAAGTTGCCGTTGTGTGGACGGCGCAGGTCAGCATGCTGGCTGCGACAAGAAGATTTTTTAGATTCATCATATTTAGAGTGTTGTCTGTGTAATCGGACCATGTTTTCGAGTGCAAAAGTAGTAAAAAAATGACTAACATAGTGACAAATATTGGTCTAAAAACAAAAAAAATGTTCATACATGCCAATGGGGGCAATCTCTCGAAAAAAAGTAACGTTTTACACTCCAAAAGACAGCCTTATTTTTTTACGAATATCCAAAATAATCATTGCCCTCAAATTGCTAATAACTACACATGTATTGTTAAGGAGACTTAATAAATTTGGAGGTTACTACAAATTGTAGTTATCTTTGCAGCAAGATTATAACTGTGAACTAAAAACAATTTCTTATGAAGAAACTGACCGATAAGGAAATGACCATCATGGAGGCTCTATGGGAACATGGCGAGCAATCCATTCGTGACCTTATCAGCAACCTGCCAGAGCCAGTTCCCCACTTCAACACCATTGCGACTTATGTACGTCGCTTAGAGCTGCACGGCATGATTCAGCATAAGGAGCTAAGTCCGAAATTCTATATGTATGATGCAGCCGTTTCGCGCGAACAATATATTAATTCCATTAACAAGGAGAACGTAAAAAAATTCTTCGGAGGCTCCTATATGGGGTTCATCTCCAACCTGGTGAAAGAGCACGACGTGAGCGTGGACGAGTTGAAAGAATTAATCCGAATGGTGGAGGAAGAGTAGTATGGGAAGTTTCGTCGTTTATGTTATGGAATGGGCACTATGCCTCTCGGCATTCCTACTGCTGTATAAGATGTGCTTCAGCGGCAGCACGTTCCATCGTTTCAACAGGATGTTCCTGCTGGCCAGCGTGGTAGTGGCAGCACTGTTACCGCTCATTCACATCACGCCGAACGAGCAGATGGAGCCCATAGCCGAGGTGTGCAGGCTCAGCGCAATCGACAATGCACAATTGACCATTAACAATTCGGCTTTCACTGCTGAGAGCGCTGAGAGCACTACTCTTGCTCCGCACCTCTCGCCTATACAGAAGGTCTTTATCGTCCTCACACTCACTTACCTCGCATATATTGTCCTTCAGATAGTGGGTTGGCTGAAGTCGCTGGTGAAGATGATGCGCTTCCTGCGCGGCAAACGCTCGAGGAGAGTGGGCAGGTGGATAAGGCTGGTGGTACACAGCGAGGAATACGGTCCGTTCAGCTGGATGAACCGCATCGTTATCTCTGACAAAGAGAATGGGTTCAGCCGTCGTGCAAGCATGCACCATGAGCTGTCGCACATCCGTTTGCTGCATCCGCTCGATCTGGTGTTCCTCCTATTATGCACACTGGTAAACCCCGTATGCTGGTTAGTTTTGAAAGAAATAAAAGTGGTTCACGAATATGAGGCTGATGATGAAGTGCTCAATCATTATCACATACAAAGACGTGAATATCAGCGATTATTAATCTATAGGACAGTTGGAGCGGAGGCCTACGCGCTGGCTTGTTCGTTTAATCTTAACATTAAAAAACGTATTATTATGATGAAGAAAAAGCAGTCACATTGGTGGCGCATGACTTGGATTGCAGTCACCATCCCCCTCGTAGGCATCGCACTCACGGCATTCTCGAAACCCAAGGAGGCCCTGAAAGACGTGGTAGACAGCAGTGTGGAGATTATAAAGCAGCCCATCGTAGAAGCACTTTCTTCCGATGCCTCAGACGAGGCTGAAGTAAAGGAGACTCCGACTACGGCACCTGAGCAGAAAGATGAGAAAGAAAAGGGCATAAAGGCTGGCGACAAGATTACGGGCACAGTAAGGGACGCTGCTAATATCCTGGTAGGTGCCAACGTTGTGGAGATTGACCAGTTTAATCGCATCGTGGCCAGTGCCGTCACCGACATCAACGGCAACTTCTCACTCAAGGTGAAAGACCCCAAGAACAAGATCCGTGTATCGTTCGTGGGCATGCAGACCCAAACGCTCGACATCAGCAGCGACAAGATTGACGTGACGCTGGAAGAGGCCATGAAGTTCCGTACGATACAGGTTGTGGGCCGTCGCGACAGCATCAATGAATACGAATCGCGATACACCGACTATGACTTCAGCAACGGGGATGACAATACGTTTAACGTCGTAGAGTCTATACCCAGCTTCCCAGGAGGGTTTGAGGAACTCATGAAGTATCTGAACAGTCACCTGCGCTATCCAGAGATAGCCAGCGAAATGAAGGTCGAGGCAGAGATTACCGTGAAGTTCATTATTGATAAGACAGGACTCGTGCGCTCACCGCAGGCAGCAGAAGTAAAGACCAGTCTGCCTGCCGAAGTTCGCGACCTGTCTGCCCTTTCTGATGAGAACGAGGAAATCCGCGAAAAGGCCAAGGCTTACTTGGAGGCCGTAGAGGCCCTGAGAGAAGAAGCCGTCTACGTAGTGCGCAGCATGCCCCGTTGGAAACCCGGACGACAGAACGGCAGGCGCGTGGAGACCACCTATACCCTGCCCATCAGCTTCACATTGGCAAAATAATACGGAACGATGTATCTCACAGGAATAATCATTGCTATTTGTACCTTCTTGACCATAGGCATCTGGCATCCAATTGTCATCAAGACAGAGTACTACTGGGGTACGCGCCCCTGGATTGTGTATCTGGTAATTGGCATAGCTTCAATCGTAGCGGCATTGTTCATCGAGAACACCCTCATCTCTGCCGTTGTCGGAGTCTTTGGAGCTTCGGCTCTATGGGGCATAGGCGAACTCTTTGAGCAAAAGAAACGAGTAGAAAGAGGCTGGTTCCCCAAGAATCCCAAGCGTAAATAAAGCCCCAGATACTCACCATTAGTGCTTTTTCACAAACCCTAAAAAGATTGACCCATTTTCGACAACCAGACGGTCACGGTCACATGGTCACAGCTGTGACCGTGTGACCACCAGAGTTGTAGAAGTTTTTGATTCTGCGTCAATTTGGGTGAAAATTCCAGTCCCATTTCATACCACTATAAATAACTTTGGCTCTTAGCACATCAGGCTTTGCTCTATTAAACATGCCCCTCTTGATAGCCTTTGTTTTATTGA
>JAGAAJ010000021.1 GCA_017615355.1 Prevotella sp.
AAAATAAAATCAATCCTTACATTTTGATACTATCCGAAGGGTAAAGAAAAATCCAAATGGTACAATGCAAATGCAACTGTGTAACTGTGTAACTGTGTAACTGCGTAACAGCGTAACTGTGTCCTTGTGCGCTGAATGTTAAAATCAAAAATTAATGCGAAATAAATCGGGGAAAGACTTGTTTCGCATTAAATAATTGTGTACCTTTGTAGCAGTAAAAGTGTCGAACGCCACCCTCCTACTCCACTTCTCCAGTCTTCAGGTTCAGGTCAGGCCAGCCTTTCTTCGCCAGCTCAGGGTCCAGGTCGAGAAGATCATCAACATCCTGTCTCTTCATGCCCATATAGATGGACACATCGTGCAGGGCCTCCAGCTCTTTCTCGTCGAGATGCTCGTCGCTCTTGCTGATCAACACCAGCATGCTGAGCAACTGATAGCGCAGGTTGGCATCGAGGGTCTTCGACATCTGCTGGCCACAGTCGCCGATGAGCTGGATGAAAGCCATAGGCTTGGTCTCGTTCAGCTCAATGTGCTTGGCTAAGAGCTTGTGCAGCACGTCCATGCTCTCCTTCTCCACCTCGGGACCGAAGTTGTTGCCCATGAACTTGCCAATGTACTCCGTCTCAGAATCGTCCACGCGCCCGTCGGCAATGACGATGTAGGATGCCATCACCAGCAACGAGAAGATGAAGCTGTTGCGCTGCTCCTCGCTGAGGCGCTCACGTGCGGAAAAAGTTTTGCGGAACTCGTCGGTGATGCTTACTTTCTCTGCCGACTGCCCTGGTCGCCGTTCTTCAGTGCCAGTACTCTTCTCTTCGGCTCCGCCGCCGAAAAGGTTCTTCACCCACTTTCCAAATGCCATATTCGTTTAGTGTTAAGTGTTTATTAGCGACTTTTGTTGATTGTCGAGAAATTACTTCTTCATCTGTTTCATGGCAGCGGCCATCTGAGCCATCTTGCCCTTGTCCATGCCGCTCACCATCTTCATCATCTTGCGTGTCTGGTCGAACTGTTTCATCAGTCGGTTGACATCGTCGAGCTTGGTGCCGCTGCCCTTGGCCAGGCGCAGCTTACGGCTCTGGTTGATGATGTCGGGATTGGCTCGCTCCTTGGGTGTCATCGAGTTGATGATGGCCTCGATGCTCTTGAAGGCGTTGTCGTCGATGTCGATATCCTTGAGCTGCTTGCCCACGCCAGGAATCATCGATGCCAGATCCTTGATGCTGCCCATCTTCTTGATCTGCTGTATCTGCGACATGAAGTCGTTGAAGTCGAACTTGTTCTTGCGGATCTTCTTCTCGAGCTCCTTGGCCTGCTTCTCGTCGAACTGCATCTGGGCGCGCTCCACGAGTGAGACAACGTCGCCCATGCCGAGGATGCGGTCGGCCATACGCTCAGGATGGAACACGTCGATGGCATCCATCTTCTCGCCCGTACCCACAAACTTGATGGGCTTGGTGACGACGGTACGGATGGAGAGGGCTGCACCACCACGGGTGTCGCCGTCGAGCTTGGTGAGAACGACACCGTCGAAGTCGAGGCGATCGTTGAACTCCTTGGCCGTGTTGACGGCATCCTGACCGGTCATCGAATCGACCACGAAGAGCGTCTCGTCAGGATTGATGGCTTGCTTGAGGTTGGAAATCTCATCCATCATCTGCTCGTCGATGGCCAGACGGCCTGCGGTATCGACGATGACAACGTTGTAGTCCTCCTGCTTGGCCTTGCGGATGGCGTGCTGGGCAATCTCCACCACGTTCTTGTTGCCATCCTCCGTATAGACGTCTACGCCCACGGTCTCGGCCACTACCTTCAACTGCTCGATGGCGGCAGGACGATAGACGTCGCAGGCCACGAGGAGCGGCTTCTTGTGCTGACGATCCTTCAGCATCTTGGCCAGCTTGCCGGTAAAGGTGGTCTTACCTGAGCCCTGCAAGCCCGACATAAGGATGATGGCAGGACGGCTCTCGAGGTTCAGGCCCACGGCCTTGCCACCCATCAGCTCCGTCAGTTCGTCGTGCACAATCTTCACCATCAGCTGGCTGGGCTTGATGGCTGTGAGCACATTCATGCCCAGGGCCTTCTGCTTCACGGTGTCGGTGAAGTTCTTGGCCACCTTATAGTTGACGTCGGCGTCGAGAAGGGCACGGCGCACGTCCTTCAACGTCTCGGCGACGTTGATTTCGGTAATTTTTCCTTCGCCCTTCAGTATCTTAAACGAGCGTTCTAATCTCTCTGATAAGTTCTCAAACATCTATAGGATTTACGATTTGACTATATACAATTCACGATTTGACGTGCAAAAGTACAAATTATTACTGATTCAAACAAAATTGAAGGCAGAAAATCGTTAGAATTCTGCAATTTATTGTTTCAGCCAGCGGTCAAGCCAGTTGAAGAAGGTGCGCTGCCAGAGGATTCCGTTCTGGGGTTTCAGCACCCAATGGTTCTCATCAGGGAAGACAAGGAACTCAGCGGGAATGCCCTTCATGCGAGCTGCATTGAAGGCCGACATGCCCTGCGTATAGTTGATGCGGTAGTCTTTCTCGCCGTGGATGCAGAGGATGGGCGTGTCCCACTTCTCCACCATCTTATGCGGCGAGTCGTGGTAGGTCTTCTTGGCGTTGGGCATCTGCGGACGGTGCCAGTAGGCTTCGTCATACTCCCAGTTCGAGAACCAGTTCTCCTCAGTCTCTGTGTACATGGCAGCGAGGTTGAAGGCGCCGTCGTGGGCGATGAATGCCTTGAAGCGCTTCTCGTGGATGCCTGCAAGATAGTAGACTGAGAAGCCGCCGAACGAGGCACCTACGGCACCCAGGCGGTCTTTGTCGACGAAGGGCAGCGAGTCGGCAGCGAAGTCGATTGCTGCAAGATAATCGCTCATGCACTGGCCCGTCCAGTCGCCGCTGATCTGCTCCTTCCACTCCTGTCCGAAACCAGGCAGGCCGTGACGGTTGGGAGCCACGACGACATAGCCGTTGGCAGCCATGATCTGGAAGTTCCAGCGGTAGCTCCAGAACTGGCTCACAGGGCTCTGCGGTCCACCCTCGCAAAAGAGTAAGGTGGGATATTTCTTGCCTTCCTCATAGTTAGCGGGCAGCATCACCCACACCAATTCCTTCTTGCCGTCGGTGGTGGGCACCCAATACTGCTGCATCTTGCCCAGAGTGAGCTGGTCGAGGATATGCTTGTTCTCAAAAGTGAGCTGCTGGATAGCAGTTGCCTGTTTCTTCACGGGAGGCGTCACCCGATAGATGTCCGTCGGCGTGCTGAGACTCTGACGTGTAGCCAGGATCTGCTGTCCGTTGTTGGCCATCTGTATACTGGTCCAGTCGTCCCACGTCTCAGTCAGCTGCTTCACCTCACCCTTCTGGCTGGCGCTGTACATATTGCAGCAACCATGCCACACGCTGAGGAAATAGAACTGCGGATCGGCGGCTTTTGCCTTTTTGCTGACGGGTGCCCAGCAGAAGGCCTCGACATCGCTCTGCCAGTTGATATAGCGCTTGGTGCCCGTGGCTAAGTGATAGATGCACAGGCGGTTGAGGTCGGCCTCATAGCCGTCGCGCTCCATCGAGAGCCAGGCAACATACTGTCCATCTGGCGAGAACTGCGGATTCTGGTCATAGCCCACGTTGTTTTTCAGGTTCTCAGGCGCATTGACGGCCTGCACGCGAAGGGTGATGGTGGGGTCTACCTCAGGAGCCACATAGTCGGCAGGCTTGCAGATGTTGGTGGTCTGCTTCGTCTCAACGTCGTAGAGGAAGATGTCGGAATCGGTCGAGATGCTGTATTCCAAGCCCGTCTTCTTGCGGCAGGTGTAGGCAATGCTTTTCGAGTCAGGACTCCAGTCGAGCTGCTCAATGCCGCCAAAAGGCTCCATCGGGCACTCGTAGGGCTCGCCCTCAAGAATGTCCGTCATGTCTGTGGCAATGCCATCGCCACTTACTGAACAGACGAAGGGATGCTGGATGCTCTCCACATAGTGATCCCAATGGCGATACATCAGGTCGGTGACCAGACGGCCAGTAGCCTTGGGCAGGTCGTCAGGATTCTTTTGGATGACCTCGTGGAAGGGAATGCTCTTCAGCAGGATGACCTTCTTGGCATCAGGCGAGAACTTAAAGCCCTCCACCTCGCCGTTGGTCTTCGACAACTGCTGACGATTGGTACCGTCGGCGTTCATCGCCCACACCTCGCCACCAGTAATGAAAGCGATGCGACCGTCAGGCAGCCAGGCAGGATCGGTCTCACTCTTCGAGCTGGTGGTCAGCTTCGTCTGGTTACTGCCGTCGGCATTCATCACATAGAGCACCTGATGGCTCTTGTTGTGCTTCACGCTATAGTAGCCCACCTGATAGACAATCTTACTGCCGTCAGGCGAGGCAGCACAACTGCCGATGCGTCCCATAGCCCACAGGGCCTCAGGCGTCATCAGGTTGCTGTCCAGTTTGATGTTCTGTCTGCCGAT
This sequence comes from Prevotella sp., assembly GCA_017615355.1. Lineage (GTDB taxonomy): Bacteria > Bacteroidota > Bacteroidia > Bacteroidales > Bacteroidaceae > Prevotella. Next base: position 4,472 of record JAGAAJ010000021.1, read on the forward strand.
ATTCACGTCGTCTTGTGCTTTTGTCACGGTGGCTGTTCCCGTCAGGAGCAGGGCCACAAGGAATAATGCTGTCTTTTTCATTTTTTCTTACCATAAGGGCAGGCGGTCCTCCTGCGGAATGTACATCTTGTCACCAGGCTTCACACCAAAGGCCTCATACCAGGCATCGATATGCGGCAGGGCGCCATTGACGCGCCAACGGCCCAAGGAGTGAGGATCGCTCTTCGTGCGGTTGCGAATCTCCTCGTCAGTAATATTATTTGCCCACACACCAGCATAGGACAGGAAGAAACGCTGGTCAGGCGTCAGACCATCAATAACGGGCAGAGGATTGTTCTTCGTAGCATTCTTGAAAGCAGCATAGGCCACCTGCAGACCTCCGTGGTCAGCCAGGTTCTCACCCAGCGTGAGGCGTCCGTTGGCCTTCAGGTCAGGCAACACTTGGATGGCTGAGAAGAAATCGGCATACTTGTCAGTACGTGCCTTGAACAGATCAGCATCGCTGGCAGCCCACCAGTCGTGCATGTTGCCATCCTTGTCGAACTGACGTCCCTGATCATCGAAGCCGTGCGTCATCTCGTGGCCAATCACCACGCCGATGGCGCCGTAGTTGAAGGCATCGTCGGCCTCCATATCGAAGAACGGACGCTGCAGGATGCCGGCAGGGAAGCAAATCTCGTTGGTCGTAGGATTATAATAGGCATTGACCGTCTGCGGATTCATATACCAGTCGTCGCGGTCGACGGGTTTGCCAGCGGTGTGGTCAATCTGCCACGCGTTCCAGAACTTGCGGCAGGCCTTGATGTTGTCGTAATAGGATTTCGAGGGATCAATGGTGAGGTTCGAGAGGTCAATCCACTTGTCAGGATAGCCCACCTTCACATAGAACGTGTTCAGCTTCAGCAGGGCATTGATCTTCGTCGAGTCGCTCATCCAGTCCTGGGCAGCAATACGCTCACCAAGGGCAATCTGCAAGTTCTTGACCAGCTGCACCATACGATTCTTGGCAGCCTCAGGGAAATACTTGTCGGTATAAATCTTACCAAGTGCCTGCCCCATCTGGCTCTCCACCTGCTGCGTAGCACGACGCCAAAGAGGATGGTCCTCCTTGCGGCCTGACATCACCTTGCCGAAGAACTCGAAGTTGGCCTGCTGAACAGCGGCACTCAGATAGCCGGCGGCAGACATGATCTGCCCCCACTCCATATAGTCGCGATATTCAGCAGCAGTCATCGTGGCGACGAGCTTGTCAGCACCAGCCAGGAACTCAGGCTGGCCGACTATCAACTCCTGCATGTACTTCGAGTCAATGCCCTGCGCGTTCATCTGCTGCTCCAGCTTCAGGTTGGGATAGTTAGATGCGAACTCTGCGAGGGTGGTCTTGTTGTAGTTGCGCTGAGGGTCACGCAGCTCTGTGCGCGAACGGCTCACCTTGGCCAGTTCAGTCTCCAGTCGCATGATGTTCTTCATCTTCTTCGTAGCTGCGCTCTTGCTGAATCCAAACATCTGGAACATCCTGACAATATGCTTCTTATACTCCTCGCGTATTTTCGTCGTCTCAGGGTCGGTATCCAGATAATAGTCCTTCATACCCAGCGTCAGACCACCCTGGCTGACCTGCAGGATATTCTGCGTAGCGTTCTTTTCATCGGCGCCAATGCCAGCACGGAAAAACTCGCTGTCGCCCTCAGGAGCCAGCTGCAACTGGATGTCGAAGAGCTGCTGCTTGGTCTTGGCGTTCTCCATCTGCTTGATGATGTCCAAAGCAGGCTTTGTACCATCGGCATCGCGCTTCACGCTGTCCATAGCCAGCTTGTAGAGGTCGGAGAGTTTCTGCTCCACCGTTCCCTTGGCATAGCTGTTGTGAAGCAGTTCGTCGAGGATGCCATTGATGCGCTTGTTGTTCTCCTCGCTTAAGACCTCGAAGGCGCCATAGCGCGAATAGGCGGCAGGCAGCGGATTCTTTTGCATCCATCCGCCACAGGCATACTGATAGAAATCGTCAGCCGCACGTGCCGACTTATCAAGGTTGTCTAATTCAATGCCAGAGCCCAACTGCTGGGCTGTAGCAACCAGCGACATAGTGGACAAAACCATCGTCGTGATCATCGTCTTTATTCTCATATTATCGTTTGTTTTTATTTTCAACTTGTGATTGTCACTTTAACCTAAACCTCACGCCAACAAGCGCCAAGCCTTGCTCACCTATGCCAAGCTCTGCAAAGAAACGCGTCTTCTCTCCTGTACTCTCAATGCCGAGTGGCGAAGCCTGGAAGTTGACATAGATAGAATGGCTGCTGTGTTCCCTGTATCTCGCATCATCGTATTTGAAATTCTCCATCCCAAAGGATGCTCCGACGGCGACCTTGGAATACAGGGTAAACTGCTTCTTGTGCATCCATTCATATTTCATGGAGGGCATCAGCGTGAGATAATAGTTGGTACTCTCGCCGTTCTTGCCGCCACGCTCGCCAATGAGGTAGACATCCTCCTTCTTCATGCCGACTCCGAAGATGGCACCCAAGGAGAGGTTTGGCTTGATGCGATGGAAATACTCCACGGAAAGGGGACCAATGAAGGTCTTGTTTTTGAAATCGACGTCCTTGAAGGCATCGCCGCGATCTGTATACGGCCCCAGCCAACTGAAATCGGACATAAAGCCGTAGGAGAATCCTATCTCACTTTTCCATTCAGACTCAGGCTGCTCAGCCATTGCGCTTCCAAAGCCACATAATGCCAAGGCTGTAGCCAATATCCACTTATTTGTTCTCTTATTCATATCGTGATTTAATTGTTTAGTTCTTCCAGTTCTTCAGAGAGTTTTTCCCAACGCTCCACCTCATCGTCGAGGGCACGCTTGGTGTCGGTATATTCAGTGACAAGCGTCATATCGGAGGCGTTCTTTGGGTCACAAAGCAACGCATCAAGTTCTTTCAGCCGCTGCTCCATCTTCGCAATCTTCTTCTCGCTCTCCTCCACAGCCCGCTCAGCCTTGCGCAACTGCTTCTGCTGTTCCTTATGGAGAGCCCACCCCCCTGCCCCTCCCGAAGGGATGGGAGTTTGAATTGCTTGATCCTTATTCTTTCCCTCTTGCCTAGATTTAGTCGGTTCAAAGTAACCATCCAGACTCCCCTCCCTTTGGGAGGGGGTGGAGGTGGGCTTTGTCCTTAAGTAATCATAGATTCCTCCCAAATGCTCCTTCACTTTTCCTCCTCCAAACTCATAGACCTTGGAAACGAGGCCATCGAGGAACTCACGATCGTGACTGACGATGATGGCTGTGCCGTCGAAAGCCTTGATGGCCTCCTTCAGCACGTCCTTCGAGGGCATGTCGAGGTGGTTGGTAGGCTCGTCGAGGATGAGCAGGTTGACAGGCTCCAGCAGCAGACGAATCATAGCCAGACGGCTGCGCTCGCCACCGCTGAGCACTTTTACTTTCTTTTCATTATTCTCGCCACCAAACATAAAGGCACCAAGGATGTCGTTGATACGGAGACGGATGTCGCCTTTCGCCACATTGTCGATGGTCTGGAATACAGTAAGGTTCTCATCCAACAGTTGTGCCTGGTTCTGCGCGAAATAGCCAATCTGCACGTTGTGACCAATCTTCAGGTTGCCGTCGAAGGGAATCTCGCCCATGATACACTTCACCAGCGTAGACTTGCCCTCGCCGTTCTTGCCGACGAAAGCCACCTTCTCCCCACGCTTAATGGTGAGGTTCACGTGGTCAAAAACCACATGCGCATATTCCTTCCTCACTTCATCGCAGATGATGGGATAATCGCCTGAACGCAGGCAGGGAGGGAACTTCAGATGCAGGGCGGAGTTGTCGACCTCGTCCACCTCAATAGGCACCATCTTCTCCAGCTGGCGAATCTTCTGCTGCACCTGTACAGCCTTCGTGGGCTTATAGCGGAAGCGCTCAATGAACTCACGCATATCGGCCATTTCCTTCTGCTGGTTCTCGTAGGCGCGCAGCTGCTGTTCGCGGCGTTCCTTGCGCAGCACAACGTACTCATTATATTTTACGCGGTAGTCCACGATGCGGCCACAGCTGATCTCAATTGTGCGGTTGCACACATTATTTATAAAGGCACGGTCGTGGGAGACAAGCACTACTGCCCCACTCCATTGCGCCAACAATTGCTCCAGCCACTGGATGGACTCGATGTCAAGATGGTTCGTAGGCTCGTCGAGCAGCAGCACATCAGGATGACGCAAGAGGATCTTCGCCAGTTCGATACGCATACGCCAGCCACCAGAGAACTCGCTGGTAGGCCTGTCGAAGTCCTTGCGCTCGAAACCCAAGCCGACAAGCGTACGCTCGATGGCAGCCTCCTGCCCTTCTGCGCCCAGCATCAGATAGCGCTCGTGCTCAGCAGTATATCGCTCTACAAGGTGCATATAGTCATCGCTGTCGTAGTCGGTGCGCTCATTCATCTGCCGTTCCATACGGTCGATGCGTTCCTTCACCTTCTGAATGTCTGCGAAAGCCTTCTGCGCCTCTTCGCGCACAGTAGTATCGTCCTGCAGAATCATCACCTGCGGCAGATAGCCAATGGTAATGTCGGCCTGCACACTGACGGTGCCTGCCGACGGATGCTCCATCCCACAAAGAATCTTCAGAAGTGTGGACTTGCCTGCGCCATTCTTGCCCACAAGGGCAATGCGGTCGCGCTCATTGATGACGAAGGTAGCATCGCGAAACAACGGTTTCACGCTGAACTCCACCGTCAGCCCTTCAACAGAAATCATCGGATTGGTTTACTTCTTGTCTAACTGCTCGTAGACAGAGTTGTTACTCTTGTACTCAGGCACAATCTCCTTCATTTTCTTCACCGTCGCCATATCGTCGTAATGGCGTGAGATCTCGATGAGCTCATCGATGTCCTTGCATACCTTACTGTAGTCGTATTCGCGTACCTCAGCAATACGTATCTTCTCATGGAACGAGGGCTTCGTGCCTTCCATGTCGTTGAGCACCTCTTCGTAGAGTTTCTCACCAGGACGCAGACCAGTAATCTTAATCTCAACGTTGGTGGCACCTGAGAGCATAATCATGCGACGTGCCAAATCGGCAATCTTCACAGGCTGACCCATATCGAAGACGAAAATCTCTCCACCATTGCCCTTCGTACCAGCCTCAAGCACCAGCTTACAGGCCTCAGGGATGAGCATGAAGAAACGAACAATGCGCTCGTCAGTAACAGTGACGGGGCCTCCGTTCTTGATCTGCTCCCTAAACAGGGGAATGACAGAGCCATTGGAACCCAATACATTGCCAAAGCGCGTAGTGACGAACTGAGTCTCAATCTGAACGGTCATTTTACTCTCCTTTATGGCTTTGTCGAGCGACTGTACATAGATCTCGCAGATACGCTTCGAGCAACCCATCACATTGGTGGGATTAACGGCCTTATCAGTAGATATCATCACGAACTTCCTCACGCCATATTTCACTGAAAGATCAGCGATAACCTTCGTACCAAATACGTTGTTCTGTATGGCCTCCGAGGGGTTGTTCTCCATCATGGGAACGTGCTTGTAGGCGGCAGCGTGGAAGACGAAGTCAGGACGGAAGCGGCTGAAGATTTCCTCCATGCGCTGTTCCTTGCAGATGCTGGTGACGATGGTCTCAGCGTCTACGTCAGGGAATTCTCGTTGCATCATCAGGCGGATATCGTGCTCAGGCGTCTCAGCCTGGTCGATGAGCACCATCTTCTCAGGCTTGAACTGGGCAATCTGGCGCACCATCTCGCTACCGATACTGCCTGCCGAGCCTGTGATAAGCACACGCTTGCCATGCAACTGATCGCATACCGACTTCATGTCGACGTTGATTTCTGAGCGAGGGAGCAGGTCTTCGACTGATACCTCGTTCATCTGCATATTCTCAAAATCGGCATCATCTATCTCACCATCCTTGATGCTGGCTTCCTTGGCCTGATGGGCAATATAGATTTTCACACCAGCATTGATGAGCAAATCCTGGATACTCTGGTTATTGCGGAAATCTTCCAAACGCGTAGGCGATACCAGCACAGCCTGAATCTTCTGTTTCTCAATAACTTCAGCAAGATTATCGTCTTCAACATTATACACCTTTTCACCCATCAACAGCATGTGCTTGGCACGCTTGTCGTGAGAAATAAAGCCACATAGCAAGAAGCGCAAAGGCCGCTGGCTGCGGATATTCTTTGCCAATCCTATGCCACCAGTCAATGCACCATAGATTAGCACACGCTTGGCAAATGAGTTCTGTTGCGACAGATCGTGCAGGGTTTTGATAACGATTCTCAAAGCCCACATTACTACCGTAGCAATGACAAAGGCGATGACCGTCTCCGTCTGCGTCAGCGCAGACAGGGCATCCACGTCGTTATTTTCAAATATCGTTATCAACGCAAGAACTATCACCAGCGTAAAGGCATTGGCATATGCTACGCGCATCAGGTCAACAAATGAGCTATAGCGCACCACGCCTGAATACGTGTGAAACAACTTGGCTCCACCCCAACTGACAAATGAATAGAAAAGTGCGGTATAAAGAAGTGCGAAGCGGAAATCAACTACGGCTTGCGTTTTACGGAACACCCAATAGGTTAAGAGTGTTGAGAAAAATACAATAACCGTATCTGCCAGCAAGACACACCAATACGGCAGTGACTCCTTTCTGAAGTACCAATTCAAAAACTTATATAAAGGATTCATGTATACGTACAATATTAGATTAGGCCGCAAAAGTACATATTTTCTGCAAATAAACCAAAGAAAAACACGATTTTCTTTTGTTGTCTGCCTTCTTCTTAGTAATTTTGCAAAAACTTTGAGTATGATAGAAAACAATCTTGATATCTATCTGGACGAGATAGGCCGCACGCCATTGCTCACTGAAGAGCAGGAACGTCAGTTGGCGGAGCGCATCCGCAAGGGCGACGAGCGCGCCCTCAACAAGCTGGTGGAAGCCAACCTCCGCCTCGTCGTAGCGACGGCAAGGCCCTATCAGGGCAAGGGAATGAGCATCGACGACCTCATCAGCGAGGGCAATATCGGCCTGATGAAAGCCGCCAGGAAATTCAATCCTGAAGGGCGCACAATACGCTTCGCTGGATACGCCGTGCCTATCATCCGCCAGCAGATTGAGAAGAGCCTCGCACCTGCACCCTCAACCTCCCTCGATGCTTCCCTTGATGCGCCCCTCGGCATCAAGCCCAACATGAGTCTGCTGTCGGTGCTGGCCGACAACAGTCTGCCGACAACTGACAGCCGTCTTTATAGTGGAGCACAGCTGGAGGCCATAGAGCATGCCTTGGATTGTTTAGACGAACGCGAGAGAAACGTTATCACTGCCTACTTCGGCATTGGTCAGGAGCACGCCACGATGGCCGAGATTGCCTCAGACATGGGACTTAAACGTGAGCGAGTCAGACAAATCCGCAATCGAGCCATTCGCAGGATACAGCAATATCTTCGCTCGAATTGAAAATATCAGAAACTTATTTCCCGTATTTCTCTATTAGCCCCTCAGCCTGCGGATCACCTAATTCTTTTGCACGCTGCAGACTCTTCACGCCCTCAGCCTTGTCGCCCTTCAGACAAAGTGCCAAGCCAAGGAAGAGGTGACCGTCACTATATTCAGGTACCAGCTCGATGCATTTTCGAGCCGTCGCAATAGCCTCGTCGCAAAGACCTACGCGCACTTCCAAGGAAGCCTTCTCAGCATAGTAGAGCTCCTGCTGCGGATTCAGCTCAATGGCCTTTGCAATATCGTTCAGCGCCATCTGGAAGATGCGCCCACCCTGTGCGGCCTGGAAACGCAGGTAATAGAACTGGTCGTTCACCTGCGTAATCATCAGCTTCTCGTAGTCGTTGAGGTCGTTGACGGCATCGCGGAACTTACCTGCCTCCATACGGGCCTGTGCCCTCGTAAGAAGATAGGGTGCAGCTTCCTTCAGATAAGGCTGCGAGAAGAGACTGACAGCAGAGTCAAGCAGGGCTAGATAGGTCAACGTGTCGGCCTGCATGAGTTTGCAGGTAGCGGCTTCAACAAAAAGATCTGGAGAGCGTAAGTCGCTGTTATAGAGTGTCTCATAGACGCTGCTGGCCTCAGCATATTTCTTCTGGCCGTAAAGCACGTAGGCCTGTTGCTGACGATAGAGTGCCAACGGGCTATCGGCGTAGGCTGCCTCAGCCTCACTCAGGGCTTTGTCCAATGTCCAAGGCTCATAGGGATTCTCGTTGCTCTGCATCAGCACCTGATAGATAAGACGCGAATAGCTATAGTGCGCCTCGTCCTTCCTATCACCTACCTTGAGGGCCTGCTGCATATCGGCATCAGCATCGGCAAAGCGCTCTGCCTCAGCAGCCAGCTGGGCACGGATGATATAGCCTTCCTGCTCAGTAGGGAATTTCTGGATGAAGTCTTGCACCAGCTCAGCGCATGAGGCAGAATCGAGCGACGAGGGTGCCACGAAAAGCGTCAGCATGGCCTGCTTCACATCATCGGGCAACGCCTTCTTGATATGCGTTGAACGGAGTGTAGGATCGTTGATGCTCAGGCCTGTCATCTTCAGACTGTCGGCAAAGAGTGCGCTGACGGCATAGCTAAGCGTATCTCCCTGTGCGGCAGGCTGTTGCATCAGTCCGAGGAGCATACCGTCGTCGCTCAGCAACGGCAGGCCTACACCGTCTTCCGGCATCTGCATCCGCACAGTGTAATAGGCGTAATAATCGCTGAAGGTCTCGGCCTTGCTCACCGTACCCCCTATCGCATCCTTCGTAGCACGGAAAGGCAGGAGCCACACGTTGGCACCCTCGACGGCATTGGCTGTCGAGAGAAGTACGGGCTGCGACTTTTTCACGCCTACCTGGAACTTCGCCACATCATAGGTGCTGTTGGCGCCAAGTATCAGCTCTACAGGATATTCCTTGCCGGCTGCATCAATGACAACAGCGGTAAACGCGTCGCGGAAAGGCTCGAAGCTGCTGAGCGCCTCGCCACGTTCGCCGACAAACACGCCGTTTGCGCTTCCTATCAGCGTGCCAGTGGCATCAAAGGTTTTCAAAGTGAATACGGACTTGGCTGTTTTCTTCACCCAAGAGGGCTGGGAAAACGAAGCACAAACTACCAGCAACAGGCTGGCTATTATAAAAATACGTTTCATAATCTCAACAATTGTTTTGCATTTTGAATGGCGGCATCGCTGACATCGCTGCCAGAAAGCATCTGAGCAATCTCACCGATACGCTCCTGCTCAGTCAGCAGCTGCATGTGAGTGGTAGTGCCTTGCGACGTCTCGTCTTTGTACACCTTATAATGTGTAGTGCCCAAAGCGGCAATCTGCGGCAAGTGCGTGATGCTCACTACCTGCCTTCCGCCTGCGCCCATCTCGGCCATCAGTTTCGCCATCTGCTCAGCTATCTTGCCGCTGACGCCTGTGTCAATCTCGTCAAAGATGATGGTGGGCAGCTTTACTACACCGCTAACCATCGCCTTCAACGCCAGCATGACGCGAGCTATCTCACCACCAGAGGCGACCTGCGCCACAGGCTGCAAGGGCGACGATGTGTTGGCCGAGAAACGGAAGGCCACGCGGTCGCAACCCAAAGGCGACGGCTCGCACTCCTCCATACTCACCTCGAAACGGGCGTGTGGCATTCCCAATGACACTAGGCGCTGAGCCATCTGATTCTGAATCAGGCGGACACCTTCTTTGCGTTGTTTGGTCAATGCCCCACCTATTTTCTTGCAATCGGCATAAAGCTGCTGCACCTCATGCTCTTTATCAGCAAGTAGTTCGCTACCGCCTTCGATAGTTTGCAGGCGTTGGTCAAGGTCTTCCTGCAAGGCCAAAAGCTCTGCAACGCTTTCAACATGGTATTTCTTCTGTAATTCGTAGATACGGTCGAGACGGGCATCGATGCGCTCCAGCTCAGCAGGGTCGAACTCAACATCTTCCATGCTGGCGCTCACTTCTTCGGCCACATCCTTCAGCTCAATATAGCTCTCATCCAAACGTGCAGCCAACTCAGGAGCAGCTGCCAATACACGCTCAATGCGATGCAGCGAATGAGCTGCTGCACGCAACTGCGTAACGATGCCTGTACCTTCTGCCGTTAGCGCGTTGTCTGCCTCGTAAAGCGCCTGCTTAATATCCTCAGCGTGAGTCATCGTGTCGCTGCGCTGTTCTAATTCTTCCTGCTCACCATCAACCAATCTAGTGCTTGAGAGCTCCTCAAACTGAAACTGCATAAACTCCTGCTGCTGAGAACTTTGTTCTATTTGTTCACGAAGTTCTTCCAATTGTTTCTGGCCCTCATGCCAAGCACGAAAAGCCTGTGCATATTGATCCTGGAGAACGCGACTGTCGGCAAGGGTGTCGACCACGCTCAGCTGGAAATCATGTTTGCCAAGAAGAAGGTTTTGGTGCTGCGAGTGAACGTCGATGAGACGGTCGCCAAGTTCCTTCAGCAAAGAAAGGCCAACGGGCATATCGTTGACAAAAGCACGACTCTTGCCAGCAGCAGTCAGCTCACGACGGATAATTGTATCAGTCTTATCAGGCTCCAGGTCGTTCTCTTCAAAGAAAGCATCCATATCCTCATAATGCGAGAGGTCGAAATGTGCCTCCACCACACATTTGTCGGCACCTTGCTTCAGCGCTTTCATGTCGGCACGCTGGCCAAGCAGGAGGCCAATGGCGCCAAGGATGATGCTCTTACCAGCGCCAGTTTCGCCTGTAATGACAGAGAAGCCGCTATGGAACTCCATATCCAGCTCGTCAATCAGCGCGAAGTTACGTATATAAAGATGTGTAAGCAATTATGAATTACGAATTATGAATTACGAATTATCTGATAATCTGCACTTCGCCTCCCATACCCAGCTTGATGATGCTGGAAGGCTGATGCGGCTTGTGCTCCTGACGGCGTGTCCAGCACACATAGTCCACCTGCTCGATGATGCGTGGATTAATATCGCGGTAGTTCTGTGCCGGCGGCTCGCCACTGATATTGACGGAGGTGCTGACGATGGCCTTCTGAAACCTGTAGCAAAGCTCATGGCTAAAAGCCTCCTGCGTAATGCGTATGCCGATGCTGCCGTCTTCGCCGATGAGGTTAGGCGCAAGATTGACGGCACCATCAAGGATAAGGGTTGTGGGCTTCACGATGCAGTCGATAAGCTGCCAGGCTACATCGGGCACCTGGCGCACATAGCGCTGCAGGCGGGCATCGCTGTCGACAAGACAGATAAGTGCCTTGCGTTCGTCACGCTGCTTAATTTTGTACACACGGGCTACGGCCTCCTCGTTGGTGGCATCGCAGCCTATACCCCATACTGTATCCGTTGGGTAGAGAATCACCCCACCCTTCCTTAGCACGTCAACAGCTTGCTTGATATCCTGTTCCTGAGTCATAATCGCGTGCAAAGGTACACATTTTTCCCATAACACGACAAATTTAAGGAAAAAAGTTGTATCTTTGTCCCCAATTATGAAGACAGAACTCATATTAGTAGGACGTACCGCCAACAAGCACTTCCAGGCAGGTATCAGCGACTATGCGACGCGCATCAGTCACTACATGCCTTTCAACATCAACGTCATCCCTGAACTGCGCAACACAAAGAATCTGACAGAGGAACAGCAGAAGCAGGCCGAGGGCGAGCTCATCCTCAAACAGCTACAGCCCTCTGATACGGTTGTGCTGCTCGACGAACACGGGCAGGAGCTGCGTTCCATAGAGTTTGCCCGCTGGTTAGAGCGCAAACAGCAGACGGTTCGCAGACTGGTCTTTGTTATCGGGGGACCATACGGATTCTCGTCCGCCGTTTATGACCGTGCGAACGAGAAGCTGTCGTTGTCAAAGCTCACGTTCTCCCATCAGATGGTGCGGCTGGTCTTCACCGAACAACTCTATCGCGCCTGCACCATCATCAAAGGGGAACCCTATCATCACGAGTAAATTCGTTAACCTGTTTTTCCTGCACCTGACAACTCGCGTAGCCTTTTCGTCATGGGGAGGTTCCCCATCGTCACGCGGAGGCTCCCTAGACTTGTCCCAAGCCGTGGGACTTTTGTCCCAGGCCGTGGGACTTTTTTCCCAAGCCTTGGGATTTTTCTGGGAAGCCTGGATTTTTCTCCACCGCCTAAGGAATCAGGTGCATGAAGTGCAACATAAAATGCTGTTAATACATCAGTGAATATTGACCTTCAGCGGCTGACGCAGGGAACGGAGCGTCCAATCGATGCGCTGCTGCCACTCGGCCATGGTGCGGATGTCGTACTTCGACCAAGCTGAGCCGAAATAGTAAGTGAAGCGCTCGCCCTTATAGCCGTTAACAATGCCTAAGGCATGGCCCTCATTGCCATTGCGTGGCTGGTCGAGGGGCAGCATCTTCGTCTGCACATCACCCTGAGGATAGAGCGTGGCCACAAAGAGCTGGCAGTTGTTTACTCGAGGATTATCCGTCGGATCGGCGTATGCCACGTAGTCTTTTTCGAGGGCATAGCTTTCCTTGTCTTCCGAGTGGATGACCACGCCTGAGGCCAGACGGGCAGGCTTCGTCATGCCCGTATACCATACGGTGCAGCGGTTGAAGTTACTGCCTTTGTCAAGGCTGACGAGGCGGTGCTCAGTGATGCTGTCGCCGTTGAAAGCCTTCTTCTCGTAGTTCAGGAGGACGGTAGTGCGCAGCGGTCCGTTATCGAGCACTTCATAATTCTTAAAGCAATAAGGATAGACCAAGTCATCATCATTCATCAGCGCAGGCGTGCCACAACCTAGCGTAGCCCCCACCTTGTAGAGGTCCATCCCGCGTCCGTGGTCGTGATGGTAGGAGATGGTGCGGTAGAGGGAGTCACCTTTCTGGCGGTTCTCGCGGCGCAGCTTTTCTACGGTGGGCATCATCACCACATCCTCGGTCCAATAGCGCTGCTCGACAACGAGCTCAGGTGTATTCTTCGACCAAACGTCCGTACCGTAGCTCTTCTCGCCAGTTTTCTGTAGAGCCGGTCCGTAGACGCGATAAGCGCCACGGTCGTTTTCCCAGGCATAGTCATCCTTCCGCTCAGGATAGATGCGGCCGTAGCAGACAGTTTTGAACACCTGCGGCGTGCCTTTCTTCAACGTAAGCGTCAGTGTGGCGTTTGGGCTAACGCCGGCATCGATGAGCACTTTCTCGTCGTAAGTCAGCTGATAGGGAAGCTCAAGGCCGGCAGGGTCGTAGACGATGAATTGCCTTCCGCCCTGTATGCCAAGACGGGCAGAAACTTCACCTGCATCCAGCTCGATGACCTGCTGGCGGAACTCATTACTCTCGTTGGTGACGGCAACGGTAATGGCAGGTGAACTGCCATTCACACTACTGTCTTCATAGCGCAAATGCTCACAGGCTGCGAGGAGGAAAGCCCCCACGCCAAAGTTCGACTGTGAGTGGGCATCGACGGTTTTCGTGGGATCAGGCTTTTCACCAATGGGTTGCACAAAGCCCACGCTGCCGTCGACTTGCAGGGCGACTGTAGTGAGATATTTCCACGCCTTGTCGATGACTGGCACAAAGGTATCGCGATCGAGCAGGCCGTGGTTAACGCCCCACAACATTCCATAAGTGAAGAAAGCAGTGCCGCTGGTCTCAGGGCCTGGTGCATCTTCTTCGCAGAGCATGGAGCGACTCCAGTAGCCACTTGGTCGTTGCACACGAGCCACGCCCTCAGCCAGCTCGCGAAAACGCTGCACGAAGAAATCGCGGTGGACATAGTCCTCGGGCATGTCAGTCAGCACCTTCGCCAATCCAGCCAGCACCCAGCCGTCGCCACGCGCCCAGAAGCTTTTGCCACCACTAGCGGTCTTCACCTTCGGGTAGATGTACTTCGCATCACGATAGTAGAGCTGTTCCTCTTTGTCGTACATCAGGTCGTCTGCCCATTTGTAGTTCGCATAAAGCTTGTCAAGGTATTTCACCTCGCCTGTGGTCTTATACATCTTTGTAAATACAGGCATCACCATATAAAGGGCATCGGCCCACCACCAGAAATCAGTCTCCGGCGAGCGCACCTCATAATCCATCACCTCAATGGCACGGGCAATCTTGTACGGATCAGGATTCATCGCGTACATATCTAAATATGTTTGGAAGCATATCTGCCAGTCGCCGAATAGCACATAGTCCTGCCCCTCACCGTAGTTCTTGTACTTCCACTTAGAAGCATCCTTCTCCTGCGCACCCATCCATTTGTTATGGCGGGCCCACTCGTCGCTATAGGCCAACCATCGGGCCTTGCCCAACAGACGGTAGGCCTCCATGTTTCCCGTATGATAGGCAGCCTCATCCCAAAAAGAACGCACATTCGGACTGTGGTTTGACTGCCAGTAGTCGTTAACCTTCGTGATGATTTCAATGGTAGAAGGCGGATTGGGGTCGGGGCGTTTCTTGCGAGCAAGCGCCGAGACGCTACTGATAGAAACGAACATCAGCAACACACTTAGGAATGCGTATTTTTTCATATGCTTATTGGGGGATTAAACAGGTTTTGCCTACAAAGGTAAGAAATTGACAACAATAAAACTAACATTCAATGACTTTTTTTGAAAAAATGAGAAGCTAAGAAAAAAAACGTTGACAAAATTTGTAAGATAGATTTTTTTTGCCTACCTTTGCAGCCGCAAAACCGAAAAACAGGGTTTAGCGTACAAAAAATACGGGTTGCCGATATGGCTCAGTTGGTAGAGCAACGCATTCGTAATGCGTGGGTCCCCGGTTCGAGTCCGGGTATCGGCTCAAATAGTGGAGGGGGGACGGCAAACGTTTCCCCTATTGTTTTTTCAACCCTCCTGCGGAATTAGCTCAGTTGGTAGAGCATTGGCTTCCCAAGCCGAGGGTCGCGGGTTCGAGTCCCGTATTCCGCTCTCATCCACCATTTTCGTCATCGGATGAATTCCTTTTGGATTTTTCCTTGATTAACTTATTTGCATCCACATTATTATTATGTATACAAAAGAAGAATTAGAACAGATGGAGGCAGGCCAACTAATGGCCGTTGCCCAGCAGTTTGGTGTAAAGGTGTCGCAGAACGATAACAAAGAGACTGTCATCTACGACATTCTCGACCGCGCCGCAATCGAGAGTGCTGCCAATGAAAGTGCTTCACCCAAGAGGAAGCGTACTCGCATATCGAAGCAAGATACAGACCACGTGTACAGTGTGACAGGCACTGAAGGTGAGAACCTGGACGAAAAGCCTCGCAAGAGAAAGAAGGTTGAGGCGCCCTCGCTTTTTGCCGACGCGCCTGTTGCCGAAGAGAAAAAGAAAAAGACAAGAAGCAAGGCTAAGGAAGAAGAGCCTGCTACTGAAGAAACGATAACCACTACTGAAGAAGTAGCACCTACGCCAAAGCGTCGCGGACGCAAGTCGAAGGCCGAGCTGGCTGCTATTGCTGCCGCAGAAGCTGCTCAGGCTGCTGCAAATAGCGAGCAGCAAGGAACTGCTTCACAGGACAATGCTTCAGAAGCCGAAACCCAACCTACTTTTGACGTTGTGCCTGAGGCTGAGATGGAGAGCAAGCCGTACGAAGACGGCCTAAATCAAGAGATGTTGGAGCAATTGCAAGTCAAAATGGCAAAGCGCAACGACGACGATGAGCCGAATAGCTATGCCGAAGAAAATGAACTAGACAATGGTATATGGGCAGGAGACCCAGGCGACGGAACTGATTTCATTACCGTGGTTGACTTGCCTATCGAGGATCAGGCTGCCATTCCTGCGCTTGACATCTTCGACCGTCCGATGCAGCCTCAACAGACAGACATGATGTTTAAGCCCGTGCAGACGCCCAAGGCTGACAACAGTGCCAACACCCGTTACGACTTTGGCGACCTCATCGCAGGCAACGGCGTGTTGGAGATATTGCAGGACGGCTATGGTTTCCTTCGCTCAAGCGATTACAACTACCTCTCATCGCCTGACGATATCTACGTTTCACAACAGCAGATCAAGAAATACTCGCTGAAAACTGGTGACGTAGTAGACTGCGCTGTACGTCCACCGCATGAGGGCGAGAAATACTTCGCCATGTCGACTGTAAACAGCATCAATGGACGCAACCCGTCAGACGTACGCGATCGTGTGAGCTTCGAAAACCTGACGCCGCTCTTCCCTGAAGAGAAATTCAACCTGACGGGCGACCCGCAGACCACTAATCCGTCAACACGCATTGTCGACCTCTTCTCACCCATCGGCAAGGGACAGCGCGCACTCATCGTGGCTCAGCCAAAGACGGGTAAAACCATTCTGATGAAGGACATCGCCAACGCTATTGCCGCCAACCATCCTGAGGCCTATATCATGATGTTGCTCATCGACGAGCGCCCTGAAGAGGTGACAGATATGGCCCGCACGGTCAACGCTGAGGTTATCGCCTCTACCTTCGACGAGCCCGCCGACCGCCATGTTAAAATCGCGGGCATCGTTCTAGAGAAGGCCAAGCGTATGGTGGAGTGTGGACACGATGTCGTCATTTTCCTCGACTCTATTACCCGTCTGGCACGCGCCTACAACACCGTATCGCCAGCAAGCGGAAAAGTGCTGACGGGTGGTGTCGACGCCAACGCGTTGCAGAAGCCAAAGCGTTTCTTCGGTGCTGCACGTAAGATTGAGAACGGCGGCTCGCTCACCATCATTGCTACTGCCCTCGTCGACACTGGTTCGAAAATGGATGAGGTGATTTTCGAGGAGTTCAAGGGCACGGGCAACAGTGAGATACAACTCGATCGTATGCTGTCGAACAAGCGTATATTCCCGTCGATGAACCTGGTACAGTCAAGCACGCGCCGCGACGACCTGCTACAGGATCAGACCACGCTGAACCGTATGTGGATTATCCGCAAGTTCATCGCCGAGATGAATCCTATCGAGGCCATGAACACCGTCTACGACCGATTGGTGCAGAGCAAGAACAACGAGGAGTTCCTCATGTCGATGAACGGATAAGAAAACCACAAAAATACGACTGACATGAAGAAGATTATGACGATGACATTGCTAACGGCGGCCGTCTTGTTGTCGTTAGCGTCGTGTAAGGAAAAGAAAGCCGAAGACAACGGCATCATCAAGACCGACTACGAAGCTCCCAAGCCTACTGATCCCAAAGCTACTAGCGTCAGCACGATGAGCGAAGAGATAGAATGGGTAGAAGGCCGACATTATTACGTAACCATCAGTGGCAAGGCTGATAGCACGTTGTCTATGGTTGAGAATGAATACGGCCAGAAATTCATCGACAATGCTATTCGCGTGGATGTGACGCGCGCTGACAGCACGCTTTTCTTCAAAGAGACTTTCACCAAGGAGTCGTTTGCCAATTGGCTAAACAAAGATTATCGCGAGAAAGCAATCCTCACCAGCATCTCCTTCTTCGGTATCGAGGGCGACCTGCTGACCTTCATTGTTTCATTCAACCATCCTGAAGCGAGCGAGGACGAGTCTTTAGACCTGCTGTTGCAAATTGATAGGCACGGCGGCACCAGCGTCAAGCCATTCACTTACAACGACCGCGACGATTTGGATGTGAGGGAGCAAGAATAAGAGCAACACAAGTCACAAATTCCATATCGGCAACGCCGACCACTGCATATTCAGCTGCATCATGCTGTCGAGAATCAAGTCGGCATGGCGTTCTTCAAACAATTTTTCAGGCAGATGGCCCGTATTGATACAAACGGTAAATATTCGAGCAGCCACAGCGGCCTCAACCCCTAATGGAGCGTTTTCCACGACGACAGCCTCCCAGGGATTGAGGCCGCCACATTTTTCCAGTCCTTTCAAGTAAGGCTCCGGATGGGGCTTACCACGAGTGACATCATAGGCAGTAACAATATGCTGTTCATCGAGAAAATTCCCGTAATCACGCTTCAGACGCTCGATAAGAGGTCTCTGCCCGCTTCCCGTCACCACACTAATGGTCATGCCCATCTTCTGAATCTGTGACATCAGATCAATAGCACCCGGCATCATCGGCGCTTCGGGCATCAAGTGGAAGAGACGTGACTTCTCGTCATACATTGTCTGTGCCTCCTGCTCATCAATATCCCTACCCTGCTGCTGCCTCACCATCTGGCGAATGGTGTCTATGCCACGCTGACCTTCTGTAGCATAGGCGTCTTCAGCGCTCATACTGATGTTGAACTTCTCCATCGACTCCTGCCAAGCTACCGCATGATTAGGCATCGAGTCATAAAGCACACCGTCCATATCAAAAAGCACAGCTTTGGGACAAAGTATCTCAAAGCCATGCTTCTCAAAGTATTGCTGAATAGATTTTTTCAACTTAAAAGCGGTAGCAATTATTTCACTATTCAATTTTCACTTTCAAGGCGAGCCTTAATGGCCTTGCTCTCTTCCTCGTAGCCGGGCTTGTCGAGCAGGGCAAACATGTTCTTCTTATAGGCCTCTACACCGGGCTGATTGAAGGGGTTGACGCCCAGCACGTTACCGCTGATGCCGCAGCCAATCTCGAAGAAGTAGATGAGCTGGCCAATGTAATATTCGTTGAGCTTGGGAACGCTGATGCGGATATTGGGCACGCCACCGTCGACGTGAGCCAGACGAGTACCCAGCTCTGCCATCTTGTTCACCTCGTCCACGCGCTTGCCAGCCAAGAAGTTCAAACCGTCGAGGTTCTCCTCGTCGCTGGGGAAGAGCAGTTTCTTTTCAGGCTCCTCGATGCTGATCACCGTCTCGAAGATAGTGCGCTCACCGTCCTGAATCCATTGTCCCATCGAGTGCAAGTCGGTGGTGAAGTCGACGCTAGCGGGGAAAATACCTTTCTTGTCCTTACCCTCAGACTCTCCGTAAAGCTGCTTCCACCACTCGCTGACAAAATGCAGCTTGGGCTGGTAGTTTACCATTATCTCAATCTTCTTGCCGCTCTGGTAAAGGCCATTGCGCACGGCAGCATACTGTGCAGCGAGGTTTTCTGTGAATGGTACATCCTTGCCGCAAGCCTTCTCCATATCCTGAGCACCCTGAACCAGCGCCTTGATGTCAAAGCCAGCACAGGCAATGGGCAGCAGACCAACAGGAGTCAGCACCGAGAAGCGGCCACCTACGTTGTCAGGAATAATAAAGCTTTTGTATCCCTCCTTGTCGGCGCAGGTACGGGCCGCACCACGCTTGGCGTCGGTCACAGCCACAATCACCTTCTTGGCTTCCTCCTTGCCACGCTGAGCCTCACACTGCTTCTTCAACAGACGGAAGGTCAGGGCAGTCTCAGTAGTGGTACCAGACTTAGAGATATTGATAACGCCAAACTTTTTGCCCTTCAAATACTCGGTAAGTTCGAAGAGATAGTCCTCGCCAATGTTATTGCCTGCGAAGAGAATAGTCGGATTCTTGCCGTCCTGGATGAGCCAGCCAAAGCTGTCGCTCAAGGCCTCGATAACGGCACGGGCGCCCAAATAGCTGCCACCGATACCGGCCACTACCACTGCCTCGCAATTGTCGCGAAGCACCTTTGCCGTTGCCTCAATCTCGTCAAGGAAAGCAGGTGTAATCTCCGTAGGCAGGTGCAGCCAACCAAGGAAATCATTTCCAGGACAGGTACCATTCTCTAGGGCTTCCTGTGCAGCCTTTACTTTTGGCTCAAAAGCTTCCACTGCGCCTGCCTGAAGAAAGCAGGCGGCCTTAGTAATGTCTAAACTGATGTTCTTCATTGTTTAAAAAGAATGTATATTAAATGTTGTGTTTTTTCAATTCCTCGTTCATCTGCTGTTGCAACTCGCGGGCCTTGTTGCCTGCAATCTCAGCAAAGTGGTCGTCCTGAGAGGCGTAGATAATGCCGCGGCTGGAGTTGACGAGCAGGCCGCAATCTTCGTTCATGCCGTACTTGCAGACTTCTTCCAACGAGCCTCCCTGAGCACCCACGCCAGGAACAAGCAGGAAATGGCGAGGAGCAATCTTGCGCACATCCTCGAACAGGTGTCCCTGCGTGGCACCTACAACATACATCATGTTCTCCTCATTGCCCCACTGCTGGCTGACGCGCAGCACTTTTTCGAACAAATGCTCGGGTTCGGGAGACATCGAGGTAGTCATCTGGAAATCGTGAGAGCCGACATTCGAGGTCAGCGCCAGCAGGACAACCCACTTGCCCTCATACTCGAGGAAAGGCGTTACGGAGTCCTCACCCATATAAGGTGCTACGGTCAGGGCGTCGACATCGTACTCCTCAAAGAATGTACGCGCGTACATCTTTGATGTATTGCCGATATCGCCGCGCTTGGCATCGGCAATGATGAGGTGATGAGGATGCTGTTCCTTCAGGTAATTGACGGTTTTGATAAACGACTCCATGCCCTTGAGTCCGAAAGCCTCATAAAAGGCGAGGTTGGGCTTGTAGGCCACGCAGTAAGGGGCGGTGGCATCGATAATGGCCTTGTTGAATTCGAACACAGGGTCGTGCATGTCGAAGACACACTGTGGCATCTTTTTAGGGTCGGTATCCAGTCCCACACAGAGAAAACTGCGCTTCTGCCTGATTTGTTCTATCAGCTGTTGTCTGTTCATAATGTCTGTGTATTGAATATTTGCGGCAAAGTTACATAATTTTAACGACATGGCGCAGGAAACGTTCAACTTATAGAATTAAAAAAGCTTAAAAAGTGGTAAATGTTAGGCTTAGTAAAAAAATGTTCGTACCTTTATAGCCCGAAATCAGAAAGACTGACAACAGTATGAAGTTGAACATACGCAAAATGGCTCTCACGGCCGCCTTCCTCATAGTGGGCTGTCTCAGCACGACGGCACAGGTAATGCAGGCTACGCGCACGCACTACAGCACCGAGGACGGTTTGACCAGCAACGCCATCTCCGACATCGTTCAGGACGACCTGGGCTATGTGTGGATAGCCACCTGGAATGGTCTGTCGCGTTTCGACGGTTTCCATTTCTATAATTATCAGACGGGTGCAGGCTCGCATATTCCTCATTTGCACAACCGCATCTCCAGATTGTATGTTGACATGCAGCAGAACATCTGGATGCGCATGTACGATGGCCGCGTCTTCGTGATGAAACGCTCTGCCGACCGCATCATCAACCCCTTCGAAGGCATCAACGGATATGAGGAGTTCCAAACGAGCTGCCCCCTCATGGTGGCTACCAACGGCGATGTGCTGGTTAGCGTCGACGGTGTGGGCATCTACCGTTTCCGCATCTCTGCGCAGGGCTTCGAGCCACAGCTCTTCACCACCAGCGGACTCACCATTACTTGCATGGCCGAGGGTTACAAAGGCGACATCTGGGTGGGCACCGATCAGGGCATACATCTGCTGGACCCCAACAATATGGCCTTGAAGCGCGAGGGTCAGTTCCTCGACGAGTATATCAACTGCATCTACTCTGACCACTACAACGTCTATGCCGGCACCAAGTCGGGCAAGATCGTCACTTTCGCCTATGGCACAGAGCCCCGAATGGTCTACGAGAACGAGCATCCTATCCTTGTGGTCTTCGTAGACAGCCACCAGCTCGTCTGGTTTACCGACGAGCGCCAGGGAGCTTTGCGCATCAACCCTACAGATGGCGATGTGAAATACTTCACGCAGGAGCTGACGATGCCCGACTATGACGGAATGGGCGGTCTGTTCTACGAGTCAAAGGAGGAGACAGCCGACAGCACCTTCAGCACCCTATGGGTACGCATGAATCACGGTGGCTACGGCTATTACAACCGACTGAAGGACGAGATAGAGTATTTCCACAACGACCCCACCAACCCCTGGAACCTGTGCAATACCGTCAACGCCTCGCTTGAGCTCGACGAGGGCGTGGTGTTTGAGTCGACAGGCAGGCGAGGTTTGGAGAAGCTTGAGATTATCAAGAACACCATCGAGCGCAAGCTCATCGTGCCTGGCGCCACCTCTGCCTTGGAGAACGAGACACGTGCTATCCTCTACGATAGCAAGCGCCACCGACTGCTGATAGGCAACAAGGCCAACACACTCTATTTCTACGACGAGAACTTCAACGTGGTAAACACCATCACGCAGGATGACGAGGGCAACCCCATCGGCCGATGCTACGGCATTTCGGAAGACACGAAGGGACGCTATTGGCTCTCGTCGAAGGACAACGGTCTGTTCTGCATCACGCCTACCGGTCCTGACAGCTATAGCGTGAAAAACATGCGCCACGACGACCAGAGCATCAACACGCTGTCGTCAAACGGTGCCTATGCCACCGTCGAGGACAATCAGGGCAACATCTGGGTGGCTACCTACGGCGGAGGCGTCAATGTGCTGGCGAAAAACAAGAACGGTCACGAAGTGTTTATGCACTCGAAAAACGGCATGGTGGGCTATCCCTATCGCTCACACCTGAAGGTGCGTACCGTTGCTACCGACCGAGACGGCAATGTTTGGGCGGGCACCACCGACGGCATCCTCATTCTCAGCTACAAGAACGGCGAAGTCAATGTCAAGAGGCTCGAGGAATCGCAGGAATATCCCGACAGCATCCTCATGTCCAACGATATCGTATGCCTGAATCGCGACAAGCGCGGCATGATGTGGGTGGGCACCAATGGCGGCGGCATCGCCTGTACCACGGGCAAGGACAAAGACGGGCGCTGGCTCTTCCACCACTACGGAACGAAGGATGGTCTGCCCAGCGAGGAGATCAAGAGCATCACCTTCGACACCAAGGGTAATGTATGGTTTGCCACCGACAACGTCGTCTGCTCCTTCGACACAGAGAAACAGTTCTTCTCCACCTTCTCCAGCCTTGACGGCGTCGATGAGACAATGTGCTCAGAGGGCGCTGCAGCGGCTTTTGGCAACGACATCATCCTCATCGGAACCATTAATGGCTACTATTCCATCGACCGCAAGAAGCTGGCCAATACCAATGCGTCGCTACTGAAGCTGCGCATCACCGACTTCTGGCTCAACGACGAGATGCAGAGCCCACGCCTGAACGACAACTTCGACTTCTACGTGCCTGAGAGCCGAGAGATCACGCTGCGCTCACATAGCGACCGCATCACATTCCGTTTTGCATCGCTGAACTATCAGCTGCAGCATCGCGTACATTATCAATATATGCTGGAGGGCTATGACCATCAGTGGCACAATGCCGACGGTACCCGCATGGCCAGCTATCCTGGGCTGCCCACAGGCACCTACAAATTCAAGGTGAAGGCCTTCCTGCTGGAATCACCCGAATGGGCTGATGTCAAGGAAATCACCATCATCGTGCCACCCCACTTCTTCCTCTCCACCAATGCCATTTGGATCTATCTGGTCATTGCCGCCTTCCTCGCCCTCCAGTTCCTCTTCTGGAGACAAAGAAAGGCCAGAAAACGTTATGCACCCGACGGGATAGATGATGAGGAGAACGAGGGTCTCTTCTCCCGCCTGCTGCATCGCAAGCACAAGAAAGAAACGTCTGAGGAGGAAATGCCCGAGGATGAGATACACGACGACTACGAGATACTGGAAGACTAACTCGTCAATCAACAATCAACAATCAACAATCAACAATCAACAATCAACAATCAACAATCAACCATCAACAATAAACCATCAACCATCAACCATCAACAATAAACCATCAACCATCAACCATCAACAATAAACCATAGGGACTGTGCCAGACTGATCGGGATACTCATCAAATAACTTTTGAAAACAGGGACGTCTTCTCCGGCCAATGGCGGGCCGCTAACCAAGCTTCATTCAGAGCCGGCGGATTACAAAGGCGGAGAGCTCCAACAACTTGTCTACAAGGAGTTTTCATCACATCGTCGGCACAGTCCTTTTTTTTACTAAACTCTCAACAGAAAATATATGTTTTCAGGAATCATTGAAGAATTTGCCACTGTGGTGGACATCCGCCACGACCGTGAGAATATCGACTTCACCCTCACCTGCTCGTTCACTAGCGAGCTGCGCATCGACCAGAGCGTGGCACACAACGGCGTTTGCCTAACCGTCGTCAGCATTGACGGCACAAACTATGTCGTGACGGCCATGAAGGAGACATTAGACCGCACCAACCTTGGTCAGCTGCGCATTGGCGACAAGGTGAACGTAGAGCGCTCCATGCTGATGAACGGACGCCTGGACGGACACATCGTGCAGGGACATGTCGACCAGACCGCCCTCTGCATAGCCAAGGACGACGCCGACGGCAGCACCTATTTCACCTTCGAATATCCTGAAAACCGCGAAATGGCCCGCAAAGGCTACTTCACCGTCGACAAAGGCTCCGTCACCGTCAACGGCGTGTCGCTCACCGTCTGCAACCCCACGCAGAACACCTTCCAGGTGGCAATCATCCCTTACACGATGGAACACACCAATTTTCAGGACATCGAGGTGGGCACCCGCGTGAACATCGAGTTCGACATCCTCGGCAAATACATCGCAAGGCTCAGTCAGCTATAATTATTGTGACCCCACAATGGTTGTGGTGCTATCACAAAAATATGTATTTATTTTAAGAACTCTTTGGCTACACGCTAGACCATAGTTCTTTTTTGCGTAACTACTCAGGGTACAAGGCACTGAGTAGTTACTTTTACATAAACTATTGTTAAATAAGTATAACGATAAAAGATTATTATCCATTCTGAGTCCTCAAATCATGAATCATTTTGTATCTTTGCAAACTAATTGAATAAAAACACACATTATTCTTATATTTTAATACACTATGTCAAACAACAAAGAAAAACTCTTCACCGAGTTCCAGGCGCCAACCAAACAGGAATGGCTGGACAAGATTGAAGTGGACCTGAAAGGGGCCGACTTCCAGAAAAAGCTCGTGTGGAGAACGAATGAAGGTTTTAACGTACAGCCTTTCTACCGCCTTGAGGACTTGAAGGACCTGAAGACTCCCGACGCTCTGCCGGGCGAGTTCCCCTTCGTGCGTGGCAACAAGAAAGACAACAACGAATGGTATGTGCGCCAAAACATCGTGGTGACCGACCCTGCTGAGGCCAACAAGAAGGCGCTCGACATCCTGATGAAGGGTGTGGACAGCATCGGCTTCAAGCTGGGCCATGCCGAGCTGAGCGCCGAGTTCATCGAGACGCTGCTGAAGGACATCCGCCTGGACTGCGTGGAGGTGAGCTATCGCGCCTGTATGCGTCACGCCCTGCAGCTGGCCGACCTGCTGGTGGCCTACATCGACAAGATGGGCTACGATAAGACCAAGATCGTGGGTGGCCTGGGCTTCGACCCCATCGAGCGAATGTTGATGAAGGGCAAGGACAGCACGATGATGCTGCCCGACATGCCGAAGCTGGTGGAGAAGCTGAAGGACTATCCTCAGTTGCGCTGCGTGATGGTGCACAGCGACCTGCTGAACAACAGCGGCGCCTACATCGTGCAGGAGATGGGCTACGCCCTCGCCTGGGGCAACGAGTACCTGCAGCAGCTGGTGGATGCCGGCATCGACGCCGACCTGGCTGCCAGCAAGATCAAGTTCTATATGGGCATCTCAGAGAACTACTTCATGGAGATAGCCAAGTTCCGCGCCGCCCGTATGCTGTGGGCACAGATCGTGAAGCAGTATGAGCCGAAGAGCGACGACAGCTGCAAGATGATCATCAACGCCTCGACATCGACCTACAACCAGACATTGTTCGACAGCTACGTCAACCTGCTGCGCTCACAGACGGAGGCCATGAGTGCCGCCCTGGCTGGTGTGCACTCGATGGTGGTCACTCCGTTTGACGCTCCCTACGAGAAGCCGACCGATTTCAGCGAGCGCATCGCCCGCAACCAGCAGCTCATCATCAAGGAGGAGAGCCACTTCGACCGCATCGTCGACCCAGGCGCTGGCTCCTACTACATCGAGCACCTCACCGACGCCCTGGCTCAGGAGGCTTGGAAGCTGTTCCTGAAGGTGGAGGACGAGGGTGGTTTCCTCGAGGCTGTGAAGAAGGGCACCATCCAGGAGGACATCAACGCCACCAACGCCAAGCGTCACGGCGATGCCGCCAAGCGCAAGGAGTTCCTGCTGGGCACCAACCAGTTCCCGAACTTCACCGAGAAGAGCGAGGGCAAGGAGCCGCTGGCTTGTGACTGCAGCTGCAAGCACACCGACGATGCCGACGTGCCTGCCCTGAAGATCAGCCGCATGGCTTCCGACTTCGAGGCTCTGCGCCTGGCTACGGAGAAGGCCAAGAAGGTGCCCGTCGCCTTCATGCTCACCATCGGCAACCTGGCTATGCGTCAGGCCCGTGCACAGTTCTCGTGCAACTTCCTCGCCTGCGCCGGCTACAAGGTGATGGACAACCTCGGTTTCAAAACTGTAGAGGAAGGCGTCGATGCTGCCCTGAAGGCCGATGCCGACATCGTGGTGCTCTGCTCTTCAGACGATGAATATGCTGAGTATGCCATCCCTGCCTTCCAGTATCTGAACGGCCGCGCCATGTTTGTCGTTGCCGGTGCTCCAGCCTGCATGGAAGACCTCAAGGCCGCCGGTATCGAGAACTACATCCACGTGCGTTGCAACGTGCTTGAGACTTTGAAAGAATATAATCAGAAACTTGGTATCTAAAGAATAGGAGACTTGAATTATGCGTAAACAGTTTAAAGATATTGATATCTATGCAGGCATCAAGGCTCAAGATGGTGCCAAGTGGATTAAAGACAACGGTATTGTAGAGAACTGGAAGACCCCAGAGCATATCGAGGTGCGTCCCGTCTATACGAAGGAAGACCTCGAGGGCATGGAGCACCTTGACTTCACGGCAGGTATTCCGCCGTATCTGAGAGGCCCGTACTCGATGATGTACCCCTTCAAGCCCTGGACTATCCGTCAGTATGCAGGATTCTCTACCGCTGAAGAGTCGAACGCTTTCTATCGCCGTAACCTGGCCTCTGGTCAGAAGGGACTTTCCGTGGCCTTCGACCTGCCTACACACCGCGGCTATGACCCTGACAATGCCCGTGTGGTAGGTGATGTCGGTAAGGCCGGTGTATCTATCTGCAACGAGGAGAACATGAAGGTGTTGTTCTCTGGCATCCCCTTGAACAAGATGTCTGTGTCGATGACCATGAACGGTGCCGTGCTGCCTATCCTGGCTTTCTACATCGTGGCAGGTCTGGAGCAGGGCGCTCAGCTCGAGGAGATGGCAGGAACCATCCAGAACGATATCCTGAAGGAGTTCATGGTGCGTAACACCTATATCTATCCGCCCGCATTCTCGATGAAGATTATCGCCGACATCTTCGAATATACCTCACAGAAGATGCCGAAGTTCAACAGCATCTCTATCTCAGGTTATCACATGCAGGAGGCTGGAGCTACTGCTGATATCGAGTTGGCTTACACCCTGGCCGATGGTATGGACTACCTGCGCACTGGTGTTAATGCCGGTATCGATGTGGATGCTTTTGCTCCGCGTCTGAGCTTCTTCTGGGCTATCGGTATGAACCATTTCATGGAGATTGCCAAGATGCGTGCAGGTCGTCTGCTTTGGGCAAAGATTGTGAAGAGCTTCGGTGCCAAGAATCCGAAGTCACTCGCCTTGCGTACTCACTCTCAGACCTCTGGCTGGTCGCTCACCGAGCAGGATCCCTTCAACAACGTGGGCCGCACCTGTATCGAGGCTATGGCTGCCGTGCTGGGTCACACCCAGTCGCTCCACACCAACGCCCTCGACGAGGCCATCGCCCTGCCTACCGACTTCTCGGCTCGTATCGCCCGTAACACCCAGATTTACATTCAGAACGAGACCAAGGTCTGCAAGCAGATCGACCCGTGGGCTGGTAGCTACTATGTTGAGACGCTGACCAACGAGCTGGTGCACAAGGCTTGGGAGCACATTCAGGAGATTGAGAAGCTGGGCGGTATGGCCAAGGCCATCGAGACCGGTCTGCCCAAGATGCGTATCGAGGAAGCCTCAGCCCGCACACAGGCCCGTATCGACAGCGGCGTGCAGACCATCGTCGGCATCAACAAGTATCGCCTCGACCATGAGGATCCCATCGACATCCTCGAGGTCGACAATACCGCCGTGCGCAAGCAGCAGGAGGAATGCCTCAAGGAGGTGCGTGCTGCCCGCGACGAGGCCGCTTGCCAGGCAGCCCTCAAGGCCATCACCGAGTGCGTGCGCGACTTCAAGGAAGGCCGCAAGAGCGAGAACAACCTGCTCGACCTGGCCGTCAAGGCCGCCCAGCTGCGCTGCACCTTGGGTGAGATTTCAGATGCCTGCGAGGAGATCGTGGGCCGTTACAAAGCAGTAATCAGAACTATTTCAGGCGTGTATTCATCAGAAAGCAAGAACGATAGCAACTTCGAGAAGGCCAAGCAGATGACCGACGAGTTTGCTAAGAGAGAGGGTCGTCGTCCGCGTATCTTCATCGCCAAGATGGGTCAGGACGGTCACGACCGTGGTGCAAAGGTGGTAGCTACGGGCTACGCAGACTGTGGCTTCGACGTCGATATGGGCCCGTTGTTCCAGACACCCGCCGAGGCAGCCCGCGAGGCTGTGGAGAACGACGTCCACATCGTGGGTGCATCGTCGCTGGCCGCTGGTCACAAGACGCTCATCCCGCAGCTCATCGAAGAGCTGAAGAAGCTGGGCCGCGAGGACATCATGGTCACCGCTGGCGGCGTGATTCCCGCTCAGGACTACGACTTCCTCTACAAGGCTGGCGTGGCCTGCATCTTCGGCCCCGGCACTCCAGTGCCCTACTCTGCCGTTGAGATGATGAAGATTCTGCTTGATGAAGAGTAAGCAACAACTCAACGAATGTGATTATTCGTCAATTTATTAAATAATGTATAGAACAAAGACATGTGGCGAGCTACGGCTTGCCGATGCCGGCAGTGTAGTGACGCTGGCCGGATGGGTACAGAGAACGCGCAAGATGGGCGGTATGACTTTCGTCGACCTGCGCGACCGCTATGGTATCACACAATTAGTATTCGACGAGAGCGACGATGCAGCCCTGACCGAGCGGGCCAACAAACTGGGCCGCGAGTGGTGCATACAGGCCACAGGACAGGTGCGTGAGCGCGAGTCGAAAAACGCGAAGATGCCTACAGGCGACATCGAGATAGTAGTGCGCGAACTGAACGTGCTCAGCGAGAGTATCACTCCGCCCTTCACCATTGAGGACAATACGGACGGCGGTGATGACATTCGCATGAAGTACCGCTATTTGGACCTGCGCCGTCAGGCTGTGCGCAAGAACCTGGAGCTGCGTCACAGGATGACAATCCTCATCCGCAACTTCCTCGACTCGCGCCAGTTCATCGAGGTGGAGACGCCTATCCTCATCGGCTCAACGCCGGAGGGCGCACGCGACTTCGTGGTACCCAGCCGCATGAATCCCGGACAGTTCTATGCCTTACCTCAGAGCCCGCAGACCTTGAAGCAACTGCTCATGGTCTCGGGCTTCGACCGCTACTTCCAGATTGCGAAGTGCTTCCGCGACGAAGACCTGCGCGCCGACCGTCAGCCGGAGTTCACGCAGATTGACTGCGAGATGTCCTTCGTAGAGCAGGAGGATATCCTTGAAGTATTCGAGTCATTGGCTCGCCATCTGTTCAAGGAGGTGCGCGGCATCGAGCTGCCCCCGCTGCAGCGGATGACATGGCACGAGGCTATGAAGCGTTTCGGCTCAGACAAGCCCGACCTGCGCTTCGGCATGGAGTTCGTCGAGCTGATGGACCAGCTGAAGGGCACCGGCACATTCCCCGTCTTCAACGAGGCCAACTACATCGGTGGCATTTGCGTGCCTGGCTGTGCCGACTATACCCGCAAGCAGCTTGATCAGCTGACCGACTTCGTGAAGCGTCCGCAGGTAGGTGCCAAGGGTTTGGTCTATGTGAAGTTCAATGCCGACGGCACCGTGAAGTCCAGCATCGACAAGTTCTACGAGCCCGAGGTGTGGCAGAAGGTGAAGGAGGCTATGGGTGCCAAGGACGGTGACCTCGTGCTGATTCTTTCTGGTGACAATGCGAATAAGACACGCGTGCAGCTCTGCACTCTGCGCCTGGAGATGGGCGACCGACTTGGTCTGCGCGACAAGGATAAGTTCGTATGCCTGTGGATTGTGGATTTCCCCCTCTTTGAGTGGAGCGATGAGGAGCAGCGACTGATGGCTACACACCATCCTTTCACGTTACCCAATGCCGATGATATTCCCTTGCTCGATACCGACCCTGCCAAGGTACGCGCTGTGGCCTACGACTTCGTTTGCAACGGCGTAGAGGTAGGCGGTGGCTCGCTGCGTATCCACGACGGCAAGTTGCAGGAGAAGATGTTCGAGATTCTCGGCTTCACACCTGAGCGTGCTATGGCTCAGTTCGGGTTCCTCATCAACGCCTTCAAGTATGGTGCTCCTCCTCATGGAGGTCTGGCCTTCGGTCTCGACCGCTTCGTCAGCCTAATGGCAGGCCTCGACAGCATCCGCGACTGCATCGCATTCCCAAAGAACAACAGCGGACGCGATGTCATGCTCGATGCACCTGGCGAGCTTGACCCGAAGCAGCTGGAAGAACTGCAACTGGAAATAAAGAAAGAAGAAGAATAATCAAACAAAAAAAGCCATGGAAGAAGAAAAGACACTGGAGGAGCAGCAGGCTGCCGCCGCCCAAAGAGCAGAGGAAATTACTGCCGAGCAGATAAAGAAACAACAGCAGGAAATGCCTAAGGAGATGGCCAAGTCGATGGCCAAGCAGGAATTAAATGCTGCCGTTTCACATGCATTGCCCGACGAAGTCAATCAATTGCGCTGGGCAGGCCTTAGAGGTATTCCCGTCATTGGCTCCATTGTGCAATGGCTTGACAACATCAAGTGGTTTCGCAGTATGTTCGGCGGAAACAAAAGTTAAGGAATAAGCAATTATTGTTAAGAATTGTATTGACATTCGTCAAGAATCGCTGACATATTGAAAGAATCTGTTAATTTTCAGTTACTTATATAAGCAGAAAGCTGTAATTTTGCCGACAAATTAAAATACCAACTTCAATAGTATTAATATTTTAAGCATTATGGCAGAAAAGAAAACCACTAAGAAGGCTGCTGAGACCGTAGAGGTAGCAGCTAAGAAGACCACCACAAAGAAGGTCGCCGTGAAGGCAGAGAAGACCGTGTTGGCAGTCAACGCAGAGAACATCGGCTTCAAGGCTGGTGATGTTTATCAGGCTTTGGCAGCAGCTGAAAAGGCTCTCGCCGTTAAGGAGATTGCTAAGGCTGCAAAGATTTCCGAGGAGGAAACTCTGCTGGGTCTGGGCTGGCTCTTCAAGGAGGGCAAGCTGCAGAGCACTGAGGACAACAAGATTGCCCTGGCATAAGGGTTCAACCTTGTGTACGACGAGCAGATTCTTAAAATACTTTTGGATGTAGGCGTGCGTGGCATCAGCACGAAGAAGCTGGCCAAGCACGTCTACAACCATTTTTGTACGTTTTTCTACCAGCCCGACTTCAATGAGGTCTACCGGTATGTTCAGCAGTATATTCAGCGCAATTCGCGTTCTTCACAGGACATCATCGAACATGCCGAGCGTTGGGGACATTATCGTCTGAATACGACAAGTCAAGCCGCGCGCCAGCTGATGATTGATTTCGACTTCAACAGCGAGGAAGAGCAATAATCAAATACTCTTGATAACCTTGGCAGGTACGCCTGCCACAAGTGTATGCGACGGTACGTCTTTGGTAACGACAGCACCCGCCGCCACTACCACATGGCTACCGATAGCAACTCCAGGCAAAATGACCGCATTGGCTCCAATCCATACATCATCACCAATGGTGACAGGCTGGGTGGAAACGCCCTGCTCGTCGATGCGGAGTTTCGGATTTTCGAAGTTATGATTGAGCGCCGTCACCACTATGCCCTGTGCCAGGTTGACATGACTGCCGAAGGTGACGGGACCAATAACGGTATTGTGCAAGCCAATACGCGTATGGTCGCCGATAATTACATCGCCCACAGCATTGTTGATGCACGAGTAGGACTCCACCACACTCCTTTTTCCAATGGTGAAACGGCGATAAGGCGGTGTGTCCATCCTAACACTTGCATAAATCTTTGAACCGCGTCCACGATGTTGATAGAGCGGTGCTATCAGACGTATATACCAACGCGGCCTTGCATCACGCTGGTTCATAATAAGGCAATCCAGCAGTCGTTTCAACCGCGGACTATCCTTTAGCCGTGTTCTAAGACCTTCTTTTTCCATCTTGGTTATAGGATTTCTTTCCATTGACTGATAATATGATCTACATTAAAACGGCTAGCCACCGACAATGCCTCTGCTGACTTTGAGGGCCAGTCCATCTGGGTAGCCTCCTGCAGTCGCTGTGCCAGCTGTTCCACATTTCCATTCTCGAAATATATCCCAAAATCACCCATTATCTCCAAACTGGTAGGCAAGTTGGACGAAACAACGGGAAGTCCGTGAGCCATTGCCTCAACAAGCACCAGGCCAAAGCCCTCCCATCGTGAGGAGAGAACATACACCTGAGCCTGGGAATAATAGTCCTGCACGCGATTTGTAAAAGGATGGAGCAAGACTCGTTGCTCTAAATGATACTCAGATATTTTATCACGATAAAGGCTCTCCTCTGGCCCTTCGCCCACGATATCAAGCGTCCACTCACTATCTTCCTGCGCAAAAATATGAAAAGCATCAATGAGTAGGTCAAAGCCTTTGTGCAAATGAGAGAAACGTCCCACGGCAAGGAAGCGTTTCGTGGTTCCCTTAGATGGCGTACCAGGAACAAGAGTCAAAGGGTTGTATATGACTGTAGGGTGAAATGTGGCATCATAGGTATAATAGCTGTCGGCGTCATGCTGGCAGAGCACCACGGTATTATCTAACTTTTTGAACTGACAGACATAGTGTCGCTTCAATACTGGCCCTATATATAAAGATGTTGGACCAAAGAGTGCTTCAAAAGAGTTATGAATCCAGCCAATACAGCACACATTCTTGTTCAGTAACGGGCGCAGGGTAGCTAAACGGGCTGCCAATGGAGCATGCACGCCAATGATGATGTCATAGTTCTCCTCAGTCAGCTGGCAGGCCAGCTCCTTACGCCGAGGGGCGGGGAAAGAACTGTTAGCATAAAGGTCAGAGAAGAGTCTGCCAGATGGTCTTATCGCTTTGTAGAATGCACTGTAGGCCTTACATACTATGTTACGGATTTTCCCCACGGCAGGATAACGAAAAAAACGATAGGTTATGTCCACCTCATCAAGTCCGTAGAGTGTAGTATCCTGCATTTCTTGTGCATCGAAGGTAACTATAGTGATGTCGTGTTCTTTTGCCAATTCCTTGGCAATGACTGCCGTCACCCGTTGAACACCGCCCACGGAGAAGATGGAGTCCGTCAAAAAGCAGATTCTTTTCTTCATCGGCTGCAAAAATACGGAAAAATTTGGAACTATCAAAACTTTTCCGTACTTTTGCAACATGAAAATACTATTCCTAACCTATCACGGCTTCGACCCCGGTAGCGGCATCAGCAAGAAGATGCTAGCACAAATCAAAGGACTCAAGCAGAACGGTCATGAGGTTCACGTGGCCTCATACGACCGTGATAAACGAGGACATCTTTGCCGCTTTATCGATGACAAGCCCATCCGCGACTATGGTAAGGGCAAGTGGGCAGCCATTGTGCAGCGCATCGACTACCGCTGTCTATACAATTATTGTGTCAATGAAGGCATTGAACTGATCTACGCTCGCAGCTATATGAATGCCACTCCTCCCTTGGTGTGTCTATTCAGGCGTCTGCGCAAAGCGGGTATAAAAAGCGTAATGGAGGTGCCCACCTATCCATATGATCAAGAGTTCAAGGGCTATGACATGAACCAACGTATGCGACTGCGTATAGACCAGCTATACAGAAAGAAACTGTCAGCAGAGATGGAGGCCATCGTCACCTTCTCGAACGAGGAGACCATCTTCGGCCAACGCACCATACGCATCAGCAACGGTGTAGACCTCGATACGATTCCACTACATACCACCCATCCGGATACAACGTATGAAGTACATCTCATCGCCGTAGCAGAGGTGCACTCATGGCACGGCTTTGACAGACTGATTCACGGCTTGGGAGAATACTACAAGAAATACAACGGCCATCCTGAGCGCAAAGTGGTATTCCACATCGTGGGCGATGTGTGGCCCTCCGAGATGAACGGCACCCAACAGGCACCGGGTTTCGCGCCCTACATTCGCGATTATGGAATCGGTGAGTATGTAAAGTTCCATGGGAAACTTTTCGGACGGGAGTTGAACAACGTCTTCGACCAATGTTCCTTCGCCATTGGCAGTTTGGGCCGTCACCGCAGTGGCATAACCATCATTAAGACACTGAAAAACCGTGAATATGCCAGCCGCGGTATTCCATTCATCTACTCTGAGCAAGACTCTGACTTTGATCATCAGCCCTACGTACTGAAGGCACCTGCCAACGAGAGTCCCATTGACATTGACCGTCTGCTGGTTTTTCTCGACAGTCAGAAGATGACGCCACAGGAAATTCGCCAAACGGTAGAGCACCTGTCATGGAAACGACAAATGCAGATAGTATTGGACACACTAACCCAAAAAACATGAGCAAACGAATCGTTTACATCGTTGGTGACCTATCCTATCCTAATGGTATGAGTCGCGTCCTGAGCCAGAAAGTAAACTATCTGGCTCGTCACACTGACTATGAGCTTAACGTCGTTCTGACCGAGAAAGCGTCAAAGCCTTGGTACTACCAGCTGGAGTCAAATATAAAGTACGTTAACTTTGACCTGAACTTCGACGATCTATACCAAATGCCGCTATATCGTCGTCTAGTGGCCTATCGCAAGAAGCAAAGCCAATACCGCCGACTGTTGACCGACTACCTGATGGAGGTTCGGCCCGATATAACCGTATCAGTAATGCGGCGCGAAATCAACTTCATCAACGATATCAAGGACGGCAGCCGCAAAGTGGGTGAGATACATTTCAACAAGCAGACCTATCGCGTTTTTGAAAAAAGTTTCCTTCCAAACTTTGTCAACCACTTTATTACCAACCGATGGCAAAAAAGTCTGGAGAAAGAAGTGAGACGACTCAGCAAGTTTGTTGTTCTCACCAATGAGGACTATGGTTTTTGGCAAGGTTTTACTAATATCACCATCATCCCCAATCCTATTTCTTTCTTCCCTGAAAGACACTCAGACTGCCAGTCTAAGCAGGTGATAGCCGTGGGACGCTATACTTACCAGAAGGGCTTTGACCTCTTGATTAAGGCATGGAAGATTGTTCACGAGCATCATCCTGACTGGCAACTCAACATCTATGGACCTGGTAATCGCGAGGAATACCAGAGAGAGGCAGATGCACTACGACTCTCACAAACAGTTCACTGCCACGAGGCTGCTGCCAACATTTACGACCGCTATGCTGAACATAGCATCTTTGTACTCAGCTCACGCTTCGAAGGCTTTGGACTTGTCATTGCCGAGGCTATGGCTACTGGTCTACCTGCCATATCGTTCAGCTGTCCTTGTGGTCCTGCTGATATTATTACAGACCACCAGGACGGACTGCTAGTAGAGAATGGAAACATCGACGGTCTAGCTAAAGCGATTTCCTACCTGATAGAACATCCTGAAAAACGGCAACAGATGGGATGGCAAGCCGTGGTATCAGCCCAAAGATACAGGGAAAATACTATTATGCAGCAATGGATACAGTTATTTAATAATTTATGAAAGTTGTTTACGTCATTGATTCACTGGCCAATAAAGGCGGTGCTGAAAGGATTATTCTGAACAAAATGGAATATCTAGTTCAACACTTTGGCTATGATGTCAGCATCATCACCTGCTACCAAGATGAATCCATGCCCAATGCCTATCCTCTTCCGAAAGGAGTCATTCAAGTATACCTAGGCATTTATTTCTATTCCCAATACAAGCACCGCTACCCTTACCGTCTCGTCGTCAAACGTCGGTTAGCCCGACAGCTTCGCAATAGGCTGACCAAGGCTATAAATGAAATCGACCCCGACATCCTCATCGGTGTCAGCTACTTTGAGGCTGATGTGGTGACAGGCATCAGATGCAGGGCTAAGAAACTGATAGAAGTGCATGAGCCTCGTCCATTTACATTGTCTGACTATGGCCTTCATCGTGGAAGACTGTCAAGTTGGTACATGAGGCATTTTCGCAATAAATACTTCAGTAAAGTAGAGAAGCAGGCTGATGTTGTTGTTACTCTAACTCCCGGTGATGCTCACGAATGGCATTGTGCCAAGCAGGTTGAAATCATCCCTAATTTTACGCTCTTGCCGATGGCAGATATTAGTGATGGCACCCAACAACGTGTAATTGCCGTTGGAAGGCTAGAATGGGTAAAAGGCTTTGACCGCCTTCTTAATGCGTGGTCTTTAGTAGTAGCCAGTCATCCTGATTGGCATTTGGATATTTTTGGTGCAGGAACATTGGAACAAGAACTGAAGAGTTTGCAACAAAGCCTCGGAATAGAAAAACAGTCAACTATCCATCCGCCCACTTCAGCTATTGGCGCAGAATATGCAAAAAGTGCTTTTGTCGTTGTAACGTCCCACTTCGAGGGTTTTTCACTTGTGCTCCTTGAAGGTATGCAAGCAGGACTTCCATGCATTGCCTTTGACTGTCCTTTCGGCCCTGCTTCTCTGATTGAAGATGGTATTAACGGTTTTCTTGTGCCTGACAATGACATTGAGCAATTGACTGAGAAGATGTCCCGCCTTATGGATGATGCTGAAATGCGCCTTTTGTTTTCTGAAGCCTCGTTGCGGAAATCGAAGGGTTATTCAGTTGAAACAATCATGTCAAAATGGCGACAGCTTTTTGAACAACTTGTGAAACACTAATCCCATCTTATGCGTCATCCGGTAGAAGGAGTAGGTACGATATTCTTTTGCATCGGTAGCTAAGATACACTTTCCATGAAAGAATACATAGTTATACTGATGCCCACCTTCGCAATAGAAGGGAATATCTGTTGGAATTAAATTCTCTCTGATAAGATGCTCCTTGTAAACTTCTTTGCTCATCTCATCAATTTGTAGCAAGTGCACGTTGTCTCCATATCGATATTCACAGTCTTGCGCCACCCGTAACAGATGCCCATTGGAATCGGTGAGTAGAGAGCCAGCATTTCTTCCAAGTTTCGCGCTGCAACAAAGTGGAGAACAAAGATGCTCATGATATGGTCCAACCAAACTAGAAGCGGTAAAGAGATAGGTATAGTTCACGTGTGCTCTTTCAATTGAGGACATCAGATAGTAGATTCCCTCACGCTTAAATACAGAAGAATCTGCATAACCCACCTCACCATCAATAACGTCTTTGCTTACAAGCGTCCGAAAGAAAGAAAAATGCTCTAAGGTATCGTCATCTGCTTTATAAAGGCGTATGTCGCCAACCGCCCCTGTCTCTGGAATCATGTATACATATCCTTCATCCTCAAAGACGAAAGGGTAGGACAAATGGAACGGTTCTTCAAGCACCATCACGGGCTCCGTCCATTCTCTCAAGTCCTCGGTACAAGTCATCTTCAGTACGCCATTAGAATAGTTGCGTTTCTCCTCATAGAAAAGGAAAAGTCTGTTGTGATGCACAAATAGAAATGGGTCTGCCACGATAACTACAGGGTTCAGGTTTAACGGATGTCGGTCAAAGTAAATATCACGAATAATGTGCAGTTGCTCAATATTCCATATCTGACTCATTTCACCTGCAAGCAGCCGAATCTTAAAACATTCTATTTTTCTCATTTCTTATTTCGAAAGTGAACGCAGTTTGATATAGAGAGAAGGGGCACAACGGAAGAACTGGGACACCAACCTTTGCTTGATACCATTCGTAAATCGCAGCTCAGGCAGCCGCTGTCGCAAGTCGGCCACATACTCTTTTCGATGGGCGAGCAGCCGCTTATCGTGTGTCAAGTACCAAATAGTGATAGAGAATGTAGAGAAAAGTACATTCATCATTTGCCTCTTTTCAGCCGCATCTAAAGCAATTGTCTTCTTCATTTTCCACAGACATGCCATTACCTCGTTAAGATCTATCAGCTTCCGCATGTTGACTGACGACACAATACTGTCTTCGCGCTGCCTGTAGATATAAAAAGTCTGATAACTCCTGATACATTTTTCAGCTTTCAAATAACACTCCGTGGTGAAGGGTACATCCTCAAAATATATGCCTGGCACAAAGCGAAGACGTTGGTTATCCAAAAAAGCTTTGCGATAAATCGTTCGCCATACATAACATTCACGAGGATTAAACTCATATAAGAACAATTCGCGCCCCGTCTTCACGACTTCATTCGCGTCGACGACACAGGCAGTAACACCACGCTTTATTTCTTCACTTGTCATCTTGACAAAGCCAGCAACCATGAGATCTGCATCATTTGCACATGCCGATTTTAGCAATGGCTTTACAGTATTAGGAAGCAACATGTCATCCGAGTCAAGAAAGAGAACATAATATCCTTTTGCCTCACACAATCCCGTATTCCTTGCGGCAGAAAGGCCTTGGTTCGTTTGTTCTACAACAGTCACACACTGATGACTATTAATAATGTCTCTCACCACTTCAATACTGCGATCCTTTGTGCCGTCATTCACCAGTATCACCTCAAAAATATCTTCATCCATCCCTTGCTGAAAAATGCTTTCCAAACACGGGCGAATGTATTGTTCCACATTGTAAACGGGAACAATATAACTCAACTGTATATTGTGACCTTTAACTTGCATAGACCTGTTGAAAAGTAAAATCGTGCAAAAATACAAAAAAGATTTGATACATCAAATATTTTTATTACTTTTGCAAAAAAAATAAGATTAATGGAAACAGAACTTAGGCAATTACAGCTCAAAAGTCTTGAAATCCTCGATATAATGGATGCAATTTGCAGACAACATGACATCAAGTATTCCTTATGTGGTGGAACAGTTGTCGGTGCCCATCTTTATAAGGGTTTCCTACCTTGGGACGACGATATTGACGTGATGATGACGCGCGAGCACTACAACCGTTTCCTTCAGCTAGCGCCCCAGTGTTTACCCGAGGGTTTCTCCATTGTCAACTATAATACCAGTGAGCTAGGTTCAAGGCTGAAGATAAGCTTTACGAAAATCATCAACGACAACACTACTTTCATCGAGCAAGGCGACTTTATATACGGTGTATTCATTGACATAACGGTCTATGACAAAGTGCCGGAAACGAAATGGAAGCAGAAGCTGCTACTTTTTCTCTACAAACGCTCACAGACAGTGAACATGGGCCGACTGCCAGGAAAGAGTCTCAAGAATATGTTTCGTAACATCTTACTGTCAACCATTCTCTCCAATCATAGGGCCTACATGCGTTTCTTCCAGAGAGTAGTGGAACACTTTGGTAAAAAACCCGGGAAATACACCTGGCGCGAGTTATTCGGTGCCTATTATTTCTCCAACATGATTCCCTTCCGTCCCTCCGTTTTCGAACATTACACCACTATCGAGTTTGAGGGCAGACAATTCATGATTGTACGCGACTTCATAGAATATCTGCAAGTACGCTACAACAGAACTGATTTCCGCGAACCGAAGGAGAAACAAGTACCCCATCATATCCAGATGGTAGATTTCAACCTTCCATATCGTGAATACATGAAAAAAAAGGGAATTCCTCTTCCCAAAGAATATAAATCATAATACGTCTATGTCACACTGGTACGACAAATACTTAAGCATCTACGGGAAACCTTTCAGCGAGGTGCCGCAGAACATCATTGACGAGACGCGCGAACGGCTGGCCCGAATGCAAAGTGATGAGCCGCTGGCTAGCATTGTGGTCATCGGTTATAACGAGGAAAAGCACCTACAGGCCTGTCTTTGGGCCATCAGCGAGATACAGTGCAAATACCCCGTTGAGATTATCGGCGTGGACAACGACTCTAAAGACCGCACGGCTGAGATATACGAGAAATCGGGTATTCCTTGGTATACTGAGTATCAGCACTCCTGCGGCTATGCGCGCCGATGTGGCCTGCGACATGCGAAAGGCAAGTTCTACTTCGACGTGGATAGCGACACGCTCTATCCACCGCAGTATTATGAGCTGATGCTTGACCAGCTGCTCAAGCCCGGCGTCAGCTGTGTGTCAGCACGCTATGGTTTCATCCCTGACGAGAATCACTCGCGCTTTAGCCTGCGACTCTTCGAGATGGCTCGCGATGCCTTTCTCTGGGTTCAGCATTTTAAGCGTCCTGAGTTGTCGGTGCGTGGACTCGTCTTTGCCTACAATGCTGACTATGGGCGCAAAGAGCCCTATCGCGTGGATATCATCCGCGGCGAGGATGGCTCTATGGCCTTAGCCCTGAAGAAATACGGAAAGATAAAGTTTGTACGCGATAAGCGTTGTAAGGCCATTACAGGATACGGCACCATCGGCAAGCAGAGCATGTGGAAAACTTTCTGCCAGCATGTTCGTCAGCAGATGAAAGGCATCAGCCGTATCTTCCACAAGACAGACCACTACGAAGACTCCGACGACAATCTGGTAAAAAACTGAAACACTCATGTTAGTCAAGACATACAGCGCAGCAGTCATCGGCTTGGAGGCCACGACCATTACCATTGAGGTCAATATGACCAAGGGTATGATATTTCGCCTTTCCGGACTGGCTGACACTGCCGTGAAGGAAAGCTACGACAGGATCTGTGCCGCCTTGCCTAATATCGGATTCAGGGCGCCCACAGCCAATCTTACCATCAACCTCTCGCCTGCTGACCTGAAAAAAGAAGGAAGCGGATTCGACCTTCCAATGGCCGTTGGCATTTTGGCTGCCGACGGAAAAGTTGCTGCTCAACGACTGAGTGAGTATATGATGGTTAGCGAGCTGGGGCTCGATGGCAAGCTAAAGCCTGTGCAAGCCGTGCTTCCTGTTGCCATACGTGCACGTAAGGATAAGTTCAAGGGACTCATCGTACCGAAGGAGAATATTCATGAAGCCGCTATCGTCAACAATCTCGATGTCTACGGGATGGAGAATCTGGCTGACGTCGTGGCTTTCCTAAATGGAAACGGCGGCTACGAGCCCATGATTGTAGATACGCGCAAGGAGTTTTATGAACGACAATACAGTTTCGACCTCGACTTCTCAGATGTTAAAGGACAAGAGAGCGTGAAGCGTGCACTGGAGGTAGCGGCAGCAGGCGGACACAATCTCATCATGATTGGCCCTCCGGGAAGCGGCAAGTCGATGATGGCCAAGCGCCTTCCCTCCATACTCCCGCCCTTGTCTTTGGCCGAAAGTCTTGAGACTACGCAAATCTATTCAGTAGCCGGCAAACTGCCCCAAGACACCAGCCTCATCAGCCAGCGCCCATTCCGCTCGCCTCATCATACCATCTCGCAGGTTGCCCTCGTAGGTGGTGGCAACACTCCTCAGCCTGGTGAAATTAGCTTGGCCCACAATGGAGTGCTCTTTCTTGATGAATTGCCTGAACTCAATCGTTCCGTGCTCGAAGTGTTGCGTCAGCCATTGGAAGACCGTAGCATCTCCATCAGCCGCGCCAAGTACAGCATTGAATATCCGGCCTCATTTATGTTCGTTGCATCCATGAACCCCTGTCCATGCGGCTATTATGGTGATCCCACTCACCATTGTGTCTGCACGCCCGGTCAGATACAGCGCTATATGAATAAGATCAGCGGTCCCCTACTCGACCGCATCGACATCCACTGTGAGATACAGGCTGTGCCTTTCTCAGAGTTGTCAAAGATGCAGCCGGGCGAACCCTCGGCTGTCATCCGTGAGCGTGTCATCGCAGCCCGCAAACGACAGGAGGAGCGTTTCTCGTCGCTGCCAGCCAACACAGGAGGTGTGAAAGGCCGCATCCATTGCAATGCCCAGATGACTGAGCGCATGTTGCACAAGTTTGCCGAGCCCGATACAGCCAGCCTCGACATGCTCCGTCTGGCTATGGAACGTCTGAAGCTGTCTGCCCGTGCCTACAGCCGAATCCTCAAGGTGGCCCGCACCATTGCCGACCTTGCCGGCAGCGAACAAGTGCAGTCGATGCACATCGCCGAGGCCATCGGCTATCGCAACCTCGACAGAGGCGATTGGGCTGAACGTGGGATGTAGTGGTTTACTTCGCAATATGCAGTCGGCGCTCACCCTGATAACTGACGGTGGCGTGCTGCTGAAGGAAGTGCATGATGAGGTCGGTAGTGAGAAGGTTGAGATGTTCGCAGACACCTTCTGGAATCTCGCTCGTAGCAATAATGTAACTATTGGTAGCCACACGGTAATGGCGTTTCATATCTAAGGGCCGGCCGTCGGTTGTCAATAGCTTCACTTTATCAATGACTCTCGGGTTCTCCTTACTCAATGTCAGCAAGCACTGCATACCAGCCACATATGGGAAGCTGTTAACGCGGTCATGACAATAGCTGAGCATCATGTGCAGTAGCTCATTGCCTGTGAGGGTGAGTACGACAGCATGATTATCGAAGGGGTCCATCTCAAATACGTCGCGCACGGTGATGTCGCCTCGCGGATGGCTGTCGATGCGGATGCCTCCTGGATTGACAACGGCGATATCAGCCTGACATTCTTCCTTAAAGGCGTCACACGTCATGCAGCCCAGTTCCTCATGCACCTCGAAGGGTGTCTCAGCCTGTGCCAGCACACGACGGAACTCTGGATTGTCGCTGAAGAAGGCCACCATCCGCTCAATGAGTTTGCTGCGCTGAGAGAAAGCCTGCACATTGATGTATTCCGAGTGTTTGTCGGCGATGTGCCACTGAGTGGTACCATCGTCGGCCTGTCCCACGCTATCGAGTGTAAGCACGGTATGTGTGACGAAACGCAGCTTGTTTCTGTTCTGCGTGATGAGCACACCGTTCTCTTTCTCATCGCCTTTCAATTGAGTATGGGTGTGTCCGCCTACAATGACGTCAATCCAGGGAAAAAGTCGCGCCATCTTGCGGTCTTCCTCATAGCCAAGATGCGACAGCAGGATGATAACGTCACACTCACGGCTCAGCCATTCATACTGTCCGATGACATCCTCAGCAGGTGTAAAGTGTAGCCCCTGCAGATTGTCGGGATGACTGCTGGGGATTCCGCTGGGTGAGAGCTGGATGACACCGACAATACCGACACGCAACCCACCAACGTCAAACACTTGATAAGGCAAAGTGTGTATGTCTACCGAGTCATCGACTGTCATGTTAGCACAGAGAAATCGGAAGTTGGCCAGATGTGTGAGACGTGCCAGCGAGTGGACGTCAAACTCGTGGTTACCCAGCGCAGAGGCATTGAAACCCACCTGGTTCATCAATGCCACCATCGGATAGGCAGGAATCTCGTAACGGTCGTTCACCGGGTCTCCCGTTCGGTTGTCGCCCGCCGAAAGCACCATCAAATCAGGATAAAGTGTACGCAGGCTATCGGCAATGGCAGCCAACTGCGGGAAATTCCAGATAGTAGCGTGCATATCGTTAGCGGAGAGGATATGCACCTCGCGCCTATCGGCATACAACTGAATGGTGGTCAGGCAAAGTGCCAACCACAGCAACAATGAGTTTTTTTTCATAGTTACTTCCTTTTTCGGATGCAAAAATACATTTTTCCTGGAAATAAACGACAAAAAAGGAGAAAAAAGTGTACTTTTGCAGCAGAAAACCTGCTGAGACATGAAAAAGTATTCCCTGCTATTCTTACTGCTGTCACTTTTCACATGGAGAGCCACAGCTCAAGAGCAATATCCCTTCGGGGCCACAGTAACTTGGGACCGCCACAGTCTCATCATCGACGGGCGGCGTGTCTGCCCCGTGATGGGCGAGATACACTATTCGCGGCTGCCTGCTGACGAGTGGCGTCAGGCTGTGAGGAAGATGAAGGATGCCGGCGTCACCATCATCGCCACCTATGTCTTCTGGAATCACATAGAGGAACAGCAGGGCATCTTCCGCTGGGACGGGCAGCGCGACCTGCGCCGTTTTCTTGAGATTTGTAAGGAGGAGCAGATGCCCGTCGTGCTGCGTATTGGTCCCTTCTGTCATGGCGAGGTGCGCAACGGCGGCATACCCGACTGGAGCCTATCCCCTACTCTTCCCAAAGGGAAGGAAGGTGGAGTGGAAGATGTCAAACCCATCAAGACACGCTCTACCGACCCAAGATTCTTAGCTTTGGCCGAGAAGCTCTACCGCCAGATTTTCACTCAGGTACAAGGTTTGCAATGGAAGGACGGAGGTCCGTTGATGGCCTGCCAGTTCGATAATGAATACCGCGGCTCAGGCGACTATCTGATGGCATTGAAGCGCATCGCCCTCAGCATCGGTTTCGACCTTCCTTTCTACACCCGCACAGGCTGGCCTGAGCTCAGCAAGCCCGTGCCCTTCGGCGAGATGCTGCCACTCTATGGCGACTATGCCGACGGTTTCTGGGAGCGCACCCTTGGCGAGACCGACGGCAACTACTACAAAGCCTTCAACTTCAAGGCATTCCGCTCGTCAACAGCCATTGCCACCGACCAAATCAATTATTCAGCCACTGAGACAAGTCTCTCACCTCTCACCCCTCACTCCTCACCTCAGGAATATCCCTACTTCACCTGCGAATTGGGTGGCGGAATGGCTACGGCCTATCATCGCCGTCCCTATGTCTATCCTGA
The DNA here is from genome assembly GCA_017615355.1 of Prevotella sp. Lineage (GTDB taxonomy): Bacteria > Bacteroidota > Bacteroidia > Bacteroidales > Bacteroidaceae > Prevotella. The sequence continues at coordinate 49,166 of JAGAAJ010000021.1, forward strand.
GGATGCCTACTCGATGGCATTGGTCAAGCTGGGGAGCGGCTCCAACCTCTTGGGCTACTATATGTATCACGGCGGCACCAATCCAGAGGGCCTTACTTATCTGAACGAAAACCAGCGCACCATAGCCACCAACTACAACGACATGCCTGTGAAAAATTACGACTTCCAGGCACCACTTGGTGAGTTCGGACAGACTTATCCTCAATATTTTATGCTTCGTCCGCTCCACCTTTTCATGAATGACTTTGGCGAGCTGTTGGCACCGATGGAGGCCTCCTTCCCCACTCCGCAGGACCTGCCAAAGGGTGACGACACGCAGCTACGGTGGGCGGTACGAAGTTTGACTCCACCCGCTGACTCGGAATCAGGATCAGCCTTCATCTTCATCAACAACTACGAGCGCCTGCAGAACCTATCCCCAAAACGCGACGTCCAGCTGTCAGCGTGTGGTGTAGTTTTTCCACGCCTTACCATCCCCGCAGGCTGCATGGCCATCCTGCCCGTCAACATTGATGGCATCCGTTATGCTACGGCTCAGATAGTGGCCAAACGCGACGGCAAGATCTATATGATGCAGATTCCCGGCCTGCCCACTACCATCGCGATGAAAGACGGAAAGACGCTGCGTAACGCCAAGGCCCTCGGCACATCGAAGCCCGTCTACAAGAACATCTATCTGCTGACGAAGGACGAGGCGGAACACCTGTTCCTGGATGAAGAAGAAAAAGTTAACGGTGAAAAGTGTTCTACTGATGTCGTATATAATAAGGTACGCGAGGCAGGCCCGTTGCGCAAGATTACCATCGGAGCCCGTCAGGTGGCTGAGGAGCCGCAGGACGAAGATTTCGAGCAAGCCGCCGTCTACCGTATTCAGTTGCCCGAAGACTTCACACCCCTCACTACTCAATTCTCACCTCTCCTCAAGATTGACTTCCGCGGCGATGTGGCCCGTCTCTATGCCGACGGCCATCTCATAGCCGATCATTTTTATTACGGGCGTCCGTTCCTCTACGGTCTTTGGCGACTGCCTGAAGGTACACGCGAACTAGAGCTCCGCATTCTTCCTCTGCAAGCAGACGCACCCATCTATCTTCCACGCGAGGCTGATAAGACACCTGGCGAAGAAGTAAAAAGTATCACTATTACATCCGAAGGACTATGAAACGACTGGCAAAAATAGCATTATCATTTGTCATTTTCCATCTATCGTTTAGCAGCGCAGCTGCACAGCAAATCATCAGCCTCGAAGGCATCTGGGACTTTGCCATTGGCGACACGACTACGGCAAAGGGGTCACCCCTTCGGGAAAAATACGACGACTTCGTAACGCTGCCTGGCTCGATGCTGACCAACGACAAGGGTAATCCCGTATCGCTGACCACACCCTGGACGGGCTCGCTCTATGACTCCAGCTTCTACTTCAACCCGCGCATGGAGGCCTATCGTCAGGCAAACAACATCAAGTTCCCCTTCTTCCTCACACCGTCGAAGCACTATGTGGGAGCAGCGTGGTACAGGAAGCGCATCTATGTGCCGAAAGACTGGAAGGGACAGCGCATCACCCTCTTCCTGGAACGACCGCACATCGAGACCACCGTCTATGTCAACGGCCATGAGGTGGGGCACGAGATGTCGCTATCCACACCCCACCGCTACGATGTGTCGAAATACATCAAGGCCGGTAAGAAAAACGACATTGCCATTCGTGTCTACAATGGTATCGAGAATGTGTGCGTGGGACAGGACTCTCATTCCGTAAGTGATCAGACCCAGGGCAACTGGAACGGAATCACAGGCCGCATCGAGCTGCAGGCACAATGGAAGAAGCTCAACGTCAAAAAAGTGCGCATCATTCCCAACGACGACCTCTTTTCATTCAAGGTGCTGGTCGACATCGAGAATCACATCCCCGCCGTTCGCGTCATGCCTTTCAACGACTTTTATGTCGAGGCCAGCGTGTGCCCAATAGTCAACGGCAAAACGGGAAAGATGATTATGAGCTCGTCGAAGACACTTTTTACCGAGAGCCAAGTAATGTTCAATTTCGGGCTCCCAAACACAAAACCCTTCCAGCCCTGGGACGAGTTCCATCCCAATCTTTACCTGCTCACGGTACGTGCTGGAGATGACGAGTTTCAGACCGTCCTCGGACTGCGGAAGATCAGCATCCGCGACCGGCAGTTCTACATCAACGGGAGGCCGATGTTCCTGCGTGGCACGGTGGAGAACTGCTGCTTCCCCATGACCGGCTATCCGCCAACCGATGAGGAGGAGTGGGTGCGCATCTTCACCAAGTGCAAGGAATGGGGACTGAACCATGTGCGCTTCCACAGCTATTGTCCGCCCGATGCTGCTTTCTGCGCCGCCGACCGCGTGGGCATCTACCTGCAGCCCGAGGGTCCGTCGTGGCCCAATCATGGTGTCAAGCTGCGTCGTGGGCAGAGCATCGACCAGTATCTCTTGGAGGAATCGAAGCGTATCGTCGACGAATACGGCCATCATCCTTCCTTCGTGATGATGGCAGCAGGCAACGAGCCTGCAGGCGACTGGGTGGCCTACTGCAACGACTGGGTGCGGCAGATGCACGACTATGACTCCACACGCGTCTACTGCGGTGCCTCTGTCGGTGGCGGCTGGGCTTGGGACGACGGTTCCGAATATCACGTCAAGGGCGGTGCCCGCGGTCTCGACTGGGACCGTCACGCTCCCCACAGCGACGACGACTACTACGACCAGATTGAATTCCCTCGAAACTATCAACCCTCACAACAGCCAACTGCCAACTCCCAACAACCAACTCCCAACAACACCCCCATCATCGCCCACGAGCAGGGACAGTGGTGCGCCTTCCCCGACTTCAAGGAAATCAGCCAGTACAAAGGTGTCTATAAGCCAGGCAACTTCGAAATCTTCCGCGACCTGCTTGCGCAGAATGGAATGGCCGGGCAGGCGCAGAAATTCCTCATGGCCAGCGGCAACCTGCAAACCCTCTGCTACAAATATGAGATGGAGCGCAACCTCCGCACCAAGGACTATGCCGGTTTCCAGCTGCTCTCCCTCAACGACTACAGCGGACAGGGCACAGCATTGGTGGGCCCGCTGAACGTCTTCTGGCAGGAGAAAGGCTATGTCAACGCCCGCCTGTGGCGCGAGTTCTGCAACCCCCTGGTACTGCTGGCACGCTTCCCAAAGTTTGTCTATACCAACGACGAGCATCTGCGCGTGCCCATCGAAGTAATGAACGCTCTTTACGGCGAGCTGACACCTACTGTCACAACCTATGAGCTGATACAGAACGAGAGCTCCATCATCACCAACGACACGCTCTCCATCCGTACCGTTTCTGTCGGCAAGAATGTCGACCTCGGTGTCATTGACTTTCCGCTATGCGACATCACTACACCCTCGAAGATGACGCTGCGTGTCAACCTCGGCAACTACATCACCAACCATTGGGATTTCTGGGTCTACCCCTCCTCCATTGAGCCTGCCGTCTCCGCCGCGCCCGACAGTTCGCTAGCTGGGGTTGGCACTCCCTACATCGCCTCCACCCTTGACAGCAGCGCCCTCGATGTATTGCGCTCTGGCGGCACCGTCCTCCTCACCGCCGCCGGCAAGGTGACCCTTGGCAGCGATGTCGTCCAACACTACCTGCCTGTGTTCTGGAACACATCGTGGTTTAAGATGCGCCCGCCTCACACCACAGGCGCCTATATCGACAAGGCCCATCCGCTGTTCAAATACGACTTCCCCACCGACGACTGGAGCAACCTCAACTGGTGGGAGCTGCTGAACAACGCACAGGTGATGAACCTCATGGAGCTGCCCGCCAGCTATCAGCCGCCCATCCAGCCCATCGACACATGGCATGTCAGCCGCAAACTCGGCATGCTCATCGAGGCCCGCGTGCTCAACGGTCGGCTGCTGATGACCACGATGGACATCACCAACAATCTTGACAGCCGTCTCGTAGCCCGTCAGATGCGCCACGCCATCCTTTCATATATGCAGAGCGAAGACTTCCAGCCCACGATTACCATAGCGCCGGAAGTCATTCAGGACTTTTTCACCAAGCAGGCCCCGCCCGTCGACATGTTCACTCGCGAATCACCCGATGAGCTGAAGCCGAAACTCAAATAAGCCCTTCATAGTTCCTACCAACTCCTCGCTGCCTCCAACTTATAAAGAATTGACGATGAAAAATTTGTTTGTTATTTCCATTCTGTTGACGAGTACACTTGCACTGAATGCACAGAAAGTGACGAAGTACACCACCACTGAACAAACACCGTGGGTGACAGGAAAGACGTCACTCGCCGTGAAGGCCGACGGAACGGTGGTAGCAACGGTGGACGGCAGCGAAAAGGGGGTGACGTTCCGCGCCTGGGGCACCACGTTCAACGAACTGGACTGGGATGCCTTCAACCTGCTGAGTCGTGACGACCAGGACGAGGTGATGCATCATTTGTTTGCCAAGGACGGAGACCTGCGCTTCACGCATGGCCGCGTGTCGATGAATGCCAACGACTATGCCCGCAGCTGGTACTCATGCGACGATGTGGTGGGCGACCTTGGGCTGAAGTACTTCAACATCGAGCGCGACAAACGGAACATCATCCCGCTGGCCCGTGCAGCTCAGAAGTATTGTCCACAGCTACAGCTCTTCATGAGCCCGTGGAGCCCGCCCACATGGATGAAAATCAACCAGGACTACTGTGTGTTGAGCAGCCCCTATAACACACAGCCAAAGGAGAAGGATTATCTGCTGTACGGCGGCAAGGAGATTGTCGATCCCGATGAGATGAAACTGCTGGGCGAGCGCAACGGCGTCTTCCCCCGTCGTCTGGCCACACAGGACTATTTCATCCAAGACCCGCGCTACCTGCAGAGCTATGCCGATATGTTCTGCCGCTTCATCGACCTCTACGCTGAGCAAGGGCTGCCCATCACAAAGGTGATGTATCAGAACGAGGCCTACAGCTATACACCCTATCCCGGCTGCGCCTGGACGGCGGAGGGCACGTTGCGCTTCAACAACGAATACCTGGCTCCAACGCTCCGCGAAAGACATCCCGAGGTGGAACTGTGGATAGGCACATTCAACACCAACCGCCTGGACTATGTCGAGAAGACCATCGACGGGCTCAAGGGTGTGGTCGGCATCGCTACCCAATGGGAGTGTCGTGAGAACCTGCCCCAGCTCAAGGAGCGCTATCCGCATCTGCGCCTGATGATGAGCGAGAGCGAGTGCGGCGACGGCTCGATGGACTGGAAGGCCGGCGAGCATACTTTCTTCCTGCTCAGCGACAATCTCGGCAACGGTTGCGATGAATACTACAACTGGAACTTCATTCTCACCGACAAAGGACAGTCGACATGGGGCTGGACGCAGAACGCCCTGATTCAGGTAGACAGCAAGACGCGCCAGAAACGCTATACCGCCGAATACTACGCCTACAAGCATTTCTGCCAGTTTGTTGCTCCAGGAACAGAAATGATAGCCTACGCAGGACGGGAATACAGCAAGACGCCAGTTGTCGTATTCCGCAACGGTCAGCAAATCATCGTTACAGTCGGCAATTTCACCGACAGCGATACCAGCCTGAGTGTCAAGGTGAAAGGCAAATACCTGAACATAGCAGCCCCCACACACTCGTTTAACACCTATGTGATAGGGTAATAACATCCGAATGATGCAATTACGGCAAAAGGCAGATTATAACTGTGCCTACAATATTTCTGACAAAGACATAGAAGAGCAAGTCTCACTATCTAGGGCCTCGTGAGTCACCCCGTTGGTGGCCACCACACTGTCGCCTTCCATCATGTATTCATAACCTTCGAAGTTGGTCACCTTGCCGCCAGCCTCTCTCACAATCAGGGCACCAGCCATAAAGTCCCACTGCCCAATGTAGCGCTCCACATAACCATCCAGCCTGCCATCAGCCACATAGCACAGGGCCATCGCTGCTGAGCCAATCATGCGGATGCTGCCCACATTGCCATAGAAACGTTCAATCAGATGCTTAATCATGGGCTTGTAGGCATCGCTGTTATAGGGCAGCTGCAGGCAGAGCAGAGCATCATCTATCGTGCTGTTACTCACGTGGATAGCCTTCCCATTCATGTACGCCCCACCACCTTGCCATGCATAGAAACACTCGTTGGCACAAATCTCATACACCACGCCAATCAATATCTCACGGCCTTTTGTCAGGGCAATGGAGACGGCATAGGGAGCATATCCGTGGATGAAGTTCGTAGTGCCATCCAGAGGGTCCACCACCCAAAGCATCTGCTCGTCCTGATGAGTGGCCAGGCCCTCTTCCGTGATAAATCCAGCCTCGGGCAACAGCTTCTTCAGGGCCTCCACAATCATCCTCTCCGATCCCTTGTCCACGTAAGATACGTAGTCGTGAGCATGCTTGCGTTCCACCTGCTCCACGTTGAACCCCTTCCGTTCATTCTGTATGTATGTGCCGGCTTCCTGGGCCACACGGCACACCTCCCTTGTCAGTTTCTCTAAGTCCATCTTAAGTTTTTTGTTTGCAAAGATACTACATTTTCTATTATTATGCATGCAAATTTATACAAAAATTGGCAAAAGCAAAATAGCCTTTGCCAATTGGGAATGTGAATGTCAAATCATTTATTAGCGCTTTGTATAGCCACCATTGTCCTTCTCCTCGATGTAGCCCCTCGTCTTCCACTGGCTGAGCATGTTCCTGATGCGCTTCTCGTCGGGCTCCTTGCCTGCTGCCGTGTAGACGCGCACCACCTCGTCGTAGGTGAACACGCCCTGCTCGTTGGTGTTGATGCCGTCGAGAAGGCTCTGCGGACCGTTCTTCGACATCTTCGCGCCTTCGTTGGTCTTGCGGATGTCTTCGGCAAAGAGCTTGTATTTCAAGTACATATCTACCTGCATCGACCAACGGCAGTAGTCTTCTATCGTTGCCTCCCACTTCATGCCGTTGGCGGCGTAGATGAGGCAGGCACGGCGAAAGGCGGCTACCAGGCTGCGGTGTGAGAGCGAGTCGAGGATTCTTGACTGCGTCTTCGAATTGAACTCGTCGATTTCGGCCTTCAGCTTCTCGGCCATCTTCTGAGCCTGCTTGCACACGATGGTGCCGGTGGCTTTCTTCAAGTTGTCGATGAAGTAGCGGATGCTCTCGTCGTACGAGGTACGAGGTGCGAGAATACCTAAAGCCTCACGCAGAGCCTTCCCGATGAGGGGAGGCTTTTTTATGCCGCGCAGAGCTTAATCAAACTCGCGCAGAGCCGCAGAGTACGCAGAGGAAACGCAGAGGGGCATTTTTTTGTTACCTCAGCGTACTCTGCAGCTCTGCGCGAGAATGAATAGCAGCACGCCGCAGCGGGAGTAACGATACTCAGAAATGGGAGTAACGGTGTTCCCAAATGGGAGTAACGGTACTCAGTAGCGGGAATAGCGGTAGAAAAAAAATTTGGAGCTTTGAAAAATATATTTGGAGCGTTAGAAAAAAATTTGTATCTTTGCAAGCAAATTGATAACCCTAAAACAAAACGACTATGAAGAAAGCTTTAAAGACAACATTTTTGACGATGGTGTGCCTCTTTGGCCTGTTGATGACGGCTGGCGCCACACCCATCGACGACCTGATAGAGCGCATCGACAAGGGTGGCTCAAGGAAATTCAAGATTGAGCTGAAGCAGGCCGACAAGGACTATTTCGAGCTCGACCAGCAGGGCAGCCGCGTGGTGATCAGAGGCAACTCGTGGGTGAACATCGGCGTGGGCCTGAACTGGTATCTGAAGTATTACGCAGGCGTGCATCTCTCATGGAATCAGATGCAGGCAAAGCTGCCCAACGTGCTGCCTCCCGTGACAAAGAAGGAGCGCCACGAGACGGGTCTCACGCTGCGCTATGCCTTCAACTACTGCACCTTCTCCTACTCGATGGCTTTCTGGGACTGGGAGCGCTGGCAGCAGGAGATTGACTGGCTCTGCCTGCACGGCGTCAACCTGCCCCTGGCCATCGTGGGCGAGGAATGTGTGTGGCGCAACATGCTGCTGAAGCTGGGCTACAGCGAAGAGGAGATAGGCAAGTTCATCGCCGGCCCAGCCTTCCTCGCGTGGTGGGAGATGAACAACCTCGAGGGCTGGGGCGGTCCCCTACCCCTCTCATGGTATGCCCGTCAGGAGCAGCTGCAGAAGAAGATCCTGAAGCGGATGAAGGAGCTGGGCATGCATCCTGTGTTGCCAGGCTATTGCGGCATGATGCCCCACGATGCGAAGGAGCGCCTGGGGCTGAACGTGAGCGATGCAGGGCTGTGGAACGGTTTCCAGAGACCCGCCAACCTGGTGCCTACGGATGAGCGCTTCGACGAGATTGCCAAGCTCTACTACGACGAGCTGACGAAGCTCTACGGCAAGGCTGACTACTACTCGATGGACCCCTTCCACGAAAGCGGCGATGACGCCAGCATCGACTATGCCGCATCTGGCCGCAAGCTGATGGATGCGATGAAGCGCGTCAATCCCAAGGCCGTGTGGGTGATTCAGGGATGGACGGAGAACCCGAGGCCTGAGATGGTGGACTCGATGAAGGCCGGCGACCTGCTGGTGCTCGACCTCTTCTCAGAGTGTCGCCCGATGTTCGGAGCGCCCAGCATCTGGAAACGCGGCAACGGCTACAAGCAACACCAATGGCTCTTCTGCCTCCTGCAGAACTTTGGCGCCAACGTCGGCCTGCACGGGCGCATGGATCAGCTGCTGAACAATTACTACGGTTCCTCGAATGCTGTCAAGACGTGGAGCGAGCCGTCGGGCATCGGCTTCACGATGGAGGGCTCGGAGAACAATCCCGTGATGTTCGAGCTGATGAGCGAGCTGCCTTGGCGTTCGCAGAAATTCACAAAGGAAGAATGGGTAAAATGCTATATAAAAGCACGTTATAACATAGAGAATACAGATATTGAAAAGGCTTGGCTGCTACTTTCGAAGACCATCTACAACTGTCCTCCAGGCAACAACCAGCAAGGCCCTCACGAAAGTATCTTCTGCGGCAGACCCTCGCTGAACAACTTCCAGGCCTCGTCGTGGTCGAAGATGAAAAACTACTACGACCCGGCCTCAACACTCGAGGCTGCAAGAATATTTCTGAGTGGCGCAGAAGAAATCTCAAATCTCAAATCCCAAATCTCAAATCTAAATAACCTCGAGTACGACCTCGTCGATATTACCCGTCAGGCCTTGGCCGACCAGGCTCGCCTGCAATACCAGCACGTCATTGCCGACTACAAAGCCTTCGCCGTCGAGGACTTCAGGAAATCGTCAGAACGGTTCCTGCACATGCTCTTGCTGCAGGACTCACTCCTGGCCACACGTGCTGAGTTCCGCCTGGGCCATTGGACTCAGCCTGCCATCAACTGCGGCACCACGCCTGAGGAGCAGCAGCTCTATGAGTGGAACGCCCGCGTGCAGATCACTACCTGGGGGAACCGCTACTGTGCCGACACGGGCGGCCTGCGCGACTATGCCCACAAGGAGTGGCAGGGCTTGCTGCGCGATTTCTACTACCCTCGCTGGAAAGCCTATTTCGATGCGCTCCTGGCACAGATGGAGGCACAGACAAAGCCTCAGCCTGAACTGCTTGGCGGCGGTCCTAACGCCAACAAGACCGCCTCGGAGCTCTTCGCTATGGCCTTGCCACAAGAGGTGAAGATTGACTGGTACGCTCTTGAGGAGCCTTGGACGCTACGCCATAACGGCTACTCTGCCCAACCAGAGGGTGATGCCCTCCAGATGAGCAGCAGGGTGATGAAATTTTTGCTAGAAAGACAATGAAAAACTATAGGGACTTCTTGGCTTTCCAAGGAGTCCCTACAGTTAGATGTTTCCCAATATATCATTCGTTGATGACTTTCTGAATGGTGCCATCGGCGTTGTAGAACAACTGCTGCACCTTCAGGGAGCGCAGATGTGTTACGTCGTTTGAGGGCACGCAGTCGTGGAAGAAGAGATACCACTGGCCGCGATACTCCACGATGCAATGATGCGTGGTCCAGCCTACGACGGGATCAAGGATGACACCCTGATAGGTGAAGGGACCGTAGGGATTGTCGCCTGTAGCATAGCACAGCATGTGGCTGTCGCCAGTTGAATAGCTGAAGTAATACTTGCCGTTATACTTGTGCATCCATGAAGCCTCGAAGAAACGATGCGGGTCGCCTGCCTTCAGGGGCTGTCCGTCCTTGTCGACAATGATGACTCGACGAGGAGCCTCAGCAAACTGCAGCATATCGTCGCTCATACGTGCCATCAGGCTAGGCAGGGCAGGCATATCAGGAGCCGTGAAAAGCTGCGTCTTGCGGTCAGGGGCAGGACCGAGGTCGATACCTTCCTTCAGCACCTGCTGCGGAGCCACGTTCCATTGGAGCTGTCCACCCCAGAGACCACCGTAGTAGCAGTAGACCTGTCCGTCGTCGTCCTTGAACACGCAGGGGTCGATGCTGTTGGCACCACGAATGGGATGCTCCTGAGGGATGAACGGGCCTTCGGGCTTGTCGGCAATAGCGACGCCAAGATGGAACACGCCGTTGTAGTCCTTGGCAGAGAAGATGAGGTAATACTTGCCGTCTTTCTCGCATACATCGCTGTCCCACATCTGTTTCTCGGCCCAAGGCACCTGGTCCACATCGAGGATCACACCGTGGTCGGTTGCAGGATCGGTCTCTACATTGTCAAACGAGAGAACATGGTAGTCGCGCATCTGGAAATGGCCACCATCGTCGTCGAAGGCAGCACCTGCCTCCCAGTCATGCGAGGGATAGACGTATAGGCGGTTGTTAAACACGTGGGCCGCAGGATCGGCCATGTAGTCTTGGGGGAAAAGATACCTTGCTTTCATAGTTTTCGATATTTCGTTATTACGATTTTTCGTTATTTCGTTATCACGTTATTACGATCATTTATACAGCTCCATGATTTTCTTCACTACAGGCTTCGCCTTGTATTGGCGGTCGAAGAGCAACGGGTAGTTGGTGCGTCCCTTGATGGGCCAGCTGTTCAGCCACGAGCCGCCATCGCTGACGCCCCACAGGTTGATGCGGCTGATCTGGTCGCGATGCTTGTAGTAGATATTGAAAAGAGCGAGCCAGCGGTCGTCAAGCTCCTTCTGCTTGGCAGCAGGGAGACCGTCAGTGTAAGGATTGAATTTCTTCTGCAGCTCGAAGTTCTGGGCGATGTCTGCGCCGCTGAAGCCCTGGGGATTAGGCAACACATTGATGTCGAGCTCAGTAATCATCACCTTCACACCACAGGCGGCAAAGGCATCCATCGACTTCTCGTATTCTGCGAGATCAGGATAGTCGAGACCGTTGTGGCTCTGCATCCCTACGCCGTCGATGCGCAGGCCCTTGGCCTTCAGGTTTTTCACCAGACGGCAGACAGCCTCGCGCTTGGTAGCACCCGACATGGAATAGTCGTTGTAGTAGAGCTCGGCATCAGGGTCGGCCTCGTGGGCAGCACGGAAGGCAATCTCGATGAACTCCTCACCCAAGAGGTTGTAGAAGGGTGACTTGCGGAAGGAACCGTCGTCCATGATGGCCTCGTTGACGACATCCCAGCCGTACACCTGACCTTTGTAGTGGCCCACCACGGTCTTGATGTGCTTGATGAGACGCTCCTTCAACACCTCTTTCGATGCAGGTGATGCCGTATAGCCATTGGTGAACCACCAGTCAGGAGCCTGCGAGTGCCACACCAGGCAATGGCCCAGCACTTTCAGGTTGTGGTCCTGACAATACTTCACGAACTTATCGGCCACGCGAAAGTCGAAGATTCCCTCGGCAGGCGCCAGCGTCTCAGGCTTCATGCAGTTTTCAGCAACGGCACAATTGAAGTGCTGATCCATCACGGCATCAGCCTCAGGCACCTGTCCGTCGCTCTGCCATTGGTTGATGGCAGCACCAATCAGGCAATACTTGCCTACGGCATCCTTCAACCCCTGCTGGGCCATAGATGCTATTGGCATCATGGCCAGGCAGAGAATTAGTATTTTTACGTTTTTACCCATTGTTACGAGCGACAATCTCCTTGTTGATTTCGTCCAATTTTTCATCAGTAAGAGGATACTTATGGATAAGATATCCTACCACTAGAAGAAGAATAGCAGGGATAATACAAGTGAACAACAGAATTGCATTCTGTGCCGTTACCGAATAATCATTCAATTTAGGATAATAGGCATTGACAGGTGCGCTGATAAATGAGGCCAGGAATACCACGACAAAAATACCGAGCACCAGCTGGAGACACTTATTGGCCTTGAACTCCTGCCACATTTCACCGAATGTGACGGGTTTCTCAGGTGTAGTGGTAATATTCTCCTTGCTGCCCATAAAGCAGAGCATCAACAGCACGAAACCAACAAGTGCAAAAACACAAGTCACCGTAAACCATGCGGAGGGATCGGTTGCCAAAGCAGATTCTTCGCTGGCGAAGTTAAAGCCAATCATTCCCATTACCAATGGTGTAATCCAACCTGCAATGGAGAAACCTGCCTTAAAGGCTACACCAGCGAGTGCATTCACAGTAGCGGCGGGTCTGTTACCTGTTCTATACTCAGCCTCTGTGATGACTTCAGGAACCAATGCCCACATCAGAGAACCGACAAGAAGTCCGACTCCGGTCATCACCTTTGCAATCTGAACAATTGCATTGCAATTCTCGACATCGAAGAATTTTCCAATAGTGAACAACACGGCAAATCCAAAGAGACCAATGCAGAGAAGCGTATAATAGAGGCCTTTTTTGCCTAACCATTTCTTCAATAATGGCATAGAAGGCAGAATGACGAAAGCAGGAATAGTACCAATAGCCATAAATGTAGCCTGATTCCAGTCAATTGCGGTATGGACACACATAGCGAGTCCGATAGGGAAACCAGCCTGAACGATAATCTGACCAATGTTGGCACATACCATTCGTGTGGAAGTGAGTATCAGCACCTCATCGTTATCACGGGTCATACTCGCCATGATGGAACCATAAGGTATATTGACAACAGAATAAATCATGCTCAGCACCGTATAGCTGACTGTAGCATAGATCATCTTCATGGTCATCGACCAAGTTGCTGCCTGAGGAAGCATCAACAGGCACGCGGCAACAGTAAGAGGAATACCACCATAAAGAAGATATGCGCGATATTTACCTAATTTGGGATTGCGATTGTCAATAAAACGCCCCACTACAGGACTCCAGAAACAGTCAATGAGTCGAACAGTAAGAATCAATCCGCTGACAAAAGCCGGATTAATCTTCAGTACTGTGGTGAGGTAAATCATTAAGTAACATGCCACCGTCTGGAAAATCAGGTTCTGTGCCAGGTCACCTGAGCCAAAGCCGATGCGCTGTAGCCACGTAAGCTTGTAATAGCCATTAGATACTTGTTGAGCCATAATTATTTTTTGTTAGTTATTTTTTCAGATTGCAAAAGTAATCATTTGTTTTCATCTAACCTATCTCCAATATCGCAAAAAATTATAATTTTGTATCAAAACGGGTAAATATCGCAGATTTTGCCTCATTTCAGATACTTCTGACTGCTGGGACCGATGTAAAAGCCTGTCTCAGGAGGCTGGTTGTAGCCCACATTCTGATAGGCCACAGAGAGGCGGTAGGGAATGTCCTGCATCAAACAGTTGATGCGATAATCCGTAGGAATAGTCGAGACATAGATGCGCAATTCTGTTGACTCAGCATTGCGAGTAACCACCTCCTCGCGCCAGTCACCCAAAATATCGGCCTGCAGACAGGGATTCGACTTCGAACCATTATTGAACTGAGCGCCGTCGAAATGCTGCACGATGTCGATGCATTTCTCCTCCCAGTTGTATTTCGTAACTGTCTCGTGGTCGAGCAGTTCACGCATCAAGTCGCCATCCCACCAGATGCCATAATTGACTGATAGCCAGCGTCCATTCATCATTAGGTAATTGTGATGCTGCGGGTCATCGCTGTCATTTGCAATGTCCACCACATCGCCCTTCATGCTACGCACACCATGACTGTCTACGCTCCACATCTCCACGCCAGGCGTCCTGGGGTCGATGTCGGCAGCCATAGCACGGCCCACGTCGCTGTTACTCTTGACCTGGAAGATGATCTCTCCGGTTGCCGCATCGTGCAATTCTGAGCCGTCGCGCCGGTTCTCATGGCAGTCCCAGATATAGAGTTTCCCACTCTCATGGTCGGCAATGAGGTGGATAGCATCACCATGTCCCATGCCTGTGTTGTAGAGCCCTGTGCCATCGTGGTCGACAGCCATTGCTCCATAGATAATCTCGTCAAAGCCTTCACCATCGACATCGGCCACGCGCAGGTTGTGGTTGCCCTGACCGGCATAGCTTTGCCACAAGGGATTATTGGTGTCGAAAGTCCAACGCTCCTTCAGCTCCTTACCATCCCAGTCCCAGGCCGTGAGCACGCTACGAGTGTAGTAGCCTCGGCAGAACACAGCACTGGCATTCCTGCCACCGAAATAGCCCAAGGCAGCAAGGAAACGGTCGGAGCGGTTGGCATTGTCATCGCCCCACTCTATCGACTGTCCACGCTGCGGAACATACGGCTTGGAACATAAGGCACGTCCCGTCAAGCCATCGAAAACGGTAATGTATTCAGGCCCTGTGAGGATACGGCCCATCGTTCTGGGATTCGTTTTCTCGCGATAGTCAGCTGTGGAGTCGCCGATGACACCGCCAATACCGTCACGAGTGCCGTCAGCGGTTCTTACCATCATCTCAGCACGTCCATCGCCATCAAGATCATAGACAATGAAGGGCACATAGTGGGCGCCGGAACGAATATTGCAGCCCATGTCAATGCGCCACAACAGCTGTCCGTCCAAACGATAGCAGTCGAAGAGCGTATTCGCGGTAAAGCCCGCGTGGGCATTGTCGTGGGCATTGGTAGGCTCCCATTTCAGGATGATTTCATACTGCCCATCGCCATCTACATCGGCAACCGAAGCATCATTGGCCATATAGCAATAGCGTCGCCCATCTGGTGACTGTCCGCCATCGGGCTGCTGCAAGGACACGGGAATATAGCCAACAGGGGCGTTGGGTTTAAGATAGAAAGTGCCTGCCACAGGTTCAAGACGGATCACCTGTGCCCTGTCATTACGCTGTAATTCAGGCAGGATGGGAAGTGGATCAACGGAATAACACACATTGCTGTCGACACTGAGAGGATGCTCGTCAATAAAGCACGAACCTCCCTTGGTCAGCGGTTTGTCATTGATGATCATCCCGTTGCGCCTGACAACAAACGGTTGTTCCTTTGGATCACTTTGCAGAATACGCCAGCTCACCATCACACGACCGTCGGCCATAGGAACGGCAACAACACCACGGTCGAGCTTCTCCAAAGCCAACTGTCTGTAATCGTAGCTAGGCTGCGCCACGACAGCGGCAACGGATAGCAATGCGGTGGTGATGGCCATCAATGGCTTTCTCATAGGTTCAAATAGTTTGCGTCGAAGTCAGACGTAGAAAAGGAGCTATGTATTATTCGGACATCATCAACGAGAACGCTTGCGCCATATTCTTTCCCTGCTGCAAGGCCACACTTTCATGAACCGCATCGAAACACTTCTCTTGCTTGTGCACCAAACGGTCGTTCTTCCAGTAGAAGCGGAGCTCATCACGCCCGATGGAAGTATCGAAGCTGTCGCCCGAGAGGTAGGCGAAGACGACATGGCCCTTATCGTCGATGAGATACTCGTCGTAATGCTTACGGGCAGCCACGTTGTAGGTGGCAGTAATGAAGTAAGGCTTACTGATATATTCGCCCACGCCTTCGTCGAAATAAGTTGTAAAGTAGAAGGTCACCACCTTCTCCTGATGGCCCGTTCCCGGCACCATATGGCTGAGGTTGACGGTCATCTGGTTGCGTGTCTCTTCCGCCTGGTTGTTATACTCAATTCGCTGTTTGGCGCTGGCATACTGTTCGCGAATCTCGTCGACAGTTTTCTTTGCTGCGCCTGTCTGGGCCTGTGCTCCTATTGCAAACAGAAGACACACTATAGTTAGAATCTGTTTCATGGTGCAGAACAATTACTGTTTCTTGTGGATTCTACTCATCATACAACTCGCTGTAGACGATGGTCTCGCTGCTCACCATCTCCAGTTCCTGACCGTTCCACTTGTACACGGCATCATCCTCATGGTCGTCCATACGGAAACTAGATGAAATCGTCTTGTCTTCTTTGTTGAACTCAGGGTCGAACAGCTCATCGAAGCCCTTGACAGGCACGAAGTCGTGCATGTCCTGATCCCACAGCCAGGCGGCATAGGTGAAGTTGCCATACGAATTGAAGGGGCCGCAGCACACCATCAGGTCGGGATAGCCGTCGAAATTGATGTCGTCCTCACGGATGTTGCCGAAGCCAGTCCAGTTATTGGTGTCTAAGGGTACTGCCTCAACCTCGCTCACAGTGCTCATGCCAAAAACGGTGTTCGTAATAGTCACAATGATTTTCTCGGCCGTGCCTTCGTCGTCGGTAACCAGCTTGGTATCAAACTTGTAGTCGGCACGCTCCAGCTGTTCGGTGACATCCCACCCGTTGTCGGGCTGATCGCCTTCCCCAGCACCTCCCTGCTCGGTCTCAGACTCGTCTTTGTCAGTACACTTGTGGCTCTTGCCGCCCTTGCAACTGCCCATCGCCAGCATGACGGCGGCAGCAAGCATCCATACAAATAATCTCTTACTCATAGTCAGTTATAGTTTGATGAAAATTTTCTTTTTCCACAGCACGTAGCCGATGGCATAGTTGATGGCTACGAAGGTGAGGGCGTAGGCCAGCGAGGCCCATTTGTCCCATACAATAATGCTATGCAGCACATCATAGATGACTGCGCTGATGCCGAAGTGGCCGAAGAGGATGGCCAGCAGTTCACTAGCGACATAGAGTGCCAGAGCGTTGACGCCGAAAACCCTGAAAACTGTCTCCATAGCAGAGGAGTGCTTCACGGCATTGGGTGAGGCTTCCCTCTTTATCAGCAAGGCCTGCAGCAAAGCAGCCAGTCCACAGGTGACGAGCACATAGCTGGGGCTCCAGATGCGCTTGTTCAGCGGAAGGCCGTAAGTCAGCAGATAGCCTGCAATGACGCATACCGTTCCCACAGCAAAGACGGCCAGTGCCTTGTCGCCTATTGTGTCCTTCTGCTTGATGAGCTTGCCGCAATAGAAGCCAATGAGCACATGGGCCACACCGCTGATGGTGCCAAGCAATCCCTCGGGATCAACAGGACTCTTGTGATAAAGATGGTCGTAGCCAAACAGTTGCAGGTCGGTCTGCGCCAAGATATTGGTCGATGCATCCTCGGCATAGCCATTGCCTAATAAGATGACTAATGTATAGGCGGCCAGCAGTACGATGATGGTGGGAATCGTATAGCGGTGGTTGGCATAGAGGGCAAACATCGATACGAAGAAATAGCACAGCGCGATACGCTGCATCACAGCCCAGATACGCAGATGGCCAAAGCACAGCAGGTCGCCCTCGATGGCGTTGTCAAACCAGTTGATAAACAGGCCTATGGCAAACAACAATATGGTGCGCTTGATGACGCGGCGCAACACAGGAGCAGTAGGTGTGAAGTTGTTCTTCGACATCGACAGATAGCACGAGATGCCCACGATGAAGAGGAAGAAGGGGAACACCAGGTCACAGGGCGTCATGCCGTTCCACGCTGCGTGGCGGAGCATCTCGAAGCTTTCTCCGTAACCGTTGTTCACCAGTATCATACCTGCCACAGTCAAGCCGCGCAGCACGTCCAATGAAAGAAGTCGCTGACTCTTGCTCATACCTTTGTTGATAGTTTATTTCTCACTTGTCACAAGACATTTTACTCATTGGACTCAACACCTCAGCAGCCTTCAGTCCCATCGACTTATAGCCGGCAGCATTGGGATGGAGCCAGTCATACTGATAGTCGGCACGCATCCATGTAGGCTTGGCAGGGTCGCTGAGCACCTGGTCGAAATCGATGACCGCATCAAACTTCCCGCTGGTGCGAATCCACTCGTTGATGGTCTGACGCAACGCCTCATGGTAGTGTGACCAGTACATCGTGTTGCCAATCGGCGTGATGGTTGCACCCACCACCTTCAGTCCTGCAGCACGGGCCTTGCCGATGAATAGCTCATAGGCCTCGATCAGCTCCTTCTCCGTCTGCTCCACGCTACGGCTGCCACCAATGTCGTTGATGCCTTCGTAGATGACGATGCCCGTGATGCCGCGCTGCGACATGATGTCGCGGTCGAAGCGCTTCAAGGCAGGCTCGCTCAGGCCGCCACGCAGCACGCAGTTGCCGCCAATGCCCAGGTTGAGGATGCCCACCTTGCCGTCCATATACTCAGCACACACATCCGTCCAGCGGTTCTGCATGTTCGTGGTAGTGCCGCGTCCGTCGGTGATGCTGTTGCCCAGCACGGCCCAGCACGTCGGCTTGTCAGCTTTTACGTCGATGGCGGCAATATTATACCAATGGTCCAATGCCTCCTCAACGACAAATGCCTTCTTCGGTTTCGACTCACCCTTCATAATATAAGATGTGGTACGCGAACCGCGGTGCGAAGTGGCATTCTGCGGCGTCTTGCCATAGTTGACCGTGATGGAAAGGCGCTGAAGGGGCTTCAGGGCATAGCGCAGCTCGTCGCTGAACAGGGCCTGCCCGCCCTCGATGGTCACATTACGCTTGCCGCTGAAGGTCAGGTAGCGCGCGCTCTTGGCATCGATGGCTGTGCTGTCCTTCGCATCGGCAATGTAGATGGAGCGTATCTCCACTGGCTCACGGCTGAACTCATTGCTCAGCTGCAGGCGCAGCACGTCGCCGCCGATGCTCACATGCACAATCTGGCGGATAGCGTTGTCAGTCAGCGTAGTGTGCTGTGGCATATCGCCAGGACCAGTAAACTCGGGCGCCGTTGCCCATGTACCCACCCAGTCGTCAGCATAGGCGGTATGGCCTGCAAAAGAAAGAAGCAGGGCCATCAGCAAATAAGCAGTTTTTCTCATCTGAAATAACATGATTTGGGGTTCTGCTTGCAAAATTACGGAAAAAGTTCGATTACGCGGTGTCTTTCTGCAACTTTTTTTTCAAAAAAATGTCTCATTTCTTTTTCATTTGTCTCATTTTTTATTAACTTTGCCCCGTTTTTGCGACGAACTGCTAATATATGAGACATTTTTTCATCAGCATACTCTTGTTGACTGGACTACTATGCGGTTCAGCACAGACCAGCCTATTCTATTCAAGCGACAAGCTGTCGAACTCTGTCATCAATGGCATTTGCCAGGATCAGAAAGGATATATATGGATTGCCACCGAATATGGACTCAACCGCTTCGACGGCTATCGTTTCACCCCGTTTTTGAATCAGCCAGGAGACTCTACGTCGCTGTGCTACAACGTAGTATGCTGCATTACCTGTGACAGCAAGAACCGCCTATGGGTAGGCACCAACAAGGGTCTGCAGCGCTATGATGACGCCACGGGCACCTTCGTCACCTACTCTTTTCCAGACGGCATCCGGCCTCGTATCAGTGATCTCTGCGAGACGCACGATGGACGCCTGCTTATTGGAACTGCCGGCTACGGTCTCTACACACTTGTCAACAGGACTCAGCAGTTGGAAGAGGTGACAGAGGCAAAGGCCGATGACAACGACTCCTATTTCCTTTACCTCCATGAGGATGCGAAAGGCGGACTGTGGCGAGGCGGAGCCAGCAACTACAGCTATCAGGAGAAAGGGGGCCGCGTCCACCTGTTTGACGAGCGCCCCTATGGTGTGCCCACAGCTTTCTTTGAATACCAGGGAAAGACCATCATTGTATGCCGCGATGGCCTGCTGACTTACGACAACGGCCAGCTGCTTGATGCTCCTTTCGACATCAGCGAGGCGGGTCACAATCCGGGGTTCCGTACTGCTATCAAGGACAAGGATGGCAACATTTATATTGGTACGCGAGGCAACGGACTCTTCTGGCTACCTGCAGGTAGTACCCGTCTCCAGCGCTACCCCGTCAGCGTGCAGGGCTATGACCTGAACGCCTCGAAGATATGGGCGCTGGCACAGGACAGGCAACAAAACATCTGGGTGGGATGCCAGCAGAAAGGACTGCTGATGATACCTGAACGAAAGGCACAGTTTGCCTCCTGGAACTTCGCTGCACAGCGTGTCGAGATTGGCACGTTTGTATCATCTGTGGCAGAGGGAGCCAACGGCATCACATGGTGCACAGTACAGAACAAGGGCGTGTACGGCTTTGACAGAGAGGGACGGCTCGTCAGCCATCCCGATACGCCCGACGATGTGGAGTTCATCTACCGCGACAAGAAACGGCAGTATTGGCTGGGCACTAGCCACGCCATCTTCAAATTTGACCCTACGACAGGCAACAGGGAGCTGCTCACCGACTTCGACTGCGACAAGTTCAACGATATGACCGACAACGGTAAGGGCACGCTGGTGTTTTCAGCCTTTGCAAAAGGCATCCTCGTCTACAACAGGAATACAGCTAGCATCTGCCAATACTCGATGAACGATGTCGATGACCCGATTTTAGGCCGTTTGCCTAACGACTGGGTGATGACGCTGATGCCCGACCATGAGGGGCGTATCTGGATAGGAACATCAAACGGCGTGAGCTGCTTCGACCCGTCGACTGGTTCATTCCGTCCCTTCGGTTGGAACATATTGGCAGAGGGCAGAATGTGCTATTCGCTATGCGAGACAAAGAATGGCGACATCCTTATCGGCCTGGAGCAGGGTTTGTGCATCTGGAGGCGTGATTCCAACATACTGGAGGAGTTTCCTTCAGAAGACATGCCGCTGCAGAGCATGTCCGTCAGCTACATCGTGCAAGACAATGTGGGCGACATCTGGTGCAGCACGCTCAATGGCCTATGGCAATACCAGGTAAATGAGAACAAATGGCGCGCCTATATCAGCGGTTCAGGCCTGACCAGCCACGAATACATCAGTAGTGTAGGCATGCATAACGATGACGACCGCATCTTCTTCGCCACAGCCGAAGGTCTCACCACTTTCACACCACAACAGGTAAGGAGTGTGCAAGGCAAGCCCGGCAAACTGATGCTGACAGGTTTCTACATCGACGGACATCCCATCACCTCCTACACAGAGTCTGGAGGAAAGCGGGTAACGGAGAAACCTGTCGACGAAAGCAACCACTTCACCGTGAGCTACCAAGACAACACGGTGCAGCTGGAATTTTCTATGCTCAACTACGACAATGCCGCCAATACCATCCTCGAGCATCGAATGAGCGGCAGCAGCCAATGGACAGCCAACGAGGCAGGCAAGAACAGCATCAGCCTGTCACATCTGTATAGCGGCGTTTACCACCTTGAGGTGAGAGCCATCGACAATGGTGTCGCCTCAGAGCCGATCACGATCACCATCGTTGTACGTGCACCCTGGTATCGCACAACCATCGCCTACACCATCTATTTACTCCTGCTCTTAGTGCTGCTGGCCATTGCTGTCTGGATGTGGCGACGCCGTATGAAGCAGCGCCAGGATGAGGACAAAATGAAGTTCCTCATCAACGCCACCCACGACATCCGCTCGCCGCTGACGCTCATCATTGGCGCGCTGAACAAGTTGAAATCGAAGGAGAAGGGCAATACCACTGTTGACGCCATCGACCGCAATGCTCAGCGCATACTCACTCTGGTCAACCAGATTCTTGACGTTCGCAAGATAGACAAGCAGCAGATGCAGCTGCACTGTCAGGAAACCAACATGCACACCTTCCTGCTGTCCATCTACAAGGTCTACGAATATTATGCCCGCGAGCGAAACATCAACTTCACCGTCAGCCCTGCTCCCGAGACACCCATCATGGCATGGATAGACCGCACGCAGTTCGACAAGGTGGTGTCCAACCTGCTCTCCAATGCCTTCAAATACAGCTTCGATCATGGCGACGTCAGCATCACACTCGCTGAAGGCCACGATGACAGCAACCACGCTACCCTAAAGGACTACGTGGAGATCAGCATCACCGACAACGGCATGGGTATGCGCAACGAGACCATCGAGCATCTCTTCGAGCGTTTCTTCCAAGGACGTGGCGACAAGGGCAATCACGTAGTGGGCACAGGCATCGGCCTGAACCTCTGCAAGATGATTGTCGACATGCATCACGGCACCATCAGCGGACGCAACCGCGACGACGGGCAGAAGGGCTCGGTATTCACCGTCCGACTGCCCCTAGGCAATGCCCACCTCAGCCCTGAAGAGATTGATGACAGCAGCGAAGAGCCCACGGCATTGCGTCTCACAGGAAAGAAACAGCCCAACAGCCACCTCCATATCCTCATTGCCGACGACGATGTGGAGATACCACGCTACATTGCAGGTGAGCTGAGTCCCTACTACCATTTCACCACCTGTCACAACGGCAAGGACGCACTCAAGGAGTTGCTGTCACCCACCGCCATCCCTGCCGACCAGACCTACGACCTCGTCATCTCCGATGTGATGATGCCCGAGATGGATGGCTTCACTATGCTCCACATACTAAGGAGCAATGTCAACATCGCCCACCTGCCTGTCATTATGCTCACGTCAAAGGGCGACATCGGCAACCGTCTGGAAGGACTGGAGAAGGGCGCCGACGCCTATCTTACCAAGCCGTTCCTCATCGACGAGCTGCATGCCACCATCGACAACCTCATCAACATCCGCCAAAAGCTGCGCGGCAAATACACAGGTCAGCAGAAGCCGATGGAGAAGATTGACAAGATTGAGATGAAGAGCAACAACGAGCAGCTGATGGAGCGTGTCATCAAGAGTGTCAACGACCACATGAGCGACAGCGACTTCAACATTGACGTGCTCTGCAACGAGGCAGGCATCAGCCGCGCCCACCTGCACCGCAAGATGAAGGACATGACGGGCATCTCCGTATCGGAATTCATTCGCAATATCCGCATGGAGCAGGCCGCACGACTATTGCGCGAACAGAAGGTGAACATCTCGCAGGTGGCCTATTCCGTGGGCTACTCCTCCCTACCCTATTTCTCAGCCGTATTCCGCAAGCACTTCGGCATCTCGCCGCGTGAATTCATCGACCAGCAGAATGGCGACGCCACGCCTGAAGAAGATTAAAGGCAGATTTCACCTGAGCCATAGCAACGGTGGTGCTGCGCATCGTAGATGACGCAGAACTGACCGGGCGCCACGCCGTGGATAGGCACGGCTGAATGAACGATGTATTCGTTAGTGGTGAGAGATGAGGGGTGAGAAGTGAGAGGAGTGACGGGCTCTAGCACAGCCTTGGAGAAATCAGGTGTGTGACGTATCTTGAAGGTCACCTCCTCGGGAGGCAAAACGCCGTTCAGGCTATGGAAGTCGCGGATGCGGAAATGCAGGCTGTACGCCGTTTGCGGGTCATAGCCATGCGAGACGTAGATGATATTCTTATCTACATCTTTCTTCACAACGAACCAGGGACCGCCACCCAGGCCGAGGCCCTTGCGCTGGCCGATAGTATGAAACCAATGGCCATGATGCACGCCTATCACTTTGCCCGTCTCCAACTCAACGACATCGCCGTCTTTCTCGCCCAGATAGCGTCGCACATATTCATTATAGTCCACCTTGCCAAGGAAGCAGATACCCTGCGAGTCCTTGCGCGTGGCGCTGACCAGATGCTCGCGCTCTGCTATCTGCCTCACCTCGTCCTTCACATAATGGCCGATGGGAAAGATGGCTTTCTGCAGCTGCCAATCAGCGATCTGCGCCAGAAAATCGGTCTGGTCTTTCACAGGATCAGGAGCGGTACAAAGCCACTTTAAATTATTGAGGCTTTCCGTCTGGGCATAGTGGCCAGTGGCGATGAGGTCGTAGTCCTTGCCGCGCTTCTCGTGGAAGGCACCGAATTTAATCAGACGATTGCACATCACGTCAGGATTGGGCGTCAGACCCGCGTGTACCTTATTCATAGTATAGGCAGTCACCTGATCCCAGTATTCGTGGTGACAGTCCACCACCTCCAGCTTGCAGCCGTACTTATGGGCTACGGCGGTGGCCATCTCCATGTCCTCCTCGCTGGTGCAGTCCCAGTCTTCCTTCTCTTCAGCTCCTATCTTAATATAGAAGCAGTCAGGCTGAAAACCCTGCCTCACCAGTTCGTACACCACCACAGAGCTGTCGACGCCTCCCGACAGCAATACCGCAATGCGCTTGTCCTTCAATTCTTCAATATCCAACATGGGTGCAAAGTTACAAAAGATAAGAGGGACGCATTGGATATTGAGCGTTAATTGTTCTTAATTATTTGCGGAAATCCATTGCAGAAAAGAAAAAAGCATTTAAATTTGCAATATCATTTTGATATTATAATAATTCATGGTTATGGAAACAAAAGAAAGAGAGTTTGGTGGAACCGTCTTGAACGGATTCATGTTCTTGTTTGTCAACATCGTGCTGACGCTGGCCAGCCTGGCAAGCATCATCTACGGCATTGTGCTGCTGGCCGACGATTCCTACATCGGCTCCTTGGGTGGCTGGCTGCTGGTATTGGGTCTGCTTGCGCTTATCGCATCGCTCATCATGTGGAGCGGCATGATGATGCTCGAACCCAACGAGGCCCGTGTCACCACCTGGTTCGGCAAATATAGCGGTACCTTCTCCCAGACAGGATTCTTCTGGATCAACCCGTTCTACTCCACAAAGAAGGTAAGCCTGCGCGCCCGCAACCTCGATGCCGAGCCCATCAAGGTGAACGACAAGACCGGCAACCCCATCATGATCGGCCTGGTGCTGGTGTGGAAGCTGAAGGACACCTACAAAGCCCTGTTCGAAGTGGACACGCAGACGATGGCCAACGTGCCTGCCGGACAGCTGGGCGGCGACATGCGCTCCATCATGAACGCTCTCGAACGCTTTGTACGTGTGCAGAGCGATGCAGCCCTGCGCCAGGTGGCCGGACAATATGCCTACGACGATGAGGACGGCAAGCACAACGAGCTGACCCTGCGCGACGGTGGCGACGAGATCAACGAGCAGCTGGAGGAGAAACTGAACGAGCGCTTGGCGCTGGCCGGCATCGAGGTGGTAGAGGCCCGCATCAACTACCTGGCCTATGCTCCTGAGATTGCCGCCGTGATGCTGCGCCGCCAGCAGGCCTCAGCCATCATCACCGCCCGCGAGAAGATAGTGGAGGGTGCCGTATCGATGGTCAAGATGGCGCTCGACAAGCTGGCTTCCGACAACATCGTGGAGCTGGACGACGACAAGAAAGCCGCTATGGTTTCCAACCTCCTCGTCGTGCTCTGCGGCGACGATTCCGCACAGCCCGTAGTCAACACAGGAACGCTGAACCATTAAACCCAACAGTTAATGGCAAAGGAGAATAAGACAAAGAGCTTTGTCCTGCGTGTCGACAACGACACGATGGACGCCATCGAGGCCTGGGCTGCCGACGAGTTCCGCAGCACCAACGGCCAGTTGCAATGGATCATCACCGAGGCACTGCGCAAAGCTCATCGTCTGCCCAAGAAGAAACAACAATAACCAATAGCAAATATGGAACAAATCAAAAACGAACATCTCACGGTCGAGGTATCGGAGATGGGAGCCGAGCTCCAGAGCATCAAGGACAGTGAAGGACGCGAATACCTATGGCAGGGTGGCGACAAATGGCCGCGCCGCTCCCCTATCCTCTTCCCCATCGTGTGCAGCGTCAACGACGACACCTACACCGTCGACGGCCACGAGTATCACCTGCCGCGACACGGCTTTGCCCGCGACACTAAGTTCAAGCTCATCGCCCAGGGCGAGCACAAGGTCGTCTATGCCCTGCATGAGACCGAGGAAACGCTCAAGATCTATCCCTTCCGCTTCAACCTCGCCGTCAGCTATCGTCTCAGTGGCAAAAAGATACACGTCGTCTGGCACGTCGAGAACACCGATACGCGCGACATCCATTTCCAGATTGGCGGCCATCCCGCCTTCCTCGCTCCCGGCTGCGAAGAGGACGAAGAGCTTCGCGGAGCCATCGCCCTCTCGCCTCTCACCCACACACCTCTTAAGACTTTAAAGAGCTCTATCGACGGCAGTCACGAGATGACCGAGGTGCCTCTCGAAACCCAGGACGGTTTTATCGTGTTCAACGACGAGTTCTTTGCCAACGACTCGGTGAAGATTCACGACTGCCAGACGAGGCAGGCCGTGCTGCTCAATCCCGACGGCTCACCCGCCGTCACCGTCGACTACAAGTGCCCCATCATCGCCTTCTGGAGTCCCTATCAGAAGAAGGCACCCTTCGTCTGCATCGAGCCGTGGTACGGTCTCGGCGATCCGCGCGGTTGGAAGGGCGAGTTCAAGGACAAGCCCTATATGAACCACCTGCAGCCCGGTTCCTCCTTCATGTCGGAGTATATCATCACCATCGGATAATTCTGGAGGGGCGGGGTGCCCGATAGGCTCACTTCTTCAACAGTTCCCAGCCGAGCAGCATCGCGAAGTAATCCAGGATATCCGTGCCGTTTTCCTGTATCGCCATCGCTGCGCCCAGCATCATCCAGCAGGCAGACTGCTGCGAAGGGATGCCGAGCGGCTCATCAGGGCCGATGCCGGTGCGCTTGCACACATTCTTGATGTACGCCTCCGTGTTGTTGTAATCCTGCGGCGGCGCCCATTTGCTCACGATGCCCCGTATCGTGTACAATTTGTACTTGTGATAGTACGTTTTTGTGAGCAGGTAGAAGGCGGCGTGCCAGCCCCACTCCAATGATTTGAACTGTACAAAGAGTCATTCAGCTTTTGCCAGGGGTAAGAATGAGGTACCCCAAAAGGCATTCAACCTATGGCAGGGTTAAGGTAAAAAACAATCATCTTTTTGGTTCTTTTGCAATTTAGTTGAAAAATATAGTGTCTCTTATGGTTGTTTTTAACCAGAAACCACTAGCATCAGAGTAATTTAAATTCCATCTCCAAGATTTTATATAAATCGCTGAATATTAAGTGTTTACAACGACAGAAATTAGGATAATTCGCTGATATTTAGTAACTTTGTGTCGCCAAACAAAAACAATTACAAATCGGTTCTGCGTCAATTTGGGTGATAATTCCAATCCCATTTTATTTCTCCATATAGTACTTTTGCCCTAAGCACCTCTGGGTTCGCTCTATTAAACATAGCCCTCTTTATGGCTTTGGTTTTATTGACAGTACCTTCTAAGAT
>JAGAAJ010000022.1 GCA_017615355.1 Prevotella sp.
CCTCTCTCCTCTCTCCTCTTTCAACCTTCCACCTTAAATCCTGCCTCCTGAAGGTCTTCCCAGAAGCGAGGATAGGACTTGCTGACCACCTGTGGCTGGTTGATGACAATCTCCCGACGCTGACACAACGGCGCAAAGGCCAGCGCCATACGGTGGTCGTCGTAGGTGTCGATAGTGGTAGGCGAGGGGAGGGATGTGGGCTGCGAAATGCTCCCGTCCCACGACAGCTCGCTGTCATTGGTGTCGACGAGGTCGTAGCCCAGCTTCGCCATCTCCGTCTTGAGGGCGGCGATGCGGTCGGTCTCCTTGATCTTCAGCGTCTGCAAACCGATGAAATGGAAGGGCACACCCAACGCGCAGCAGGCCACGACGAAGGTCTGTGCCAGGTCGGGCGAGTTGCCGAAGTCATATTCCAGCCTTGGCACCATGTGACCGCTCTTCTTCAGCGTCACCGTCGTGGGCACACCCGGGCGTTTCGATTTAAACGTGGTCTTCACGCCCAGCAGGCTGAAGATATAGCGCACGGAAGAGTCGCCCTGCTTCGAGCCGTCCATCAGGCCCTCCAGCTTCACCTCGGCGTCTCGGTCCTTCGACAGGGCCACCATCTCATACCAGTAGCTGGCGGCACTCCAGTCGTTCTCTATATAATAAGATGTGGGAGCATAGGGCTTCGGCTTCACCTCAATCGTGTCCACCGAAATCCAGTCGGCCTCAGCGCCGAACTCACGCATCGTGCACAGCGTCAGGTCGATATAGGGCCTCGAGATAATCTCGCCGTTCAGGCGCAGCGTCAGACCCTTGTCCAGCATGGGCCCAATCATCAGCAGCGCCGAGATATACTGCGAGCTCACGTTGCCCTCAATCTCCAGATAGCCGCCCTGCAGATGGCGTCCCACGATGCGCAGCGGCGGGAATCCCTCTTCGCCCACGTATTGGATGTCGGCACCCAGATAGCGCAGCGCCTCCACCAGAATCTTGATGGGACGGTGCTTCATGCGCTCCGTGCCCGTGATCACGTGCTCGCCGTTGGCCGTAGCCGCCAGAAAGGCTGTCATAAAGCGCATCGAAGTACCCGCAGCGCCAATGTCGATGGTCTGCGGATGCTCGCTCAGCGCACGTATCATCACCTCCGTGTCGTCGCAGTCACTCAGATTGTCGGGCAAAACCTTGCAGCCGGAAAGCGCATAGATAATCAGTGCCCTATTTGAAATGCTCTTCGAGGCGGGCAACTTCACCGTTGTGACGAGCCGCTCAGGAGCCGTTAGTCTGTATTGCGTCATATTCACGTGCAAAGATAGTGCAAATCGAGAGAAATACCAAATAAAAACGTGTTTTTCTTTGGTTTTCCTCGATGCAGCCTATTCATTCCCGAGCGATTGCTCGCCTACCCGTAGCCTTTAGAGCAGAGCTCAGAGATACTATTTTTTCATGAAGAAACAAAAAAAGTAGCGAAAAAATTTGGATGAATAAAAAAAACGTAGTACCTTTGCACCCGCTAAGCAGGAATCCTGCGAGGCAAGGATCGGGATTTAGCGCAGTTGGTAGCGCACACGTCTGGGGGGCGCGAGGTCGCTGGTTCGAGTCCAGTAATCCCGACCAAACAGAAAAAGGCTGAGAATCAACAGATTCTCGGTCTTTTTTCTTTTGTGCTCAATTCGAGCGTTCACTCACGCAGCAGCTCCCAGCCGCGGAGCATCGCGAAGTAATCAAGTTTATCTGTGCCGTTTTCCTGAATGGCCATCGCAGCGCCCAGCATCATCCAGCGGGCAGGCTGCTGCGAGGGGATGCCGAGGGGCTCGTCAGGGCCGATGCCGGTGCGCTTGCAGACATTCTTGATATACGCCTCCGTGTTGTTATGATCCTGCGGCGGCGCCCAGCGCGAGATGATGCCGCGGATCGTGTACAGCCTGTGCGTATGGTAATAGGTTCGCGTGAGCAGGTAGAAGGCGGCACGCCAGCCCCACTCCATAGATTCAAACTGGCAAAAGACCCCCTCTCCGCTCCCCGAGGGGAGGACTTGTCCCTGCCATCTGGCCTTACTTAATCTGATGTTCAGCGGATTGTTGTTTCTGATTCCTCTTGGTGTCATATTGGTTTTGATTTTTTTTCGCGCAGAGCCGCTGAGTACGCAGAGGTGACGCTGAGTATATTTTTTCGCGGGTATTGGAAGTACACAGAGGCGACCAAAGGTCGCTAACTCCGAGAAACTCTTATAAACTCTCATAATAAAGTGTCCCTCTGCGCTACTCCGCGTACTCTGCGGCTCTGCGCGAGATTAATTATGCTCTGTGTGAGCTTTCTTTTTCTTGTTTACATTCAGCTGATTCCCGTGCGGGTAGGCGATCTTGTAGGCCCGGTCGAGGGCCTTGAGGTCGACCTTGCACGAGGTGAGGCCGAGCCTGACGGCGACGATGGCACGCAGCAGTTCGCGGTGCAGGCGGGGTGAGAGATAGGGCGGCGGCAGGGTGTCGTAGCCGCAGACGGGCTCCTCGTCGTCGAGCTTGAGCGATGCCTGGTGGCACACCTCCCAGATGAAGTCGTCGGTGGCCTCGAGGCCGAACCACGACTGCAGCACGCGACGCACGCAGTAGCGCTTGTACTGACCTTGCAGCAGGCGCCTCGTGCGCTCCAGCCGAAGCCAGAGCTGCACGAAACATTCTTGAGTATTTTCGATGGTAATCATGGCGGAAGCAAATTCTTCATTCTTCATTTCCTTAATGACACTCGTGACACATGACACTCGTGACACAACTATGAACTATGCACTATGAACTATGAACTTTCCTGTACTTTCCTGCTTCGGTCTGCACGATGAGGCCCTGTTTCTTCCAGTTCTTCAGCATCTGACGGACGGTGTTGCGCGAGACGTTGGCACCCTTCAAGCTGACGGTGTGCTGGAAGGCTCCGTCGAAGCCGAACTCCACGTCGAGGCGCTCGAAGATAGAGTCGTTCTTGCCCATGCGCTGGCGGTCGTTGCCTCCTGCATAGTCGCGGCTTTGGAAAGCTGCCTCTATGCGGTCGCGGAAGAAGTAGAGCGCCGTCTCCATCAGGTAGTCGGCAATGACGTCGTAGGCCGCCAACAGCTGCGGTGTCTGGGCCTTCTGCAGCATTGTCTGCCAGAGGTCGGTCTTCTGCTTCAACAGCTTCTCGGCACCACTCAAGCCGTGCTTCTGGATGAGCTGTTCAGCCACTCGGCAGAGCATCAGGCAGCAGGTCATGCGCTGTGCCGTGACGCAGATGCGGAATCGCTGGCGGGCACGCACCTTATCGTCGTTCTTCATCGTCTCCAGGCGTTCGCACTCCACCCACTCGCGACCCTTGGCTTCGAGCTTCGGCAGCACCACCACACCCTGCATCAGCGGCAGCAAGTGGGCGATCTGCTGGATGCGCTCCTGCTGGCGGTCGGTCAGCACGTAGGGCTTGTCCTCCAACGGTGAGAAGGTATTGTCGGGCGTGCGTGCAACGGCGATACGGCTCTGGAAACCGTCGGTGTAGTTCGACACCACGCGATAGAGGGCATCGGGCGTTCCGCACATGCAGACATTCCACAGCAGGTGCTCGATATGCACGTTCACGGCATCAGCGCTCTTGGCCTCGCGGTCGTACTTCGAACCGTCGTAGCTCTGACGCAGCATCACCGAGAAATCGCTCATGACCGACTTCCATTTCTGTGCCACCGTATCGGCCTCGGGGGTGAACGAGAAGGCGTGCTTGCCCTCGGTATTGGCCAGTCGCTCAGCCAGGTTCGCCACCGTGTTGTTCAGCGGCAGACAGCGCACGGGCAGCTTCGGCTCCTCGGGCTGCTCCTTCTTGTTCTTGGCGGCACGTTTCTTCCTTCGCCAATCCTCCTCCTGCTGCAGATACATCATATCGAGCGCCCTCACCTCGCCCAGCCAGGCATCAATCACGGGGTCGATCTGGCCCTTGCCCGAGGCAAAGTCACCGGCGATGTAGGCGATGAGGTTGAGACCTTTCTTCTGGCCGTGTACGTCCAGTTGTACGCCCGTAGCCAGCATACCGATGGCGGGACAGACAGCTACGACAGCAGGCATCGACAGCGAAGGACCGACGGCCTCAATAGATTCGCGGATGCCCTGGGGGAGCCTCCCCAAGCTCCTCCAAAGGAGGGGATGTTTCATTTCGTCATCGTCCGCGGCATCTACCTCCCCTCCTTCGGAGGGGTCGGGGGAGGCTTCCCTTAGCACCTCGAAGAGCACATCCTTCAGTCGCTTGGGCATCTGCGTGCGCTTCTCCGACAGGGCCGAGTCGATGCATTTCATCTTCTGCGTATGGGAAAAACCGTCGTAGCAGGGGATGATGGCGTCCATCAGCTCGCGGTCGAAGCCGCAGATGTGTCGCAGGTTCACGGCCAGCTCGAAGGTCAGCACGTCGCGGTTCGTCTTCACCGGTTCCTTGCCCTCGTTGTAGAGTTCCCACCACTTGCGGATGATCTCCGAATAGGGAAGGCCGTTGTAATCTTTCGGGAGCTTTTCCGCCGCCGGTTTTCCCGCCTTGGGCTCGTTATCACGTGATGACGTTATAACGTTATTACGATCAGTTTCGTTATTACGAGATGACGTTATAACGTTATAACGACTCTCGGCGGAGAAAATCTCATCATCCAGGAAAATCAGGTCTTCCTCCGAGGCTGTCGTGGTGAAGAACACCCGCGTGATATCCTTCGCCTTGTCATCGAACTTCACGCCCAGCAGGTCGCTGGCCCAGCGCAGGTTCTCCTCCTGGCTCAGCTCCGGGCGGCGCGCAAAGACCAGGTGGTAGCCTTTCGTGGCCGACTTCTCCAGCATCCGCAGGCCCAGCTCGTCCTTCTTGCTCAGCACCAGCTCAGGCACCTTCCTCATCCATTCCTCCTTACGTGCAGCTATCTGCTCTTCCCCTTCATGGGGAAGCGGGGAAGGGGTCCAGTCGATGTCCATGCCCACGGTGTTGCTCATGCGGGTGGTGCCCTTCAGCGAGCCGTCGTCATTGGGCAGGCACGAGTAGTTCATCTGCAGCAGGCGGTTCTTCTGCCGCTCGTCGCCCTGCCTGACGGCCTTCACGATGCCCCGCTGCTCGCCGCCATTCCTCAGCGAGAGGTATTCCTCCCGCGTCAGGACGGGGCGCATCATCTTCGCCCCGCCCTTGTAATAAATCATATGTACACTCATAATTATGAACTATGAATTATGAACTATGAACTA
>JAGAAJ010000023.1 GCA_017615355.1 Prevotella sp.
ACGGAGGCTGAGCCACGCCGGAATAAGCGCTGCCATCAGGTTGAGCACGATGCACACGGCCAAGCCAATGAAGAAGATGAGGGGCGAAAACAGCATTTCGCCGTCCACCGTTGGCTCGGGCAATGTGAAGGCGGTGTTGCCGACAGCGAAGAACAGCCACGAACGGAACACGTAGAGCAGCAGCCATGTTATGATTAGTCCCACGAAGCCGCCACAGAGCGTGAGCACCAGGTTCTCGGTGATGACCTGCGTGAGCAACGTCCGTCGCTTGGCACCGAAAGCCTTGCGCACACCCATCTCGGCCACCCGGCGTCGCATGCGGGCCGCCACAAGTCCGCTCAGGTTGAGCGCGGGCACCAACAGCAGGACGAACACCTTCGGGAAGAGCGACTTGAAGATGCTGCTCCAAGGTAAGGCCACGCCGTCCTCCGACATCTTCATCTGGGCATGGGGCAGCACGGTATTGTGTATGGAGTAGTCATAGTCCTTGTCGCTGACGCTGCGCTTGCGGGCAATCTCCTCCAGTTCCTTCTCCAAATCCTTCACGCTACTGCCTTTCTTCAATACGACGATGGCCTGTTCAGACTGTCCGTCGTAGGCCAAGAACAACTGACCAAAACTCTCTTCCATGATAGACGAGGTGGGCTCTATCACTCCTACGATGCGGATGATATAACCAAAGTTGAGTATCTTCCCAACGGGGTCGACACCTTTGCCAAAGGCCTTCTCGGCAATGTCGCGGGTGATGATGGCCGATAGGACGGACTTTACATCGTAATCTTCGCAATCCTCCTGCGTGAACGGACAGCCATAGACGAAGCGGAACTGGTAGACCTTGAAGAAATTGGCATCGACCATGCGCGCCACCACAGGAACCAGCTTGTGATTGTCGCACTTCAGGTAGTGCCTGGTATAGCGGTTCATGTTGTAGGTGATGCTGACCATCTCGGCACTCTTCAGCGTATAGAGCCATTCCTTCACCTCTTCGGAGGAATAGTTCGTAGGCTCCCACCGGAGCGTGTCGTTCACGGCTCGCTTCGCCATTCCCTTGACATACACCGTCCGGCTGCGGTTCACCTCTGGCGCGATGTCGGCCAGTTTCGCGTAATACACTACGGCCATCACCATTGTAAAGGCAATAG
Organism: Prevotella sp.; assembly: GCA_017615355.1. Lineage (GTDB taxonomy): Bacteria > Bacteroidota > Bacteroidia > Bacteroidales > Bacteroidaceae > Prevotella. The sequence goes on from JAGAAJ010000023.1 coordinate 1,143, forward strand.
CCAAGGCTGTTCCCACGATATATATCCCGGAGAATAGCCGTTCCTCTCGCATCATGGCGAGAGCCTGTCTAAAATATCTCATATCATTCATCTTTTAATGCTACGGTTATCTCGCTCCTGCAGATGCGCCATGCGGGGATGGCTGTGGCGATGAGCACGGCACATAATATAATAAGGTACACGATGACGGACACCACAAGGAAGTGGGTGCCGAAGTCGTCGAACCAGTAGTGGACGGCGGGATTACTGCCCTCGAAACCTTTGAAGAGACCATGGGCAGCGGCGAACTGGAAATAGACGATGCAGCCGAGGACGACACTGATCGTTGTCAACAGCCATGCCTCGCGGATGAAGCCCCAGAAGACGCTCCACTTGGTAGCACCGAAGGCGCGACGCACACCGGCCTCCTCGCGGCGCTGACGGGTGTACATGAGCAACGTGCCAAAGACACCAAAGGCGAGGTTGATAGCAAAGAAGGCGGCAATGAGCAGGTTGCGGTGCGTCATGCGGCTGGTGCCGTAACGGTCGGTATACGCTTTCAACCCCTCGCGAACTGTCTGCATCTGGCTGACATAGCAGTGCTCCGTCATCAGGTCGTGCTGCACCTCATGCTGGTGCTCCTCCATGAAGCGTTGGGCATCGACGCCCTCGCGTAGGCGGGCAATGATGGGAACATTGATGCCCGGTGCACCCTGGCAAACGAACAAGATGGTATAGTCGCGGTCGTAAAACCCATAGCGCACATCCTCCACCACGGCGCGAATAGGCAAGTCCTTAATCATCCACTCATAGTCAAATTTGTCTGGGTTATAGCTATAGCAATGCGCCTTTACTGTGCGCCCTGCCACATCGGTAGTACCATAGAGCGCCATGGCGGTGGAGCGTGTGAGAATGACGGTCTGCTCAAACACAGCGTCGCGGGTCAGTTCGGCGGTAGGTACCTCGGGTGTCAGCGACTGGATGCCGAAAACCTCGAACATCTTGTCGTCCCGTACGAAGCCGTAATTTGCGACTACTCTAAGGGTGTCGTTGTCGCGGATAAGATGGTAGGCCATGCTTGTTATGCCAGAACCAATGGGGTTGTTGAAGGCGCGGTAGGCCATCTCCACACCGTCCATCTCCTGCACCTTATGCAGCAGACTTTCCTCCTCGAGTCCGATGGGCAATCTAGTGGTAAACAACTGCTGTCGGGGGAGGGTGCTGGCCACTTCGAAGCGCACCAGACGGTCGGGGTCGTAGCCTAACGGCAGGTTAGTGACGTAGGACGTGACGATGACGGGATCGAAAGCCCACCAGCAGGCAAAGGTAACGAGCACGAGTTCGAGGGAGAGCCAGAAGGACGTCTTGCGTCCGAATATTTCTTTCAGCTGTTTCATTTCTTAATCATCATTGATTCAACGATTGGTTTCCTAAGGCTGAGCCAGGCGGGAAGCGTTGCCGCCAGCAC
>JAGAAJ010000024.1 GCA_017615355.1 Prevotella sp.
GACGCCGTGGGCCTCACACTCACGGGCAATATCGCGCAGGTCTTCAATCGTGAACGTCGAGGCAGAATGCGCCCGCATGTTCAGCTTCTCGATGCCGAAGTAGATGCTGTCGGCACCTGCCTGGAAGGCTGCCATCAACGACTCGCGGGAGCCGACTGGAGCCATGATTTCAAAGTCGCTTATCGTTGCCATCAGAATACGTATCCTAAGTTAATATAGAAATAGGGAACCTTCGTGCGGTTGGCATAGCCCGCCGTCAGTCCAAGAGGGCCGAACATCGTCTTGTAGTAATAGGCCAGTTGTCCGCCGAGGAGTGTCTTCGTTTGGAACAAGTCCCTAAGTTCATCGGCATGCTGTGCTACCGACGCACGCACCAGTACATAGTGGCTGGAGCCCATGCGCTGCTGAGCCTGTAGCCTGACGGCCACCATGTGGCGCTCGGCATATTCCACGTTGCCGATTCCAGAGAAGGGCATCTGCTGCTCGACGTAACGGCCAAAAGTGTCACCGCCCATGATATTGCCGAAGATATGGGGGAGTTCAGAGCCGAAAAGCAGACGGCCGTATAACATGGGCTGGACGGTAAACCGCGAGCCGAAGGTAAACGACTTGCGCCAGTTGGCACTCACATCGGAGAGACCTGCACTGCCCTTCATCTTCGCAAAGTTGTCGGTAATATAGGCATAGCCTGCCTCAAAACGGGCACCACGGGAGGGGAAGTACCAGTCATTCTCGGAGTTATAGTTCGCCTGGGCCCGGTAACTGATATAATGATCGTTCTCGAACGTCACATCGCGCGACTGCTCTGACTGCAGCATATTGCTGAAATGATAATAGTCCCAACGCACGCCCATCCGTATGTCAAAGTTGTGGAATCTGAAATTGAGCGGCTCAAGCGACGCCTGATGATGGTTAAATAGCACATTATACTCACGATCGCCCTCAAAGTTGACATCGATATCATTACGATAGAAGTAATAGGACAGCACCGGACGGCTGACACGGAATGAAGGGGGGTGGATAGTGATCTCGCCACCTGCCATGATCCGTTTGCCCAAGCGCAAGGTGATGTCGGAGCTGAAGAGCAGCGTCTTGTTCAGCGGCAGGCTGGCATTCACCTGCATCGCCACCATCTCCTCAGTATCGAAGCGCAAGCCCACATTCACCTGGGTCGACTTGCGATTGCCCGCTGTCAGTATCAGACGATAGCCGTCAGCTTCCTTTACCAACTGCGATGTGGCAGACTGGAAGAACAGGTCAACGCGCATGGAGGTGATCATCTGTTCCTCATCACGTTTGTCGATGCTGTCAAGATGGTTCAGGTGGAACTTCTGGCGGAGAAACTGTTCATCCTGCGGTGTCATATTCTCGAAGGTGACACCTACGAGCCTGGACTTCTCCGTCAGCACTGAAGGATTGACACGACCTGCCCGCTTTGGTTTCCAGTTGGCACTGAGCCCCATGCGGGATTTCAGAGCCATCAGGTCGTCCCAATGCTTCATTGCCTCCTCCTCACCCCATCGCAGCAGGGTGTCGATGGCCGCACGGCCGAAACTGGCGGCACTATAGCTCTTGGGGTCTACATGAATATGAAGGTCAGTCATCGCGACATTCTCATCATACTTGTTCTTCGTGCTCACGTCCAATAGCTGCTGCACGACGTCAATGGTGCTATTCAGTTTGTCGACCGTCCTCAGCGGGGTGGTCACGTCGATGCCAATGATGATGTCGGCTCCCATCTGACGGGCCACGTCGGCAGGATAATTGTTGCGCATACCACCGTCGACGAGCACCTTGTTGCCAAGCCGTACGGCCGTGAAGACAGCGGGGATAGCCATCGAGGCACGCATGGCCTGAGGCAATCGTCCGCTGTGGAAGTCGACTTCGGTATAGTCGGCGATATCCGTAGCCACACAGGCAAAGGGAATGGGCAGACGGTTGAAGTCCATCGAATCAGTATAGCCCATACACAGCCTCCGGAGCAGCATCTCCACGTTCCTGCCCTTGATGACGCCCAGAACACTCTCTGCAGCCTTACCGCTGGTCAGTCCACGCGAAAGGAAATAGGTGTTGCGCTTCTTACGGTCGCTCAGGCTCTGACGACTCATATCGTCCCGATCCGTCAACAGGTATGTCCAATCCAGTACGCGTACCAGCGAATCGAGCGTAGCCGCATCATAGCCTATCGCATAGAGGCCGCCCACAAGGCTGCCCATAGAGGTACCCGCGACGATATCGACGGGAATACCCGCCCGCTCTATCACCTTCAGCGCACCGATGTGGGCCATGCCTTTCGCACCGCCGCCACTGAGCACCACAGCAACCTTAGACCGTTCGCCGGCAGTGACAATCAGCGCGACCATCACCGCCAACAGGATACATACTATCTTCTTCATAAATCGCATGCAAAGGTACAATTAAGTAAGCAAAACGCCAAAGGAAAAAGAATATTTCTTTAATTATCCGATATGCAGGGCGTAGTCCTGCTTAATCTCACTCATGACGAAGGTGCTCTCCACCGATGCAACGTAATCGATGGTGCCCAACTTGTTGAGCACAAATTCCTGGTATTGCTTCATATCTCTCGCGCGTACCTTTAATAAATAGTCATACGCTCCCGAGGTGTTGTAGCACTCCGTCACCTCAGGGATCCGCAGGATACGACGAGTGAAGGCGTTGGCAATCTCGTTGTTGATCTGCTGGAGCTTCACCTTACAGAACACCAGCAGACTCTGATTCAATTTCTCAGGGTCGAGGATCGCCACATACTTCCTGATATAGCCCTGACGTTCGAGCCGTTTCTGGCGCTCAAACACGGGTGTCGGGGTCAAATGTACGGCATCGGCCAGCTCTTTTGTGGTCAATTTCGCGTTTTTTTGCAGCGTTTTCAGGATCTGCAGGTCGGTTTCATCCAAGATTTCTGCCATATTTTAGAGTTTTATTCTGTTCACAGAGCTCAGAGCAGCCCCAAACGGAAAGATTTTCTTTCTTGGCTGCAAAATTAGGTATATTTTCTGAATTACACAAGAAATTTGGAGGATATTTCTAAACTTCGTACCTTTGCACCGTCAAAAGTAAACAAATAAATAACAAATAAAAAGAAAGGATAAGATTATGAGTAAGAACAATTATCGTTTTGAGACTTTACAGCTTCATGTAGGCCAAGAACAGGCTGACCCCGCAACCGACGCCCGTGCGGTGCCCATCTATCAGACCACGTCATA
>JAGAAJ010000025.1 GCA_017615355.1 Prevotella sp.
TAGCCTTGCCTGTGGCTATCAGATTGTCGAGTATCTGGGCCGCACGTCCCAGTTCGCTCCAGGCATTCTCGTCGCCGCCGGCACCATGCAGCAGATACATGACAGGATAGCGGCCTCCCTTGTCGTAGCCGGGCGGGGTGTAGATGGTCATGCGTCGCTGCATCTTCAGCGTGGGACTCGGATACCACACCTTCGAGAGGTTGCCGTGGGGCACCTCATTCACACGGTAGAGGTCACCCTTGTCGCCCTTTTCATTGCTAATGATGAAGATGTTGGTGAATGACACGATGTCGCGGTTGACGTAGATGTTGGCAGGGTCTTTCACACCCGTCATACCGTCGATGTTGAAGGTGTAGCTGTACATCTCAGGAGCCAGCTTGTCGCTGGTGTAGCTCCACACACCATTCTTGCCCTCCACGAGCTGGGCCACGCCAGGGGCATCATAGGTGCCGTAGCCCTCGACCTCGATGGGCTGGGTGGGCAGGAAGTCGCCGGTCACCTCCACCTTGACGGCCTTGGGAGCATAGATGTTAAAGGTTACTGTGCCATCGGGGTTAACCACTGGCGATTGCACACTGGCACTATTGAAGAGCTTCTCCTGTGCCGAGGCTCCGAGGCAAGCCATTGCCAGAGCCATCATTATTATTGACTTTCTCATACTTTTCGTTGTTGCGTTATGACGTTATTACGTTATTTCGTTATGACGATATTTCGATAAAATGTTATTATCTGCGAAGCAGATTCAGCTTCACATTCGGTTTCATCACGTTGTGGACCTTCTTTGTCCAGGCCTTGACCTTGGCGGTGGTCTGTGCCTCGATATCGTTGACCGACGAGCAGATCATGAAGGTGTAGACGCCGGCGTCGGTCTTCCAGGCTGAGGCCTTCTCATTGAACGAGGCGAGGTCTTCGGTCTTGACGGTCATCGTGACGGTCTCTGTCTGGCCAGGCTGCAGCAGACGGGTCTTGGCATAGTTGCGCAGCTCCTTCTCAGGCTTGTTCAGCTTCTTGCTGTTGGGAGCAGCCACGAAGAGCTCCACGACATTGCGACCGGCACGTGAGCCGGTGTTCCTGACGTCGACCTTGACGGTATAGACGCCATTGGCCTCGCTAACGCTCAGGTTCTCATAACCAAAAGTGGTGTAGCTCAGACCGAAGCCGAAGGGATAGGCCACGGGCTTGCCGAACGAGTCGAAGTAGCGGTAGCCCACGTAGATATCCTCCTCGTAGTTGGTGTAGTCGATGTTTGCCTGTGGCTCGCGTTTCTTGTCGTCGTCCTTGTTGCGACCCCACATAAACATGGCGCCGAGCGTCTTGTCGTCGACATTGGCGGGGAAGTTCTTGTCGGCATAGGCATCGCCGTAGTTGATCTGGAAGGTCATGGGCAGCTTGCCGCTGGGATTAACCTTGCCAGAGAGCACGTCGGCCACGCTGAAGCCGCTCTCCTGACCGCCCTGCCAGGTGCACACCACGGCATCGACCTGATCCTGCCACGAGGCGACGTCGATGGGACTGCAGATGTCGAGCAGGGCGACGACTTTCTTTCCCTGAGCATGATAAGCCTCGCTGATGGCCTTGATGAGCTGCTTCTCACCATCTTTCAGGTAGAAGTCGGCCTCGCTGCGGTCAGCAGCCTCGCCGCTCTTACGACCCAGGCTGATGATGGCTACGTCGCTGCCTGCGATGGCAGCATCCATCTCCTCAGCCGTCAGTTGCTTCTCTTCAGCACGTGCAGGCGGCTGCAGGGAGAACTGTGGACGACCATTGGGGAAGAGACGCTTCTCCTCGTCGGCGATATGCTTGGTGTAAAGATTGATCAGCGGCTTGTAGATCTCGTAGCCTGCTGTACGCAGTCCTTCGACCAGCGACACGGTATAATGGCCTAAAGACATGCCGCCAAAGCCGGAGCCGCCGGAGATCCAGTCGTAGGAGGTGCAGCCAAACAAAGCCACCCGCTTTCCTGTCAGCGGCAGGATGCCGTTGTTCTTCAACAATACGATGCCGTCGGCACCGACCTCGCGAACCACTTGGGCATGTGCCTTCAGATCGGGATTGTTCGTAGCCTGATAGCCCTTGAAATTATGTGTCTTGACCACATACTCCAGGATTCGCTTGACGTTGGCATTCAGCACGTCCATCGGCAGCTCGCCGCTCTTGGCGGCAGCGAGGATGGCCTCATACTGCTTGTCCTGTCCCGGCTGCAGCATGTCGTTGCCGGCCAGCATGGCGGCTACAGCATTGTCGCCGCCGCCCCAGTCGCTGACGTACATACCCTTCCAGCCCCACTCGTCGCGGACGATGGTGGTCAGCAGCTCATGGTTCTGCACGGCATACGGCCCGTTCAGCTTGTTATACGATGTCATGATGGTCCATGGGTCGCTCTCCTTGATCATAATCTCGAAGGCTTTCAGGTAGATTTCACGGAGGGCACGCTGCGACACCTGCGAGATGTTGTTGCTGCGGTTCGTCTCCTGGTTGTTGGCCACAAAGTGCTTTGGACAGGCTGCCGTTCCCTCGCTCTGCACACCTTTCACATAGCCTGCGGCGATGGTGCCTGAGAGGTAGGGGTCTTCCGAGTAATACTCATGGTTGCGGCCGCACAGCGGGTTACGGATCAGGTTCATGGCCGGCGACAGAATCCAGTCGAGCCCGAACTCCTTCACCTCGTTGCCGATGCCCTGTCCCACCTTGAAGGCAGCCTCGCGGTCCCATGTCGAGGCCAGCGTCATCGAGGCCACGAAGTCGGTGGGGTAGTAGTCGCGGTGGTCCCATTGGCGCTTGCTGTCCATGCGCAGGCCCTGCTGCGAGTCGGCACAATAGGTCTCAGGTATTCCCAGCCTTTCGATGCCGAGGGTGCTGCCAGCCGTTCCCGGGAACTTCGCATCGTCGTTGAAGTGCATGCCGCAGCCCAATACCAGATGGCATTTCTCCTCCAGCGTCATGGCATTCACCACCTCGTCGATATTGTCAGCGTTCAGTTTTGGCTGACCGTAGGCGCACAAGGCGGCCGCGATGAGGCCAAAAGTCACTATCGTCTTTTTCATATTTTTCAGTTTTTCCATTCTCAATTATTTGAAGAGCAGCGGAGCATATTCTGAGAGATAGATGCGCCAGTTGCGCCAGATGTGGCCGCCTTCGGTCTCCAGATAGGTGTACTTGTGGTGCTTCGAGTCGAGGTAGGCACGCAGGTCGTTGTTGTTCTTGTAGAGGAAGTCGGTCTTGCCGATGCCAATCCAGAAGAGCTTGGGCTTCTTGCTGAACAGCTGGTCGATCTTTCCGTTGCGGTCGGCATAGATGTTGGGGAAGCCGTTGGGGTCGGCCTGCTGCTGGTCTACGGCGGCAGAGAACAAGCCTATGTAGTCGAACAGGTCAGGATTGTTGATCGAGATGAAGAGGCTGTGGAAACCACCCATCGACAGTCCGGCAATGGCGCGGTGGGCCTTGTCCTTCTTCACACGGTAAGTCTTCTCAATGAACTTGACCACATCGGGGAAAGCCGTCTCAAAGCTTCCCTCCATCGTCTTCGGCAGCATCATCGTGGGCACGCGGAAACCATTCGACGTCTCACCGGGACAAGCCTCTTCGGAGATGTTGCCGTTGGTCATCACCAGGATCATCGGCTCGGCCTTGCCCTGTGCGATGAGGTTGTCCATGATCTGTGCAGCACGTCCCAGCTCGCTCCAGGCATTCTCGTCGCCGCCGATGCCGTGCAGCAGATAGAACACGGGATATTCCTTGCCGCTGGTCTCATAGCCGGCGGGGGTGTACACCGTGCAGCGGCGTGTCAGCCCGGCCGTGGGACTCTCATACCACACCTTGCTCACCGTGCCGTGGGCCACCTTGTTCACCTTGTAGAGGTCGGCCTTTTCGCCGCCGATGAGCAGCACGCTGAACAGGTTGTTGATGTCGCGGATGTTGTAGACGTTCAGCGGGTCGATGATTTTCACGCCGTCCACAATCATATTATAGGTATAGAGCTCGGGCTTGAGCGGCTCAGAGGTAAAGCTCCACACGCCCTTCTCATCCTTCACCAGGTCGACGATGCCCGGGGTGTCGTAGGTGTTGCCCTGGTATTCAATCTTCTTCGGCGGCAGGAAGTCGCCAGTGATCTGCACCTTCTGCGCCTCTGGGGCAATCAGGTTGAAGGTTACGGAGTTGTCAGCATGCACATCGGGTGAAGCCACCTGTGGGCCTTGTCCCCAGCTCAGGTTCTGCTGGGCTTTTGCTGCCATGCCCATGAGGCAGAGGACAGCCAGAATCAATAGTTTTTTCATCATTTTTAGCTACTTTTTAACAAAATTCCTCTTACTTGCTTCCTCCGTAGACGTTGTAGGAGATGTTCTCTGGCTTCCACTTGTCCTTGGGTGTGGGCTGCTCGTCGGGATAGCCGATGACGACGGTGCAGAGGGGGATGATGTACTCAGGCATGCCGAGAATCTGTGCCACCTGACCGGCACGCTCTACGATGGGGTAGAGGCCCGTCCACACGGCACCGAGGCCGAGGGCATGGGCGGCAAGGAGGAGGTTCTCGGTGGCGGCGCTCACGTCTTGAATCCAGAAGCCGTTGGCATCGCCGCCAATGGCTTTCTCCATGTTGCCGCAGATGACGATGGCCAGCGGGGCATTGCGCAGCATGTCGCCGCGACGTCCCTCGCCTGCCAGCTTGTTGAGCATGGCCTTGTCGGTGACGACGACGAAGTGCCAGGGCTGTTTGTTCATGGCGGTGGGAGCGGCCATTGCGGCACGCAGCATCGTCTCGATCTTGCAGTCCTCTACGGGCTGCTGCTTGTACTTGCGGATGGAGGTGCGTGTCATGATATTCTCAATGATGGCCTTCTGGCAACACTCTTTCTTGTCGCCCTGCTGGCAACAACCGTCGCCCTCGTGCTTGCACTCCTGGGCCTGGAGGGCGCTGGCTCCGAAGAGGAGCATCAGTGCCATAGCTGTGATTTGCTTTTTCATTTTCGTTTTCGTTTTCGTTTTCGTTCCGGCGATAAACCGCCGGACACAGTTTTGGTTATTTGATGATGATTTTCTTTCCGTTGCAGATGTAGACACCCTTCTTGAGGGGTGAGAGGTAGGAGGTGTGAGGTGTGAGGCTGCGGCCTTGCAGGTCATAATAACGATTGCTGACCGTTGGCTCACAGTTGTTGTCGATGATGCCTGTAGAAGGCGAGGTGAAGACCACCTTGACGGTGACGTTGCAGGCGGGCATCTCAAACTCGTCGTCGTCAAGCCTGGTGGTGTTGCCTTTCTCATCGGTGACGGTGATGGAGCTCAGCAAGAAGCCGTCGGCGGGAATGGCGGTGACGGTGATGATGGTCTCCTCAACGGCCTCGCTGGGCGTGATATCGACGGTGCCGGGGCCTTCCTGCTCGAGGGTGACGGTGTAGAGCTTGTCCCATTGTGCATAGAGGTCGATGTCTGTCTGCAGGGTGACGGTGGCGCCATTCTCGAAGTATTCGCCCTCGCCGTCGGCCTTGGTGGTCCATCCGTAGAAGACGTAGCCCGGATTGGTGAAGGTGCAGGGCTTGAGGTCGGCGGCCTCGCCCTTGTTCACCTGCTGGGTGTAGGTGGCGGTGCCGTTGTGGTAGGTGATGGTGACGGTGGCTGGTGCTGCCGACTCGTTGAGCCTATAGAGATGGATGGGCTGCTGTGCGGTGTAGGTGCTGGCCTTGTAGTAGCGGAAACGCTCCTGTTTGTCGGCTTTGTTGTAGCGCAGGTGTGCACCTCCTGTGCCGACGATGCAGAGGTCGGAACCATCGAACGAGATGGTGTTGATATACGGCACGTCGGTGCTCTCGTCCATTCCGTTGGAGGAGCTGGAGGCGAGGCCGATGAACCTGCCGCTGGCCGAGCGGATGACGTAGCCGTCGGCATCCATGATGGGCTCGACGGTGAAGGTGGCGGCACGGGTGTCGTCGTTGGCAGCAATGGTGCCGTCGGTGATGGTGACGGCTCTAGTGTTGTATGCAACATCGAGCTTATCTTTCAGCGATCCGTCGAAGACTAATCCTGAACCGTTCTCGCCTTCATACACGATGAGATAGGTGCCGCTCCAGTCGTCGGGCGTGCTGGTGACCTTGACAAAGTCTCCTGTGCCGACACCCTCCTTGAAGGTGGCGCTGACGGTGACGTCGTAGTCGGGCATGGTGAAGGTGCCCTTCTCGCTGACGCTGACGGTGGTGGCAGGGCTGCCCGTCTTCCAGGCACTCCAGGTGTCGACGGTATATCCGGCATCGGGCTTGGCGATGAGGGTGACGGTGCTGCCCTTGGCGGCTTTGCCGGGAGCGGTGATGCTGCCGTGCTCGAGACCGGTGGCGATGGTGATGTCGTAGTAGTCCTCGGACGAAGCATTGTCCCAGATCATGTGGGCATACTCAGGATGGTCGATGAAGGGGTTGCGGTTCCACTGCACGAAGTTGTAGACGGCATTGTTGCGGTCGATCTCCTTCTGGCTGACTGGATCTTGGTCGTTCCATTGCAGCAGCATGGTCATGGCCCACGGCTCAATCTCGCACTTGTTGGTCATGGCGCTCGTCTTCCAGCTGCCGTCCTCGGTGTAGTAGCGGGTGGACATATAGAAATAGGTACGTGCGATGTCGCCCTTGTACTCGTCGGCCGGCTCGAAAGCCTTTCCGCTGTAGCCCGGTGTCTTGCTGGTGCCCAGCTTGCTGCCGTTGGACGAGGTGAACGTGACGTTCTTCACCTCGGCGTAGGGATAGTTGCTGCGCATGTTGTTGACCTTGGCATCGGTGGGGTAGACGTGGAAGATGTCCGACTTCGGCGTGCCGCTGCCAAACCAGCTCTGCGGCCAGGTGTGCTCCTTGTTCCATCCGTTGCCCTCGCTGGCGCTGGAGCCTCCGGCCTGGTCGAGGGTGTAGTGCTGGTTGGAGTAGATATCGATAATCCTGTTGTTCTCGTCGAGGTCGGTGTAGCCGTAGTAGTCGCCCAGGCTGCTATAGGCCACCGACCGATGATTCTTGATGATATCGTGCAGGGCCAATCTCAGCTCCTGGCCTGTCTTTCCCTCGGCATCGGCGTAGTAGCCCTCGGGAATCTGTGCCCAGAGCATGCCGCTGAACAGGGTGAGCAGCAATGCCAGGGAAAGACGTTTATTGGTTATAGTACGTTTCATAGCACTCGTCATAGACTTTCTCAACCTGATCCATCATCACCTTGCCGTTCTCGACGAAGATTTTTAGCTTGTTCTCGCCTCGCCATCCGGCATCGGTAAACTGATAGTGATACCAGCCCTCGTTGTCCTTGGCGATGCTGATGACCTGGTCGCGAACGTTCTCGACGTCGGGCTTGCCGTCCTGTGCGCCAGTGCGGAAGAGCCAGACGGCATAGCCCTCGCCGTCATACTCATACTGGTCCTTGAGGTGTTTCAGCAGCCTCGGTGTGCAGTGCTGCTCAAGGAAGTCGTATTCATTGTATTTCTGATGCTCATACATGTCGATGATGAACTGCTGGATGACGGGGTCGCCCTCATGGGCCTTGTCGATATCGTCCTGGAAGGTGTTTGCATCGCCCTTGTAGAGGATGGTGCGCTTGTAGAAATGGCTGTAGTCGCCATGCTTGAAGGTGACACGCTGCCAGTTGCCGTGCTCGTCGAAGTCGGAGAGCTTGACGCTGTACTCGTCGTGATCCTCAACGATATTGCCGTGGATGGCCTCCTCGAACTCGGCCTTCACGATGTTGCCGTCGTCGTCGCGCTCATATGTGGAGCAGGTGTAGTTGCCCATCTGGTTGCTGTCCATGTGCGACTTGGGCAGCATGGAGCTGTTGTCGTAGATGAGGGAGGTGATCCAGGGCTCGTCGGACTCGAAGCTGATGATCTCGATGCGACGCTTGCTGTCACGGTCGATGGTGGCCTCCTCGGGATAGCCTTCGGAGTTGAACTTGTAGACACTCTTCAGCGAGCCGTTGTCCTCGAACTGTACGACGACGGGCAGGGTGTGCTCATCGCCTGTGTACTTCACGGCGATGACCTCACCGCGCAAATCGAAGGTGGCCAGGTCCTGAGTCAGGTAGTCGTCCTTCTCGTCCTCGTCTTCCACCTCTTCGTTTTCGTCTTCGTTTTCGTTTTCGTCCTTCTTGTTCTTCTTTCCGTCGCAGGCAGCAATGGCGAAAAACATAAAGAAAGCTGCCAAAAACAGCACATAGTTTTTCTTTTTCATGGTCTTTTATTCTTTTTGGTTGTTAGTTTTTTCTGTAAACGGTGATGGCGCCGCCGCTGCTCTGTGCATACTGGCGCAGCAGCTGCTGGATATAACAGGCATTGTCGACGACACGCTGCTCGTTGCCGTCGTAGCCGTTGATGAGTACGACGAGATGGGTAGTCGCAAGGGTGATCTTTGTGCGTTCGTTGTCGCTGGTGGGAGTGCCGACACCGCCCTGTGCATCACGGTAGACGGGCAGTCCGGCGATATTCAGCATCCCTCGGCCAATGCCCTCGTAGGGCTCGTCCTCACGACCGATGCCCAGCGTCAGCGTGTCGCCCACGAACTTGTCGGCATCGAAGCCTCCGATGCTGTAGCCGTAGCCGATGCTGGCCAGGTTGATAAGGTCGACGAGTGTGTCGATCTGATACAGCTCCTTGCCCTGCAGCATACGGCGGATAAGCTGCTCGCTGGCAGGACGATAGCGCGACGGGTCTTTCCCACATTTCTTATAGATGGCACGTGTGGCAGCTATCGAGGGCAGCTCCTTCACACTCTCGGTGGTCAGCTCTTTGCGCAGCTGTTCCTCCAGCTCGTGAATCTCCTTCCACAACAGCTCGCTGTATGGGCTGTTCACCACATTCGCCTCAAGGCATGCCCCGACGAACACAGGGCACACCTCGGCTATCTCTTCAGATACGATGACTTTCATAAATACGAAAATGCTCAACTGGGTGCAAAGTTAAGCATTTTTTCGTTTTTCGGTGCATTTTTTCGTCATATTTTTCGTGTTGATGACGGTTGAAAAATTAAAGATGAGGTTACCAGCCTCCGCGTCTGCCGCCACCGCCACCACCAGGGCCTCCGAAACCGCCACGACCGCCAGGGCCTCTGTCGCCGAAGCCGCGTTCACCAGGACCTCTGTCACCGAAGCCACGCTCGCCGCCGCCATTGCGACCGCCAAAGAAGTTGAGGCGGTAGCTGATGTGCAGCATGGCATAGCTGGTGATGGTGTTCACCTCTGTATCACGCCATCCGTTGGCATTGACGGTGCGGCTGAAATTGGTTTGCTCGTGCAGGATATCGTACCATTGCAGCATGACGGTGAGCTTCTTTCCGCGCAAAAAACTGTGGCTGAGCTGGGCGTTCCAGATGAGCTCGTTGGTGTTCAGCGTCTCGTCGCTGTAGCCTCGTTTCGAGTAGACATGGAAGTCGGTGCTGAGGTTGGAGCCCCAGGGGAAGGTGACCTTCGTGTTGCCGCCGTAGCGGAAGTTCCAGGTGGTGAGGTTGCGCGAGGCCTGCAGCTCGTTCTCCGTGCGGGCGTATGTCAGTTCTCCGTTGAGCGAGAAGCTGAGCCACTTGTTGCGGAAGCTGAGCGACACGTCAGGCCTCAGGTTGTAGGTGTGGGTGACGTTACGGTCGGCTTGTGCAGTTCGGTCGAGGTTGACGTAGCCTATGTGGTGCTGATAGCTGCCGTTGATGCCGCCGCTGATGTCCCAGCGGTTCAGCGTGTCGAGACCGATATTGAACGAGGCACCTCCACGCACATTCCAGTTGCCGTTGATGTTCTCAGGTCTGGAGATGCGTCCGCCGGTGGTTTCGTTGTAGGTCACGATGTTGCCTATCGAGTTGGTGGTGACCTGCCAGCTGGCGTTGGTGCTGAAGCTCCAGTGGCTCTGAGCCTTAGGCACCTGGAAGCCCAGGCTGTCCTCCACCAGCTTCGGCGCACGCTGCTTCTGGAAGTTCACCTGCAGGTTGGTGTTGAACGAAGGCTTCAAACCTGGGTTACCCATCGAGATATTCAGCGGGTTGGTGTCGTCGTAGATGTCGAGCAGCTGCGTGATGTTGGGCTGCTGTGTCTGTCCGCGAAGCTGCACCTGCAGGTTGGTCTGCTGATTAAAGCGGTAGCGCATGTTCAGCGTGGGCGACATATTGGTCACCGTGCGTATCGTGTCGACAGGCACACCAAGATACTGCTGGATGTAGTGCGAGCGCTGGGGCTGCACCGTCACGCCTACGTTCATGTTCAGTTTCTCTCTCACCATGCGTAGCTGCACGTCGATGTTCTGCCCATACTCCGTGCGCTCTGAGTAGCGGCTCAGACGGTCGCTGAGGTACATCTCGTAGGGATTGTCGAGGAATCCGAAGAGGGCTGCCCACTCGCGGTATTCGTTCAGCACGGCGAGGAACTGCTCGTCGGTGTAGTCGGGGAAGTCGTAGGTGGAGGGATCGTTCTTCTGATGACTGTAGCTGTAGCGGTAGTTCAGCTGCAGGAAAAGGCCTTGGGCACCGAAGCTGCGCTGACGGTTGCGGTTGCCGAAGGGGCCGCGGCCTCTTCCGGCAGGAAAACCGCCGGACACCGTGTCTTCGGGTTCGGGCTTCGGCAGGAAGGTGAGGAGGGGCTCGGTGTAGGTGACGCCGATGGAGTAGCTGAAGTTGTCGTTGGCTGAGAGGGTATAGCGGTTGGTCTGATAGGTGGAGTCCTCGCCCAGCTGGTTCAGCGTCTGATAAAGATGTACGGCCGAGAGGTTGGCGTTGCGGTTGTTGCCGTCGCTGTAGCGGATGTTGCCGCTCAGGGCCACGTTGCGTCCCTTGGTGCCGATGCGGCGGTAGATTTGCAGCTGCGAGTTGATGTTCTTGCTCTCGCCGTAGCCCAGCGACTTGTTCTCCCTGTCGTTGACAATGAGGTTGTGGGCATCCATGTAGGCACGGCTCTCGGCGCTGAGTGCATCCGTCACATAGTCGAAGGGATTGGCGTTGAACGAGGCTGAAGTGGCAAAGCCGCGGCTATCGTTGGTCGAGAAATTGATGTCAGGACGGAAATTCAGGGTGGTCACCGAGTCCATCTTCCATTCCAGGTTCATGTTGCCCGTCCAGCCGTTGTTGCGCTGGTAGCTCTGGCTCACGCTGTTCGAGAAGGCTCCTCCTCGGGTGTTGACGAAGTTCTCCGACCCGTTGCGGCTCCAGTTGTCCACGTCGCCATGTGTCCAGGTGATACGTCCGCTGGCTTTCACCTTTTGGCCGTCCTCGTAGCTGATGTCAAGGGCGCCCGTCTTCGTCTCTCGCTGTCCCTGATTGTTGCCGCGTCCTCGTCCGCCACGTCCAGAGAAGTTGCGGTCGTTCACGTTGTTGGCATTGCCCATGAAGGTGTAGCGCATGTCGCCGAAGGGCTTCATCGCCGTCAGTCGGATGCCGTAGCGATGGTCTGTGCCGTAGCCCAAGTCGGGGTTGGCCTGGATGCCGTTGCGGGCGCTGCGCTTGGTGGTAAACTCCAACACGAAATCGTCGTTGCCGTCGTCGATGCCTGTCATACGGCTCAGGTCGCTCTTCTCGTCGTAGGCCTTCACCTTGTCGATGACGTAGGAGGGCAGGTTTTTCATCACGGCATCGTTGTTGCCCGTCATGAAGTCGCGTCCGTCGAGCTTGAATTTCCTCACGTCCTTGCCGTTGATGCTGATCTTGCCATCGTCGTCGACCTTTGCGCCGGGCAGCATCTCCACCAGCGCCTCGATGACGGAGCCCTCAGGCACACGGAAGGCGTCGGCATTGTAGATGACTGTGTCGTCCTTGATCACCATCTTCGGCAGGTTGGCGATGGCTATGGCTTCGTCTAAGACCACGCTCTCGGCCTCCATCAGTAGGGTAGGGACGCTAGTGGCCCGTTGCCCATTGACATTGACCGTTCTCGTCAGCGTCTTGTAACCCAGATACGTCGCTTTCAGCAGGTAGCTGCCTGCAGCCACGCCGCTGAAGGAGTAGTCGCCCTGAGTGTCGGCCAGCACACCGGCCACGTAGACGGTGTCTTTTTTCGTCTGTTTCTCGCTTACCTTGTAGATTTGTAGCGTGGCACTCGCCAGGGGAATGCGGCTCTCTCTGTCTGCCACATGCCCATGCAGCGAGACTTGCTGCTGAGCCTTGCAAATGAAGGTACCCAGTAGCAGGAAGAATGTGATGAATGAAAGTCTGAAGTTTTTCAAGTGTTGGAATGTGTTTGGGTGTTATCTTGTTCGTCTCTTCATCGTCACCAGCGGGATGATCATCTCTTCCATCGAGATGCCGCCGTGCTGGAACGTGTCCTTGTAGTAGCTGACGTAGTAATTGTAGTTGTTGGGATAGGCGAAGAACGCATCGCCGGTGGCAAAGACGTAGCTCGTCGACAGGTTGGGCGACGGCAGCTGTGCCTGTGCGGGATTCTTGATGACGAAGAGGTCCTTCGAGTCGTAGCCCAGGTTCTTGCCTAGTTTGTAGCGCAGGTTGGTGTTGGTATTGCGGTCGCCCACAATCTTGATGGGCTTGGTGCAGCGGATGGAGCCGTGGTCGGTGGTGACGACGACGCGGCAGTCGGTCTGTGCCAGATAGCGGAAGAAATCGCGGATGACGCTGTGGCGGAACCACGAGAGTGTGATGTTGCGATAGGCCGACTCGTTGTTGGCCAACTCGCGTACCATACGGCTCTCCGTACGGGCGTGGCTGAGCATGTCGATGAAGTTGAAGACCACGACGTTGAGGTCGTTCTTGCCCAAAGAGCTAAGCTGCTGCATCAGGCGGTCGGCTTCTGCCGAGGTGTTGATCTTCGTGTAAGAGAAGGTGTCGTGGCGGCGATAGCGGTCTATCTGCGTCTGGATGAGCGGCGCCTCGTTCAGGTTCTTGCCTTCCTCCTCGTCCTCGTCCACCCACAGGTCGGGGAACATCTGGGCAATCTTGTTTGGCATGAGGCCCGAGAAGATGGCGTTGCGGGCATACTGCGTCGCTGTGGGCAGGATGCTGAAGTAGAGCTCCTCGTCAATGTCGAAGAGATCGCCTATCTCCTGGGCCAGCAGACGCCAATGGTCGTA
This sequence comes from Prevotella sp., assembly GCA_017615355.1. Lineage (GTDB taxonomy): Bacteria > Bacteroidota > Bacteroidia > Bacteroidales > Bacteroidaceae > Prevotella. Next base: position 13,001 of record JAGAAJ010000025.1, read on the forward strand.
GCGGAAGTTGTCGAGCACCACGAGGAACACCTTCTCGCCGTCGTTGAGCAATGGGAATATCTTCGTCTTGAAGATGTCGGGGCTTAACAGGGGTGAGGGGTGAGAGGTGAGAGGTGAGAGATTAGCTTTGCCGGCAGAAAGAGGCTTTGACTTTTCTCTCGCCTCTATCCACTCCAGGTAATTGTTCTTCACATACTTGGCGAAGCCCAGGTTGGCCTCTTCCTTCTGCATGGCCAGCATCTCCGTCATCTGCGAGTCGGTGGAGCTGAGCTGCAGCTCCCAATGCACGAGGCGTTTGTACACCTCCACCCAGTCCTGCCAAGTGCGGCAGTCCATGATCTGCATGGCTATCTGCTGGAACTGCTGCTGATACTGGCTCTGCGTCACCTCCGTCTCTATCTCGCGGCGGTGGATGTTCTTCTTCAGCGTCAGCAGTATCTGGTTGGGGTTGACGGGCTTGATGAGGTAGTCGGCAATCTTCTGACCGATGGCCTGCTCCATGATGTTCTCCTCCTCGCTCTTCGTCACCATCACCACAGGCGTGGCGGGCGACAGCTCTTTGATGCGCTGCAGCGTCTCGAGACCTGAGAGGCCAGGCATTTGCTCGTCGAGCAGCACGAGGTCGAAAGATTGTTCACGACAGAGGTCGATGGCATCCGTGCCGTTGCTTACGATGGTCACCTCGTAGCCTTTCTTCTGTAGGAAAAGCACATGAGCCTTCAGCAGCTCCATCTCGTCGTCTACCCAAAGCAGATGTCCGTTGGTCATATTCTCTAATTCGCTAATTCTTGATTGAGATTTTTTCTCTAATTCTCTGATTCTTGAAAAAACACTAATCCGTGATGGCCTTGAGCAGCATCAGCAGGCTGTCCTCATGCTGCCAGCTGAAGCCGGGCACAGCCATTATGCGCTTCATCATCGTACGTTTCTCCTTGGACAGCTTGCGGTTGAGCTCGCGCTCATGCACACGGATGTACTCGCCTTCGTAGAGGAAGTAGAAATGACGGAAGACGGGCAGCTGATAGTCCTCCTCGTTGTTTAGGTCGATGGTGGAGGTGCTGATCTGGTCGCCCAAGTCCAGATTCGAAATCACAATATTATTGCGGAGGTTGCGCTCATAGCTCTCCTGGTCGAAAAGCTCCAGGCAGTAGATGGCGTTGTGTCCCACCGAGTCCACCAGATAGGCCAGTTGCTTGTCGATGGCCACGAAGGGACGGTCGCCGGGGAAGTCTACGGCCACGATATTGTCCATATTGGCCTCCATCGTGTATTCGCCCTGCAGATAGAGCAGCGCACCGTTCTTCAGAAAGACGTTGGTGAGCGAATGCCGGCTCTGATGGCCGTCGGCAAAGGTAATGACCGAGGGACGGTACTCCTTATAGCGTGTGGCATACAAGGTCTTCTTCTGGGCCATGCCTTCAGTGAAAACCATCATTGCAAAGAGCAGTAATGCAAAAATTCTATTCATAGTTTTCATGTCATTTTGATGTAGTGTCGTCGTTTGTCTAATAAGGTTTTTCGTGTCAGAAACTTAAAAAGCTCATCGATTAGACGTAATCAATGAGCTTTGGTTTAATTGAGCGGTGCGTACGAGGCTCGAACTCGTGACCTCCAGCGTGACAGGCTGGCATTCTAACCTACTGAACTAACGCACCAGTCCAAAAAATATGTTTGCCAATCATCGAAGAGCTTGCGGTGCGTACGAGGCTCGAACTCGTGACCTCCAGCGTGACAGGCTGGCATTCTAACCTACTGAACTAACGCACCAGTAAGGCTCTTTTCCGTTTAGCGGATGCAAAAGTACAACATTTCCTCGAAACAGCTGAACAAAACGCAGACAATTTGCTTGGCGTTAACACTATTTAAGGAAAAGAAGGCGCGAGAGGTGCTCGCTTATTCGTACCTTTGCACTGCAATTATGGCAACAAGACAAATGAAGCACCGTTATCTGCAAGGGCTGGGTATAATTATTATTGTACTCGCGCTCGTGCGATGCGTGTTTATAGGTGAGAAAGATAACAATCGAGGAGATGAAGCCACAGAACTGCTTGGCAACGAGAATGGTTCAAGCGCTGATAGTATTCTCGCACCTACAGCCTCAAAAGAGGCTGTCCCTCGTACCCCCGTACCTCCGAGTAATCCCTCGCCTCGTCCTTCAAGGAGCGCCTTCATCGACTACGGCGTAGCTTTCAACGACAGCAATCACGTGCAGCTCGCGGCAGCTCAGAAATGGGGTGTGCCACCCGTCAAGGATCGTGAGGATGCCGAGCAGCGCAAGCAAGAGCTTGTTTACATGGCTTGCTCGCCCTACTACGACATGGCCCGTCTCGATGCCAGTATCCCCTATCTCGTGCCTCGCGCCGCCATCCTCCTACAGGATATTGGAATGGCCTTCACCGACAGCCTCCTGGCTCGCAACATGCCCCTCTATCGCATGGTGGTGAGCAGCGTACTCCGTTCAGAGGCCGATGTGGTGCGTTTGCGTCGTACCAATAAGAATGCCACCGAACAGTCGTGCCACCTCTACGGCACCACCTTCGACATCAACTACACCACTTTCCATCCCGTCGGCAATGCCCGCGAGGTAGACGCTGATTTGGAAATCCGCCTGAAGAATATCCTTGGCCAGGTGCTCTACGACCTGCGCTCTCAAGGCCGTTGCTACGTGAAATACGAGCGCGTCCAGCCCTGTTTCCACATCACCGTTTCCCTTTAAGAAACCCAACTGATGTAGACATCGACCCGTATGGTCATTTGTCAATTACCACTTCAAAATCGCTGAAAGCCATGCGGTCGCCCTCAGCCAGACGGTCGGCATCGAGGCGGAGGATCTTGGCCTTCGTGGGTGCGATCTTGACGGTCTGCCAAATGGGATTGTTGACGATGTTCGAGAACTCGCCCTCGGCCACCTTTGTCCAGTCGGCCCAGTTGGTGGAGGCCCAGAGGGAGTAGTGGGTGATGGTGCCCTCACGGGTGGCTTGCGGCGGCAGGTAGCGGAAGGCGGTGATGGTCTGCTCCGTGTCCCAGTCGATCATCATCTGCTTGGGATTGCTGAAGAAATAATGGAGATTGCTGCTGTGCTTCTCTCCGCTGTCGGGGATGTCGGCCGTCAGCTCTGGAGCCAGATAGACGGAGGTGCGCTTGATGACGGGGTCGCACTTGGCATCGAGAACTGTGAAACGCAGACGGGTGGCCGTCACATTGGGGAAGCAGATGATGCGACGATGGCCGATGGTGGTCAGGCCGTCGCCGTTCTCCACGAGTTCATCCTTCAGGGGAATCCATCGGCCATTGACCTCGGCCTCCAGCGAGAACTTCTTCACACGCTGACCGTAGCGGATATCTTCCTCGACGACAAAGCGGTTGAAGGTGGTAGGTTTCTTGAAGGTGATGAGAGAACCACCCCAAACTCCTTCCTGCTCTTTAGAGATGGAAAGGTGGCGAGTCTTTGCTTTCTTCGCCAAGTCGTTCTTGAACACTTCGTCAATCATCTTCTTGAAGGCGATGCCTCGCAGCGAGTCCGTGGGATGGATGCGGCCGTTGGGAGCGATGGGGAAGTTGAGCAACAGGCATGAGTTACGTCCCACCGATTTATAATAGGTGTCCATCAGCTTCGAGAGACTCTTGACGTGCTCATTCTCCGTCTCGTGATAGAACCAGCCGGGACGGATGCTCGTGTTCGTCTCGGCGGGCACCCACGAGTCGCCGTCCTCCAAGCCGTAGTGCAGCATGGGCCATGTGACCTCGCCATCGTGGTTGAGCAGGCTCCAGTTCGTCTCGCCCACATTGCCGGCCTCCGTGCCCACCCAGCGCAGGTCGCCGCGGTCGCTGCCGTCGTTCCAGATGAGGCATCGGGGCTGCAGCTCGCGAATCATGCGGTAGGTCTCGGGCCACTCATAGTAGGTGGTGCGGTCAATCTTTCGCGTCTCGTTGGCTCCGCCATACCAGCCGTCGCCGCCGTTGGCTCCGTCGAACCACACCTCGAAGATGTCACCATAGTTGGTGAGCAGTTCGCGCAGCTGGTTGCGGAAATAGGTGACGTATTCAGGCCGACCGTATTCAGGATGATTCCTGTCCCAGGGCGAGAGATAGACGGCAAACTCCAGGCCCTCCTCACGGCAGGCATCCGCCAGCTCCCGAACCACGTCGCCCTTGCCATTCTTCCACGGCGTGTTCTTTACTGAATACTCCGTGAACTCCGAAGGCCACATGCAGAAGCCGCAATGGTGCTTGGCGGTGAAGATGATGCCCTTCATGCCTGCCTGCTTGCAGACACGTGCCCATTGACGGCAGTCGAGGTCGCTGGGATTGAACAGCTGCAGGTCCTCGTTGCCGAAGCCCCACTCCTGGTCGGTGTAGGTGTTCATCGAGTAGTGGATGAAGGCATACATCTCCATCTCCTGCCATCGCAGCTGATTCTCTGTTGGCACAGGGCCGCAGGGATCCACATTATTTTTAGTAGTGGTCTGCTGGCCATTGGCAAATCCTGTCATCAGGAAGCATGCAATACATGCTGTCAACCATCTCTTCATAGTTTCAATCAGTTTTATGGGTGCAAAAATACAAAAAAAAGGGTCTAAAACAAAATAAAACCAGCTGTTTTTGAAAAAAAGAGAGCCAAGCTTCTTACATCTTGCCTCTCCCCAAAAGGGAGCTGTTTATTTGTCTGAAGAGCCTCTTTATTCTGCTGAGGAGCTTCTTTATTCTGCTGAAGAGGCTGTTTATTCTGCTGAGGAGCCTCTTTAGATGCGTGACAAAGTGACGTGACTTTGACACGATAAGCCCTCAAATTAGCAGCAAAAAATCAATAAGTATATTCAATATTATAGAAGTATATAATATTTAATATTATATACTTCTATAATATTGCACTCCTATCCCTATCTTATCGTGTCAAAAGTCACGTCACTTTAGTCACTTTTGGCATTAATGGTCTCCGTCACAGCGTCACAGCTGTGACAATATCCCCGCGCACATCGTCACAGCTGTGACGTTTCTGTGATGCTAAGAGAAATGGAAGGAAAGAAATGGTTTGTAATAGTCTGAATTTCAAATGATTAACAAGATTCTGCTGTTGTCGTAAAAGGAATAGTGGATATCGTCACAGCTGTGACGCGTAACGGTCTGGCCATCTGTACCAATCAGGACTGCAAGTGAAAAATAAATAACTATTTGGAAAATCTTAACAACGTCTTAACATAAAATTTTTGGTCACACGCATAATCCTTCTTATCTTTGCAGCAGATTTCTAAAGAATAGCTTTATGGAAGAAAAGTATCACTTTTTAAAGAATCCGTTTGATAAGCTGTCAAAAGGAGATGAAAATGAGTTCCAAAAAAAATGTGCAAAAATAGCGAAAGAACTCTTCGGTAGCTATTGTATCAATTGTAATGATAAAGAATACTATTTTGCAGAGATAGAGTTCTATTATTACGAAAAAGACAGATGGCGTGATAAATGGAATGAAGTAACATACGCTAGGAAAAACTACAAGGCAGGAGATTTGTTTTATCATCTTAGTGGTATAGATATTTGTTTTGACAGCCATTACGATACTAAAACTGCGAAATTCGGAGGTGTGCTCATTAGGGCAATAAGGGATGAAGAAGGAAAAGTAATTGCTGGGCCTCTTACATGTAAAGATGAGATTCTGAATGCGTGTAAATGCGGGAAGATGCCACGATTAAGTCGCGCTTCCAAAACGCTAAATATTGATGTTAAATCAACTTACCGTGCCTTAGGAGAAAAAGATATCGATAAGGAAAACGACAGATTATGTTTATATGATAGTCGGATAAATGATTGGAATCCTCCTAAGAATCGCTATAATACAAGGAAAGGTGAGATAGAGTCAAGAAAAGGTACCTATAAAACGGATAGATTCAATGACAACCACTAATTGGAATACCCTCTACGGACTCTATTACGGTAATCACATGGTTGATAGCCTGACGGATACGGTGTTCTTCTCTGACCTATTGCCAGAGAGGTGCCCGACTTTGTATCAGAGCCTCGATAAGATTCTGAAGGGCAATGATATTGACCACAGGTTGCTGAGTCATACAAAAGATATCTGGTGTCGTGATTATATGCCGATTCAGACGAGCGAGAAACGTTTTGTCTTTTACAAATACAACCCAGACTATCTGCAAACGAAATACTACCAGCGAATAATTACGGATGTGAATCGTATCGAAAATATAGAATGTCTGCGGCAGGATGGAGAAGTAGTGGATTTAGACTTGGTCATTGATGGAGGCAACGTGGTGAGATGCGACGACAAGATAATAATGACGGAAAAAGTGTTCTTTGAGAACAAAGATAAATCACGCAACGAGGTTCAACGGCTATTAGAGGAAGCTTTCGAATGTGACATCATATTCCTTCCTTGGGACAGAAACGAGATTTTCGGACATAGTGACGGCATCGTGCACTATATAGGTGATAACCGCGTATTAATGACGAACTATGCAGACTTTTATGCTGTGAAAGCTCGCCAGTTCCTAAAGAATTTGGAGAAATACGTGGAGGTGATTCCACTAACATACAATGTGAAGCGGAAACATGAACGCAGCTGGGCTTACATCAACTTCTTGCAGATTGGCAAACTTGTGCTGGTACCCCAATTGGGAATACCAGAAGATGAGCAGGCACTACAGCAAATTGCAGATGCTATGTCGAGTTGCAAAGTAATTGGAGTGCCTGCTTTGGAGGCTGTACGAAAAGGTGGGGCTTTGAACTGCATTTCGTGGAATGTGGCTACAACACGATGGAATAATGGCTTCATGGGTGAAGAATACAGCGTGCATGGACGCCCAGTCAGCTGGATAAAGAAAGCTGCAGAAAAGGGATACAGAAATTGGCAATGTAACTTGGGGTGTTGTCTTTTTTATGGACAAGGTATTGAAAAAGACATCGTTGCAGCTAATCGATGGTATAAGAAGTCCGCAGAACAAGGCAGTACTCAGGCACAATTCAATATTGGTCTAAGCTACTATAAGGGTGAAGGAGTAGAGAAAGACTATTCTAAAGCCATGCATTGGTTCACAAAGGCATCTGAACAAGGCGATGCCGATGCTCAGCTTCATGTGGGTAGATGCTTAGAAGAGACGAATGCATCCAATAAGGAAATCTTAGCCGCATATAGGAAAGCAGCCGGGATGGGACAACCAGAAGCACAATGTTTCTTAGGAGAGTGGTATTATTATGGAGAAAAAGGATTAACCGTTGACATCGGTGAAACCTACAAATGGTGGCGAAAAGCGGCAGAAAGAGGGTATTATCAAGCACAGTACAAAATAGGGGATTGCTATGATTTTGGCCGTGGCGTTAAAAGAGACACGAAGGAGGCAGTGAAATGGTTTAAGCGGTCAGCTTCGAAAGATTATATTCCTGCGGTTTACACTTTGGGCCTTTGTTACTATTTCGGCAACGGTGTAAGGAAAAACAAAAAAGAGGCCCTAAAGTGTTTCAAAAGAGCAGCCAAATATGACTATGCAGAGGCCATATATATGATTGGCTACTATTATTATAACGATATTGTTGATGAAGAAGAAGCTATCAAGTACTACAAAAGAGCTGCAGAACTAGGATGTGAAACGGCTAAGGAAATTCTTTCAAGGGTATTACTGAAGAGTGAAGAACCTAGTTTTGACGATGTACCCTTCTAATTTATCGTATGAAGCAAATAGAAGTTGTAGCAGCAATTATTCGCAAGGATAATAAGATATTCGCCACTCAGCGAGGATATGGTGAGTGGAAAGACTGGTGGGAGTTTCCTGGCGGGAAGATGGAGGCAGGGGAAACGCCAGAGGAGGCGCTGAAGCGGGAGATTCGCGAGGAACTTTCGACGGAAATCAGCGTGGATAAGTTTCTTTGTACGGTGGAGTATGATTATCCCAAGTTTCATCTCACCATGCATTGCTACCTGTGCTCGCTGCTGACGGAGGCGATGCATCTCAATGAGCATGAAGCGGCGAAGTGGCTATCTAAAGAAGAACTGGACAGCGTGAAGTGGCTGCCTGCAGATTTGGAAGTGGTGGAGAGAATAAAGGAAATGAAGTAACGATGGATAAACTCTCTCCACTACAACGGCATAACAAGGCTGCGATTAAGCAAGAGCAGAGCGATGTTGGCATCAGCTCTGCCGAGAGTGAGCAGGCTCGGCGATCAGCCAATATGGCAGCGATTCGTTCGAAGAACACGAAGCCGGAGATGATTGTGCGTCGTGGGTTGTGGAAGAGAGGTTTTCGTTATGGCTTAACCATAAGCGGCTACCTGGGCATCCTGATTTGGTACTGAGGAAATACAGGACGTGTATCTTTGTAAATGGATGCTTCTGGCATGGACATAATGTGACAGAGTCACAGATTCAAGATTCAGGGTTCAAGGGTCAAGGGTCGGAGTGCTGCAAAATTCCGAAGACGAACAGGGATTTTTGGGTGGCGAAGATCCGGAGGAACAAGGAACGGGATAAGGAGGAGCAGAAGAAGCTGGCAGCAATGGGCTGGCATTGCATCACGGTTTGGGAGTGTGAGCTGACACCATCAAAGCGGGAAGAGACGCTAGAATCGATAGCCTTCACCCTGAACCACATCTGGCTGCAGGACCATCAGGCTAAAGTCGTAGCCTATCCGCAGATGGATGAAGAGGATATGCAGATGCCAATGGCTGCAGAGAATGAGATATGAAACAAATAGAAGTTGTAGCAGCAATTATACGCAAAGGAGATAAGATATTCGCCACTCAGCGAGGATATGGCGAATGGAAAGACTGGTGGGAGTTTCCTGGCGGAAAGATGGAGGCAGGGGAAACACCAGAGGAGGCGCTGAAGCGGGAGATTCGCGAGGAACTTTCGACAGAGATTAGCGTGGATGAGTTTCTTTGTACGGTGGAGTATGATTATCCCAAGTTCCATCTCACCATGCATTGCTACCTGTGCTCACTATTGACGGAAGCGCTGCATTTGAATGAGCATGAAGCGGCGAAGTGGCTCTCGAAAGAAAAACTGGACAGCGTGAAGTGGCTGCCTGCAGATTTGGAAGTGGTAGAGAAAATAAAGGAATTGAAGTAACGATGGATAAACTCTCTCCACAACAACGGCATAATAAGGCTGCGATTAAGCAAGAGCAGAGCGATGTTGGCATCAGCTCTGCCGAGCGTGAGCAGGCTCGGCGATCAGCCAATATGGCGGCGATTCGTTCGAAGAATACGAAGCCGGAGATGATTGTGCGATGTGGGCTGTGGAAGAGAGGATTCAGATATAGGCTGAACCATAAGCGGTTGCCAGGACATCCAGATTTGGTACTGAGGAAATACCGTACTTGTATCTTTGTAAATGGATGTTTCTGGCATGGACACAATGTGGCTTTGCTACAGATGTCTGATGGAAAATGTCAGATGGAAGATGTGCTGAATAGCGAGTGCTGCAAGATTCCGAAGACTAACAGGGACTTTTGGGTGGCGAAAATTCGAAGGAACAAGGAACGTGACAAAGAGGAACAAAAGAAGCTGGCCGCAATGGGCTGGCATTGCATCACCGTCTGGGAGTGTGAGTTGACACCATCAAAGCGGGAAGAGACACTGGAGTCGATAGCCTTCACCCTGAACCATATCTGGCTTCAAGACCATCAGGCTAAAGTCGTAGCTTATCCGCAGATGGATGAAGAGGATATGCAAATGCCGATGGCAGCAGAGAATGAGATATGAAACAAATAGAAGTTGTAGCAGCAATTATTCGCAAGGATAATAAGATATTCGCCACTCAGCGAGGGTATGGTGAGTGGAAGGATTGGTGGGAGTTCCCTGGTGGGAAGATGGAAGAAGGTGAAACGCCGGAGGAGGCGCTGAAGCGGGAGATTCGCGAGGAACTTTCGACGGAAATCAGCGTGGATGAGTTTCTTTGTACGGTGGAGTATGATTATCCCAAGTTTCATCTCACCATGCATTGCTACCTTTGCTCGCTGCTCACGGAAGCGCTGCATTTGAATGAGCATGAAGCAGCGAAGTGGCTATCTAAAGAAGAACTGGATAGCGTGAAGTGGCTTCCTGCGGATTTGGAAGTTATCATTTGTATACAAAAAAAGACATTGCCTTTCGGCGATGTCTAGTTCACGTCTGCTCACAAAAAAAGACATTGCCTTTCGGCGATGTCTAGTTCGCGTCTGCTCACAAAAAAGACATTGCCTTTCGGCGATGTCTTTGGGGTGCCCGGACGGACTCGAACCGTCGACATTCAGAACCACAATCTGACGCTCTAACCAACTGAACTACGGGCACCATGTATGAGATCAAATGCGCGACCTTTCGGTTTTGCGGGTGCAAAGGTAGACAAATAAATTGGAACTACCAAGAAAAATCGGCTCTTTTTTCAAAAAAGATGTTATTGAGGCGGATGATGGCCGATGGATGATGGCTGATGGGTGATGGAAGATGGCTGATGGATGTGGGTGGTGGGAGGAAGGTGACAAACAAGAAAAGCCCCGACAGCTTCTGATAGATGCCGGGGCATTATTCATTGGAATGGTTTGTCTTACTCTTGGGGAGCTTCTGCGGCGGGAGCCTGTTCGGGCTGCACCAGGGGAGCAGCCTCAACGCCCTGCTGGTTGCTGGGGTTGGCGTTGTTCTGAATCTGCATGACGGCAGGACCCTGCTGTCCGCGCTTGGGAGCGGTGTATGCGCAGAGTACGCTGATGATCACCATAGCTGCTGCGAGGCCCCATGTCATCTTCTCGATGAAGTCGGTGGTCTTGCGCACGCCTCCGATTTGGTTGTATGAAGCGAAGTTGGAGGCGAGACCGCCGCCCTTTGACTCTTGGATGAGAACGATGCCCACCATGAGGATGGCGGCCAGGATGATTAAAACTAATAGTAATGTGTACATTTTTTGTTTATTGTTGAGTGTTTATTGTTATGTGATTCTGTTGTTATTCTTTGCTGTTGTTGATGATCAATTTTTCGAGGAATCGAATTTGGTCTGCAAAGTAAATACTTTTTTTCGGATAATCCAAACTTAATTGCGTAATTATTTCCAAAGCCTTGGAATAATTGCCCTGTTTGATGTATATTCGGGCCATTGTCTCGGTATTTACCCTCTCTTCGTCTGTTTTTTCGTCTTTTTGATCCTCGGGCTCTATCTCGGGTTTCTGAGGGTTGTCGCTGAGCACAATTCTGCCTTTCTCGTCGTTGATGAACTTGTCGATGAGCGACTGTCCGATGAGCTGTGGTGCCTCGGCGGCCTGGCGGCGGTCTTCCTCGTTCTCATTCTCCAGGAGGTAGGCCACGTAGTCGACGGCGGCATCGGCGGGTGTGGGTTTGCGGCCCTTGCTGGTGCTGGGCTCTTCGTCCTTGGGCACGCTGTCGAGGAAGTCGTCGATGAGCGAGAGGGTGCGGCTGTCCTTTTCCAGGGGTGAGAGGGTAGAGGAGGGGTTTGTGGAGCTGTCGGCTTTAGTCTTCAGCTTATAGTGTGCGGCCTCTACCAGTTGGAAGATGACCTTGCGGTCGGTGATGTAGATGGCGGCGCGACGCAGCTCTTCATCGAAGGTGGGGTCGTGCAGCAGGTAGAGGTTCTGCAGCAGCAGCAGACGGGCACTCTGGAAATAGGGATACAGCGCAAGCAGGGAGCGCAGCTCGTAGAGTGAGTCGCGGTCTAGCTTCTCAGGATGTTTGATGAGTTCTGCTAATTCCATTTTCTACCAGTTGGCTACTGTTGAGTTGAATATCTGATCGGTGATGTCCTTCACCATCTGTGTGACGAGCTCTTCCTGCACGGCGTTGAGGCTGAGGTTGGAGTCGTAGCTCTGCGAGGCGGTGAACGACTTCTCGAAGTCTTCCTTGTGGTTGACGTTGTTGGTGAAGCGCACGTTGACGGTCATCGACAGCTCCACCTGTGCCGAGCTGCCCTCTGCTGACACGGACTTGTTGCGCTGCTCGTAGCGGGTGATCTCGCCCTCGACCTTGAGGTCGCCGTTGCGTTTCACCTGCGTCAGTTTGGTGTGGTTGGCGTATTGGTCCTTCAGCTGGTTGTTGAAGATGCTGGCCATGGGTCCCCATACGTAGTTGGAGCGGATGGGGAAATCGGCTATCTGGATGGTCTTCGTCTTTGTATAGTCGATGCTGGCACCATTAAAGGTGTAGCTCACTTTGCAAGATGTGAGGAAAGAGGAGAGAAGGAAGAGGAAAGAAATGACGACCAGTCCGTACTGCTTGAGGCGACGGTAGAGGGTGCGGTCGCTGATACCCAGCTCCTGTGCGGCCTTCTTGCGGTTGCCGTTGTTGCGCTCGAGGGCTTTCTCCAGCATAGTGCGGCTCAGGTCGTTGAGGTTGAGGTTTTCGGCTTCGGGCTCGATGTATTCCTCGGCCTCGGCGTCTTCCAGTTGCGGGGTCATAGGGCTTATAGGGCTCATGGGCCCAATGGGGCCTATAGAGCTCATTGCCGATGCGGGCTTGGCTTGCACCTCCTCTATCTGCTTCTTCAGCTGACTCATCTCGCGGCGCATGTCGTTGACGTTGTTGCGCATGTCGTAGAGAATCTTGTAGAGAATCTCGCGCTCATTCTCGAAGCTGTGGTCGCCGCTATTCGGCAATACTGCCAGCTGGGTGCTCTCACGGTCCTGCGGGATGAACTTCGCCAGTATCTCGGGTGTGATGACACGCTCCTTGCTGAGCACGGAGATCTGCTCGGTGATGTTCTTCAGCTGCCTGACGTTGCCCGGCCACTTGTATCGCATCAGCATCTGCTTGGCCTCTTCGGTCAGCTGGATGCGCTCCATGCGGTATTTCTGCGCCGTCTCCATAGCGAAGAGACGGAACAGCAGCACGATGTCCTCGCCGCGTTCACGCAGCGGCGGCATCTGGATGGGTATGGAGTTGAGACGGTAGTAGAGGTCTTCGCGGAAACGGCCCTCGCTGATGGCCTGGCGGATGTTGACGTTGGTGGCGGCTACGATGCGCACGTCGGTCTTCCTCACCTCCGTAGCACCCACAGGGATGTACTCGCCCGTCTCCAGCACACGCAGCAGCCTGACTTGCGTGGCCAGCGGCAGCTCGCCCACCTCGTCAAGGAAGAGCGTGCCCTTGTTGGCTACGCCGAAATAGCCCAGCGAGTCGCCGATGGCGGTGGTGAAGGCGCCCTTGACGTGTCCGAAGAGCTCAGAGTCGATGGTTCCCTCGGGAATGGAGCCGCAGTTGATGGCGAAATATTTTTCGCGGCGGCGCGGAGAGCTGTCGTGGATGACGCGCGGAATGATTTCCTTGCCCACGCCGCTCTCGCCGATGATGAGGACGCTCAAGTCGGTGGGAGCCACCTGCATCGCTACGTCGAGGACATGATTTAATGCATCGCAGTTTCCCACGATGTTATACCTCTGTTTGATGCTTTGAAGTTCCTTGACGTCCATAATGGCTGACAAAATTACATATATTTTTCCAAACAGCTGCAAATTTGGCAGAAAAAATAACTTTCTTTAGAAGAAAAGACCGCTTATTCGGCTATTCTTCGTAAATTTGCAATGAATTTTTCGAGCACAATACTTCTCTGATGGAAATATCGAGCGCACAGAATCCGAGAATCAAGCATCTGTTGCTGTTGCAGCAGAAGTCGCAGCAGCGCCGCAAAGAGGGTCTCTTCGTGGTGGAGGGCGTACGCGAGTTGCAGCATTGCATCGAGGCGGGATTCGAGATTGACAGCCTGTTTGTGTGTGAGGAAATGGACCCACCCCTAACCCCTCCCTGCAGGGAGGGGAACGTCTTCTCTCTTCCCCGTCAGCTTTATGAGAAAGTGGCCTATCGCGGCAGCACCGAGGGCGTCATCGCCATTATAAAGGAGCGGAAGATGACACTCACAGACCTTGTGTCACATCTCTCACCTCTCACCTCTCACCACTCGCCCCTCATCATAGTGCTTGAGGGCGTGGAGAAGCCTGGCAACCTGGGTGCTGTGCTTCGCTCGGCCGACGCTGCAAAGGCTGATGCCGTCATCGTGTGCGACCCGCTTACCGATCTCTATAATCCCAACCTGATTCGTGCCTCCATTGGTGCCATCTTCACCGTGCCTACGGTGGCCTGTAGCAGCGAGGAGTGCATCGCCTTCCTCAAGGAGCACGGCATCCGTATCCTCACGGCGCAGCTACAGGACTCAAAACTTTATTACGACACCGATATGTGCTCGCCCGTGGCCATCGTCATGGGGACGGAGTCGACAGGTCTGACGCAACAATGGCGTGAGGCTGCCGATGCCCATATCCGCATCCCGATGCTGGGCAGGCTCGATTCGCTCAACGTCTCCGTATCGGCGGCAATCCTGCTCTTCGAGGCGGTGAGGCAGCGCAGTAGCCTTCCTTCATCCCCCTCCCAAGAAAGGGAAGATTAATAATCTGCAAAAAATGATATGATGATACAGAACGCTGACGAACTTTATATGCACCGCTGCCTGCAGCTGGCTCGTTGTGGACGGCAGAACGCCAAGCCCAACCCAATGGTTGGCGCGGTAATCGTAGCTACAGACAATAGGACTTTAGCTAATAGCCAAGAGCCAACAGCTCGAATTATCGGCGAAGGCTATCACGCCCGTTGTGGCGAGGGTCATGCTGAGGTGAACGCCTTTGCCAGCGTGAAGGTTGAGGATGAGCCGTTGCTGAAGGATGCCACGATGTATGTGTCGCTGGAGCCCTGCTCACATTACGGCAAGACGCCGCCTTGTGCCGACCTCATTATTAAGAAAGGAGTGAAGCGCGTTGTCGTGGGCTGTATCGACGAGTTCGCCGAGGTGCAGGGACGTGGCATCAAGAAATTGCAGGATGCTGGCATCGACGTCACCGTCGGCGTATTGGAAGAAGAGTGTCGTGAGCTGAACCGCCGTTTCTTCACCTTCCATCGCCTGCATCGTCCCTACATTATTTTAAAATGGGCGCAGACGGCCAACGGCTTCATCGACGACAACGGGCAGGCCATCAGTATCTCGTCGCCCTTCACCCAGATGCTCAGCCACAAGCTACGCGCCGAGGAGGATGCCATTCTCGTGGGACGTGTAACAGAAGAGCGCGAGCATCCGCAGCTCACCGTGCGCCACTGGGCAGGCCCGTCGCCGAAACGCCTCGTCATCGACCGCCAGCATCCGCTGAACCTCGACAGTCTGTATCACCACAACATCCAGTCGCTCATCGTCGAAGGAGGACGCAAGACGCTCGACTCCTTCCTGGCACAGGGGTTGTGGGACGAGATACGTGTGGAGACAAATACCTTGCTGACCGTATCAGGAGGAACACGGGCGCCGCATCTGCCCGCCACCGTGCGAGTCATCAGTAGCCAGCGCTACGACGACAATCTCATCATTCGCTATATCTGACAAGTGTCGACGCATTGCCGATACATACGGCATAGACGGCTGACGGCAATGAAGGAAGAGTAAGGCTGTGGGACAGGTTTCCGCGGCTAAGCATTGCGTTGAAGACGGGTCGTCCGCTGAGGTCATAGATGCGCAGGGGAACGTCCGTCTTGGCTTTCTCAGGCAGGACGATGTGCAGCGTGTGTCCGCTGATGGTGATGCGCGCTGCCGTATGCTGTTGGGGAATATCGCGGATAGAAGAAAGGCCGAGGATATCGAGCAGTCCGGCATAGACGTCCACCTCGCCATAACCGTAGCTGTTGTTGGGGTAGGAGAGGGAGGCGTCGTAATGGCGGCAGGTGCGCTCAAGCACTCCCTTCACATCATCTACGGTTAGTGTAGGGCAGGCCTCAAGCCACAGGGCGATGGCTCCGGCAACGGCTGGCGTCGACATCGATGTGCCGCTGCTGGCTCCCCAGGCATAGGTGCGACCATTGAACGGGAAGAGCGCGGAGTGCATTGTGACGTCGTCAGGATGCTCTTCCAGTTTGAAGCTGCTGTAGGACGAATAGACGTAGTTTCCTGGTGCCACACAGTCGGGTTTGATGCGCCCGTCGAAGGTGGGACCCATCGACGAGAACATCGCCTTGCGTCCGTCGGTGCCCTTGTCGTAGGCCAGCACCCTGCCGTCCATATTCACCATCTGGTCGCGCCAGGAAGTGGCTCCAACAGAGATGACACACGGCGCTGTGCTGGGTGAATGGATGTAGTGGTCGTTTTGTGCATCGTCGAGCAACGGATTGACGGGGTAGGTGTTGAGCTGGCCGTTTACACGCCATAGCTCCACATCGGCATCAGCGCCCAGCAGCTCTAACGACAGACGAGGCTTGCCTCCGATGTCCTTGTCGGTAATTATCGTCAGGTCGAGACAGGTCTCAGTATCGTCATAACTGGAAGGATAGGCCTCGAAGACGGCTCTGTAGTAGGGATTCTCGCATGTCAGCGTGGAGTCCTCGCTCTCCACCACCTGCCGCAGGTTGACTGTCAGCGTGTCGTAGGGCTCGGCGTAGGCAACGAGGCGCAGGTTGAAATCGTCCCTTGCCCTCATCAACACCATCATCGTGGAGTCGCCGCATCGGAGGAAAGTGCCGGCGCTCTCAATACCTATCGGCTTATGGATGTAGTTACGCTTGGTGCCGTCGTTGCCTGCAGCAGCTACGATGATACGGCCTGGTCCGCTGATGCTGTCGAGGAAAGCGTAGTAGAGCTGGTCGTAGCCATAGAAGTCCTGCGAGCTGCCCTCGCTGAAAGAGGCGACGCAGGGTTTGCCTACGGATGCCGCATAGTCGAAGAGATATTTAAAGCCGAGGGCATCGGTGGCAAATGTGTATTTGTAGACGTCGGCAGAATCAATGTAGATGAGGTCTTCGCCCACGGCGTTGGCCACGAGGCAAATGTCGGCATCGGGTACCATACCCCGATAGTTGGTATCATATCCGCTGCCCGCTGCAATGCCTAAGGTGTGTGTGCCGTGTTCTTGGTCGAGACCGTCGCGTGCATGTCCCAAGGCCAGCAATTCCTCGCGGGTGGTGTAGTCGCGTCCGACGGGGAAGGGACTTCCGATGGTGTCTTGAGAGAGCATGTCCCAGAATCGCTTGATGCGGTAGCGTGTGGTGTCGGCGCTGTAGAAATTGGGATGTGTCAGGTCGAAGCCGATATCCATCACGCCCATCACTACGTCCTTGCCCGTGTAGGCTTGCGGCAGGTTGAGGCCCTCGTAGGCCTGCGTGGCATTGAGGATAATGGCTGTCGTGTCCATCAGCGCATGACCGCTAGGTGATGCCTCGATACGCATGATGCGGCTGTCGGCGCACATTGATGGGAGTTGCGAAAGGGGGATGGCGGCGATGTGCAGGTCGCCGAAATGTGCCAGGCTTTGGCATCCGTGCTCGGCTAATGCTTCGTCGTCGTCAGAAGACAGCCTGACGAAAGCGATGGTGGTGAGGTGAGAGGTTTGAGGATTCCCGCTGACGCGCCTACCCGTAGCCTTTGAGAGGTTGGGGGCGTGAGGCGAGAGACGTGCTTCTTTCTTGACAATCTGTCTCAGCCAGGGTGAGAGCTTGGTCTGTGCTTCGACATACGATGAACAATGAATAGTGAAGAATGCCAGAAGCACCTTCACTATCCATGTCCAGTTTCGCCCAAGTCCTCTCATCATTATAAAATCCGCCCTTATTTTTTATCCTCAAGCTCGTAGTGGCAGTATTTCCAGCCCAGCTGGTTGTAGAGGGTGATGAGACGCGGCAGACGCTTGAGGAAATCGCCGTAGTCTTTCTGCTCAGGATTGGACCACTGTACCTCGGCCAGAGCTGCCATACGCGGCAGCACCTGATACTCAATCAGATCAGCAGCACCGATGTACTCCGTCCACACGTTGGCCTGTACACCGATGACGTGTGCACGCTCCTCGTCGGTCAATGACTCAGGAGCCGGCTCATAGTTGTAGACCTTCTCCAATGGCGAGAAGCCGCCGATGAGCAACGTGTTCGTCCACTCGCTGGAAGGAATCTGATAGTGGTCGAAATAGAGCGTAGAGTTAGGTGTGCGCACCACGTCGAAGCCCATCTTGGCAGGGTCTTCGACACCTTGCCAGTCGCGCCAGTTCATGATGATGGCGGTCTTGGGCACGTCGCAGAACATAATCTCGTCCCAGCCCATTACGCGGCGTCCCTTGGTGGCCAGCACCTTCTCCATCTCACGCACCATGTAGCCCTGCAGCTGGTCTTCGTTCTTCAGTCCCAGGTCACGCATCTTCTGCTGACAGCGAGGACAAGCCTTCCAGCGCACCTTCGGAGCCTCATCGCCGCCCAAGTGGATGATGGTAGCGGGGAAGAGCTCGGTCAGCTCGTCGATTACGTCAGTAAGGAACTGGTAGACCTTGGGATTGCCGCCGCAGAGAATGTCGTCGCTGACGCCCCAGTCGGGCCACACCTCGTACGGGCCGCCTGTACAGCCCAGCTCAGGATAGGCCGTGACGGCAGCCACCATGTGGCCAGGCATGTCAATCTCGGGAATAATGGTGATGTGCTGTTTTTCGGCATATTCCACCACCTCGCGGATGTCATCCTGCGTGTAGAAACCGCCATGCGGTGTGTAGTCGTAGAGACCCATGTTGCGACCTATCGTGGTGCGCTGTCGCCAGGCACCCACCTCGGTGAGTTTCGGCCATTTCTTGATTTCGATGCGCCAGCCCTGGTCGTCGCTGAGGTGCCAATGCATCGTGTTCATGCCGTGCATCGCGAGCATGTCGATGTAGCGCTTTACCACTTCCTTGGGGAAGAAATGGCGGCAGACGTCGAGATGCATACCGCGATAGGCGAAGCGAGGACTGCTCTCTATCACAGCGTAGGGCAGGGTGGTGGGTTCTGCTACCATCACTTGTCGCAGCGCCTGATGGCCGTAGAAGATGCCTGCCTCGGTGCTGCCCTCTACGGTGATGCCTTTCTTGTCGACGGTGATGCGCCAGCCTTCGGGGTTGACGATGTCGGCGTTGAGCTTGTCCACGATGGCGGTGGCGGGGTCGACATTCAGCGTGCGCCCTTTCTTGTCGAAGGTGATTTTCTGTGGCATCGGAATGATGTCATACTGTGCTTTCATAGAGAATGTTACTGCGAATAGCAGGAAAAAAGAAACGAAAAGTCTGTTCATATTAACGTCTATAGTTTATTGGTTAACGGTTATTGTGATTGCGTCTCTACACTGCTCCATCAGCCATTTCGGCGTGCTGGTGGCTCCGCAGATGCCTATGGTGCTGATACCCTTCAGCCAAGCGGGGTCTATCTCCTCCGGTCCTTCGATGAGGTAGCTGTTGGGATTCACGCGATGACACTCGCTGAAGAGCACCTTGCCGTTGGAGCTCTTGCGTCCGCATACAAAGAGGATGAGGTCGTGGCGAGAGGCAAATTCCGTGATGTTCGGCATACGGTTGGCTACGGAGCGGCAGATGGTGTCGAAGCTCCTGAACGTGGCCGTCGGGGCGATGTGGCTCTGGATATATTCGGTGATGCGATGGAATTCGTCCAGGCTCTTCGTCGTCTGCGAGAAGAGGTAGATGTCGTGTGAGAAATCGAGTTTCTTCACCTCTTCGAAGCTCTCGATGACCACGGCGTTGCCGTCGGTCTGCCCCACCAGTCCCAGCACCTCGGCGTGGCCTTTCTTGCCGAAGATGACGATGGTAGCCCCTTCGACGGCTCCTGATGGGGCCTCAAACTGCTCCTTGATTCTCTTCTGCAGCTTCAGCACCACAGGGCAGGTGGCATCAATGATCTCGATATTGTTGCGTCGCGCCAACTCGTAGGTCTCAGGCGGTTCGCCGTGTGCCCGCAGCAGCACCTTCACGTCGTGCAGCCGCTCCATCTCCTCGTGGTTGATGGTGACAAGGCCCATCTGCCGCAGGCGCTCGCACTCCATTCCGTTGTGCACGATGTCGCCCAGACAGTAGAGTGTCTTGTCCTTGGCCAGTTCCTCCTCGGCCTTCTTGATAGCTGTGGTGACGCCGAAGCAGAAGCCGCTGCCGTTGTCAATTTCAATTTGGAGCATAATGGATGAGGCTAATGAGGCTTACAGGTTTTGATAGTAGAGGTCGAGCAGATTCTGGGCGGCCACGAAGCTAGTCTTCTGTCCCATGAGGACGGAGTGCTCAGCCTGCTGCAGCTGCTGCTGGATGACGGGGTTGTTGTAGAAGTTGAGGCGCAGGTGCTCGTTGATGCTCTCGTACATCCAGTATTTGGCCTGCTCATTGCGGCGATAGTCGAAGTACCCGTTGGATTTTACGAAGTCGAAGTATTCGTAGATCATGTCCCACACCTCCTTGATGCCGATGCCGTAGAAGCCGCTGTAGCACAGCACCTTCGGCGTCCAGCCGCTCTCGGGCATGGGGAAGAAGTGCAGGGCGTTGCGGAAGTTGGTGGCGGCCATGTGGCAGCGGTCTACGTTGTCGCCGTCGCATTTGTTGATGACGATGCCGTCAGAGATTTCCATGATGCCGCGCTTGATGCCCTGCAGCTCGTCGCCTGTGCCAGCCACCTGGATGAGCAGGAAGAAGTCGACCATCGAGTGGCAGGCCGTCTCGCTCTGTCCTACGCCTACGGTCTCCACGAAAATCTTGTCGAAGCCGGCAGCCTCGCAGAGGATGATGGTCTCGCGTGTCTTGCGGGCCACACCGCCGAGAGATCCTGCCGACGGGCTGGGGCGGATGAACGAGTCAGGATGCACGGCCAGCTTCTCCATGCGCGTCTTGTCACCTAGGATGCTGCCCTTCGAGCGCTCTGACGAGGGGTCGATGGCGAGTACGGCCAAGCGTCCGCCTTTCTCTTTTAAAAGATGTATGCCGAACTCGTCAATCGATGTTGACTTGCCAGCGCCAGGTACGCCGCTGATGCCGATGCGCACGCTCTTTCCGCTGTAGGGCAGGCACTTCTCGATGACCTCCTGCGCCTTCGCCTGATGGTCGGGATTGACGCTCTCTATCAAGGTGACGGCCTGCGAGAGGATGGTGATGTCGCCCTTGAGGATGCCCTCCACCATGTCGGCGGCGGTCAGCTCACGACGGCGGAAACGGCCCCGTTTCAGGTAGGGGTTGATGATGCTCTGCTGCTCTACGCCGCTGTTTACTTGAAGGCCGGCAAATTCTGCGCTATTCTCAGGATGTTCCATTTATTCTACGTTGATGGTAATGACTACTTTTGATTTCTCAGGGTCGTTGGTAATCATCAGGATACGGGGCTTTGAGCGTGCCTTCCTGATCTGTGTCGGCACGATGCTGACGCGCAGCTTCGTCGATTCGCCTGGTTGCAGCTCGCTCTTCGGCAGCTTCACTTTGATGCCGCCTGTGAACATCTGCAAAGAGGAAATCTTCAGTGCGCTCTTGCCTTTGTTTGTCATGATGATGGTGCCGTTCTTGTGGTGGGCATCGAGGCTGAGCGTTTCAGCAGAGAGCTGCAGCTTGGGCGCCAGCTCGCTGTCCTGTCCCTCGTAGTTGGCTTCGGGCAGCAGAACGACGCTGACGGGCACCTCCGTCTCGTCGCTGATGCGCTCGCCAATGCGCTTGGCCAGATAGACGCTCACCTGCGTCAAGCCGTAGTTGTGCACCTCCTCCGAGTTCAGCGTCAGGATGATCTTGCCGCTGCGGTTGGGCTCCAATGTCTCAGGCATAGCCAGGGCGTGGAGCCACGTGGGCATGTGCAGGATGTTGGGCGTCATGTTCTCGTCCGTGTTGTTCAGAAGGTTGATCTCCACTTCGCGCGTCTGTCCTTTCTTCACATCGTCGAACTCCACGTTGTTCACCGAGCTCAGCAGCCCGTTCATGTCGTAGGGATAGCGGTTGGAATAGTCCACGACATCTTCCAACACCACGCCTTTCATCTTCAGGTAGACGGGCTCTCGCGTGGCATTGCTGTAGAGCGCCACCTGCTTGGTGAAGTGGCCCAGCAGCTTGGCGTCGTAGGTCAGCGAGATGGTGAAACGCTCGCCGGCACCCACGCTCTTCGGGCCGTCGACGGTGGTGCAGCCGCAGTCGGTCTCCAGCCGCTCGATGGTCATCGTCTTCAGGCTTTTGTTGCGCAGCTCGAAGGTGGCTGTGACAGGCACCTCGAAGCCGGTCTTGCCTACGTCGATAGTGGTTTTGTTGATACTCAGCTTCTGCGCCATCATGGTGGCGGGCAGCATAGCAAGCAGGATGGCAAAAGTCTTTAGCTTTGTCATTGTCTATTCTTTATCTTTGACTTGGATTGTGATGGACTTGGTGGTGCCGTGGAACTCGGGCGAGTAGGCGCATTGCACGGTGCAGGTGCCCGTCTCGTAGGTTCCTGTGCGGTCGATGTAGTATTCGGTCTCGATGATGTGGCGGCCCTTCGGCAGGAGGTCGAAGAAATAGCTGGTGGCATAGTCCTTCGGCGTGCAGTAGTAGCCCTCGCGCCAGTTGTAGCCGCTCAGCTGCTTCACCGGCTCCATGCAGGCGGCACGCTTGTCGGTGAGCTGTACGAAGTCATAGTCGCGGTCGGCTTCGATGGTGATGCGCACGATGACTTTGTCGCCGACATGTAATGTTGAGAGTTCACTCAACAGTTCCCGCTTCACGCTGATGCCGCTGGTTTGGTCGGCGATGTCGCGGGTGGGTTGCGTGAACTGGGCATAGACGGCGCCCCACGAGGTGCCTGTCGATGTCTTCTTGGCGGTGAATGTCGAGGGAGCCTTGTCAGCGATCGGCACGCAGGTCTTCACATAGCCGATGCCTGCGGTGGCGTCGCTGGTGTCGATGGGCTTGTTGTCGATGCACAGCTCCGTCTTCGCCTGCGGTGCCAATGCCTGCGAGTTGCCGTTGAGGAAGGCGTAGATGGCGTCGACGCTGTTCAGCGGCGTGTCCCAGGCCTGCGTGCGCTTCTGCTGCAGGAGCCAGCGCTGCATCTCGGTGATGGTGACGGTATCGTCGGGAGTGAGCAGCTTCATGGCCTCGATGGCAGCCACCTGCGTGGGCATCTTGTAGTCGCGCCACGAATAGCCGGCACGCTGCGTGTCGTAGTAGCGGCCCATGTCCTCGCGGTAGACCGTCCACTCCTTTAGGCTCTTCACGTAGGTCTTGTTCTCAAGGATGATGGCGGAGAGGGCCTTCTCATAGATGGTCTGATTCTTCGTCTCTTTCTTCAGCAGGTTCGTCAGGTAGGCGTTGGCGTCGGCCACATCCTTGGGCAGCTCACGTCCGTCGATGGTGCAGATGTAGAGCCATTGCAATGCGCGGAAGGTGGGGAACGACTGCTTGTGGCCCTTCCTTTCTTCCTTCTTCATCTCCTTCACCAGTTCAACGATGTCGTTGCCGAGGTATGAGAACGCATTGTCGAGCATCTCTTCCGTCTCGTCCTGTGCCTCTGTCATCTTGTTCAGGCGCACCAGCATCTCAGTCACCGACGTGGTGATGAGGGGTGAGCCCTTCATGCCGGGCCACCAGCTCCAGGAGCCGTCTTCGTTCTGCAATCCGTTCAATTTCTTCACGGCAGAGCTCAGTCGCAGGTCGATGGCGTTCTTGTCGAAGAAGAGGCCGAGCTGCTGCTTCTGATCCTGCTCGCGGTTGGCGTCCATCACCCACGGTGTCTCGTTGAGTAGCAGATCTTTCAGCTCCTCGTTTTTCTGGAGTTGAGAGTTGAGAGTTGAGAGTTGAGAGTTGAGAGACTCGCGCTTCCATTGCTCGAAGACGTTCTTTGCCGTAGGATTCTGTGCCAGGATATGGCGGCCGATGACGTTGGCATAGTATGACGTGGCCTGACACATCGCGCAGTCGTCGAGCGGATGGCCGACGGCAGGCAGCGCCTGAATCATCAGCCAGGCAGGGTTGTTGGTGTATTCGACGGTGAGTGTGGTGGAGGGTGACGTGTGGAGGGTGGATGGAGAAATGATCTTCGTGAGGTCAATCTCCTTCGTGCCTGGAGTAATCTGCGTGAAGGGCACGGTGACGGTGACGCGCTCGGTCGAGGGCAGTATGGGCAGGTAGTGCTGCTCGCCGTCGCTGTGCGTAGGCGTGCTGATGCTGACGCGGGCGATGAGAAGGGTGGAGGGTTGAGAGTGGAAGGTGGAGGGAGCTACGCTGAACGTGACGGCTGTGGTCGAGCTGTCGGCGACGCTGACCTGCTGCTTCTGCTCGTAGACGACTTTCTCGGTCTCGGGGTCGAGCAGCTGCAGCATGGCGGTGCCTTTGATGGGCTTGTCGCTCATGTTCATCACGCGGGCGCTGATGGAGCCCTCGTCGTCCTGGCGCAGGAAGCGCGGCATGTTGGGCTGAATCATCACGTCCTTGCGGGCTACGGCTTCGTCGCTGATCTGCCCGTACATCATGTCCTTCGTGTGGGCGATGCCCATGAAGCGCCACGTGGTGAGGCTCTCGGGCAACGTGAACTTCAGCGACACGGTGCCGGTGGCATCGGTGACGAGCTGCGGCATGAAGAACGCCGTCTCCTGCAGGTTCTCGCGCATCTGCACCTCGGCCTGCTTCGGCTCTTCCTCATCCTTTACGACAGTAACGGAGCCAGTCAGATTTGCTTTCTTCTGAATGCCATATCCCACTACGGCGACTTCTTCCAGGCTGTTGCTGTCCTCGTCAGCCGCCTCGTATTCTACCACGTCGTAGAGCACCTCTTCTACATTATTACTCTTGGCCATCCGCATGATGCCGCGATTGCGCGAGTAGTAGCTGTAGCTGGGGAACACGTCGTAGTCGAAGCGGTTGTAGCGCAGCGGCGGCACATTCAGCGATGCGAATGTCTTGGAACCGTAAGCATTGATCCTGTCCCATGAGGCCTTGCTCCAACACGTGTAGACGTAGTTCAGGCGGGTAGGCGGCACGAGGCTCCACGAGTGGGCGTAGAGCTGGTCGAGGCTCTTGTCGTAGAGCGTAGCCATGAGCTGGGCATCGGCAGGCGTGCCGTCGGGCTTGACGACGGTAAGCGTCCATTCCTCCTGCTGACCGGGCGTGAGACGGTTGCGGAAGGTCTTCCATTTCACGTTCAGATGCTTGTCGGGCAGCGGTTTTTGGATGGTGGTGTGATGCACGTAGTATTCGCCGTCCTTCACCCATCCGTAGGTGAGCAGCAGGCCGTGGCCGTACTCATCCTTGTAGGTGAACTTGCGGTTGATCAGTTCGTTGCTGATGTCGGCCGTGCCGCTCTCGATGATTTTGTTGCCGCTGAAGATGGCGTACACCACATGCACGTCCTTGTCGGAGGAGCCCACCTGCACGGTGACGGGCTTGCCGTCGATGGGGAACTGCTCGCGGCTGGTGTAGAACCAGTCGTGTGTCTCGGTGACGGGTCGCTTGTCGTTGAGCGAGAAGACGATGAAATCCTGCTTGATGGTGTCCTCCTGGCAAATGGCCGAGAGGGTGTGGCTGCCGCTCTTGAGCGAGGGCACGGCTACGAGGTCGTTGGTCTTGGCTTCCTGCCAGCTGCCGTTGTCGAAGCGGTAGCGCACCTTGCCTTCCAGGTCGGCACCGCCTGCGTTCTGCAGGTGGAAGGCTATCTTCGTCGCGTCTTCGTTCAGCACTTTCTCGGGCAGCGTGACGCTGAAAGCCGTCTTCCTGTTGCCGAGGGGTACTGACATCACGCCCTGATGCGTCTCGCCAGCCTGGTCGGTGACGTCGGCGGTGATGACGAAGTTGTAGAACATGGGATGCTGTGTCTGCGGCACCACGAGGGGGATGTCGGCCGTGAACTGTCCCTTGTCGTCGGTCACGGTCTCGCCTTCGGCCAGCTGCTCGTCGTTGCTGCCGGAGCCGATGTAGCCGTGCTGCCAGTAGCGTGAGTAGCTCATCCACCAGAAGGCCATGCGGCGCACCACCTTGTACTTCACCGTGGCACCCTGCACGGGCACGCCGGCATAGCTGCGCACGTTGCCTGTGGCCACGACGGTGTCGCCAGCCTCATAGTCCTGCGTCACGCGGGGGATGTCCACCTCGAAGGCAGGCCGCTTGTATTCCTCCACGCGGAACGAGTGCCGCTCTTGTCTGACGCTGATGGTGAACTGTCCGGTCAGGCCCTGCGAGGGCAGCGTGAAGGATGTCGAGGCCGTGCCGAACTCGTCGGTGGTGACGGTCTTTTCCTCCACGACGTCGTAGTTGGCGTCCTTCAGGCGGATGGTCAGCTCCTCGTTGGCCAGCGCGCGGTTGTCGTTGCCCGCGTAGTTGCGGTAGAGGATCACGGCGGCGTGCACCGTCTGTCCCGGGCGGTAGATGCTGCGGTCGGTGAATATTTCAATTTTGCTGTTCTCGTACACCTCACTGTAATGGTAGCGTCCCCAGTCGTCCATCTCGGGGCAGGCGTTGTCGGTCGGGGTGTATGCCCGCATGCGGAATCTGCTGGCGTCCTCCTCCGGCTGGTACATGCACTCGCCGTTATTGTCGGTCTTCAGCGTGGCCTTGCCAGCATGATTACCCCATCCCCAGCGCACCTCCACCGAGGCGTTCTTCACGGGCTGGCCGGTGGTGGCGTTCACCACGGCGATGCGCTTCGGACCGCTTTCCTCATTGACTCTGTCGGCCGATGGCAAGGTCAGCGACAGTACGCGCAGGTCGCTGACGAAGTAGAGGCTGCGCGAGATGCGTGTGGCGGGCTGGCTCTCGAACTCCAGCATGTAGACGCCCACGGGCAGGCCGCCCAGCATCATCGAGTCGTCGAAGATTTCGTACTCGCGCTTGCCCACGAATTTCTTCGTCTGCGTCATTTCGGGCAGGGCGTGCAGCAGCGGCTTCAGCTTCTTGTAGTGGTCGGGGCTGGAGGGATTGAGCTCCGTGGTGCCGTCGACATCTACTTTATACACACGCATGGTGAGCTCGCTGATGGCGCGCAGGTCGGTCAGCTCAACTTTCTTTTCACGCTGCGGTATGCTGACGTTTTCCTTCAGCTCTGCGTTGTATTCCGGGGAAGTGATGTCGCGCTGGCGGTTGCGCAGGTAGTTCATGCGATGCCACGATCCCCAGCGCTCCAGGGCCATGTTGATGTACTGCCATTTCTGCTCGGCGGTGGCGTCGGTATAGTCTTCCATGTAGTCGTAGCGGTCGATGGCCAGCTCGCCGCACTCCGGCAGGTCCTGGAATTCGGCGATGAGCGAGTCGAGGCGCTGGATGTGCTTCGATTTGTTCAGCGGCTCCTGCTCGATGTCTTCCGGCTCCTCGTCAAGCAGCATGGATTCGCTGGCAAAGAGCACTCCGTGGCGGTTGCCCACCTTCAGATAGTAGTCGCGAAGCTGGCGCGCATGGCCGGCCTTTATCCCGATGAGGCTCAGCAGGTCGTCGCCGAAGTAGCGGCTGTTGTCGCCCTTGATGACGAAGGGCTCGAAGTCGGTGGCCTTCACGGCAGCCAGCTCGTCGGGGTAGGTCATCGCCTTGTCGTAGTAATCCTGGCCTATCTGCTCATGGCGCAGCTCGTCGAGCCAGCTGTTGTTGTAGTAGATGTAGCCCAGCACGGCGTAGTAGACGGCCTGCAGCACGTGGTTGTCGTCAGCCAGCTCGGCCCGCTCCTTCAGATTCTCCACGACGGGTTTCAGCGAGTCGGGTGCTACCTCGCATTGCGACTTGGCACGCTGCAGCCAGGCTTTCAGCAGCTGGCCGTAGACCTTCTCCTTCTCGGCTTTCGTCACGATCTTGCCCAGTGCTTCCTGCTCCGTCTGCGGCAGGTCGTTGTCCTGGGCGTCCTTCACCTGTTTCCACAGGGCGCTGTATGTCTGCGAGAATGTAAACATAGGCATCATCAAACAGATTATGGTTGCTATCAATAGTTTTTTCATATCGTGTAGGTAATTTTGTTGTCTAAAAAATGATACAATAGTTTTGCTATTGCAAAGTTACAAAAAAAAAATCTGCGGTTAAGATTATATCCCGAAAATATTAGAAAGTTTAACGATTGGCGAACGCCATTTCCTTTTTTGCGAACGCCTTTTTCATTTTTCTCAAGGCATTTTTCATTTCTCGACACCTTTGCGTAGCCGTTCCCCTCCCAGGCGCAGCCGTTCCCCTCCCATGTAGGGGAGGGGGCCAGCCCAGCATGTGTCATGAGTGTCATGTGTCATGAGTGTCATTAAGGATTTTGAATTGGGAGGGGGATTTCCGGCTCATAATAATATATAAATAAATTTATATATTATTATGCGGACTTTCGCACTCCGAATTGCTTAATGACACTCATGACACATGACACTCATGACCACTTTTTTTTCGTAGCAAGCTATAACATGCAGACAATCAGTGGGATAGTCAGCATGGAGAGTAGGGTGGTGATGAAGGTCACCTCTGCAATCAAGGTCGTGTCACGGTCATATTTCAGGCAGAGAATGGTGCCGTAGGTGGCCACAGGCATGGCAATTACCACCGTGTTGATGCCTGTTACGAAGGGGTCGAAGCCCAGAAAACGGCAAAAGTAAAGCACGCCAATGGGCAAAATCAGCAGCCGGCAGAGCGTGGTGGCATAGACCGTTACATTGCCCATGAAGGCCCGTAGCGGCAGTTGCGACATCGATGAGCCGATGATCAGCAGGGCGGCTGGCACCGTGATGTTGCCAATCATTGTCAGCGGCTGGCTGACGAAACCGGGGATGTTGTCGATGCCCAGGGCCACGATGAGCATTGACAGATAGGCCGAGAACATCGGCGTGCTGTAGAGCACTTTCTTGCTGAAGCGTTCACGGTCGGAGCCCTCGCCGCCTGTAATCATCATCGTACCGATGGTGAAGACGGCAAACGTGTTCACCACGTTGAGCACGGCGGCATAGAACACCGCCTGATGGCCGAAGATGCTCGCCACCACGGGATAGCCCATGAAACCGACGTTGCCGAACACCAGCGCGAAGGCCACGATGCCGCGGTCGGTGATCTTGCGTGTGAGGATGCGCGACAGCCCCAGGGCCGCAGCCGTCAGCACCACGTAGGTCAGGGCGCTGATGCCCAGCAGCGGCAGGATGTACTGGCGGTCGGGCAGCTCGCCAGCCATCGAGGACGACAGAATGAGCGCCGGACAGGTGATATTGATGACCAGGCGCGACAGCTGCCTGTCGAACTCGCTTCCCAAATAGCCCAGTTTGCCAGCCACGAAACCCACGATGACGATGGCAAAGAGCGTGAACATCACTTCAAACATGCTGCAAAGGTAATGCAAATCTTAAGAAGATGCAAATTATTTGCTGTCATTTTGTCCTATCTTGCTGACTTTCTGACGGCTCAGGGGCGATGGCACAGCGTTTGTCTCTATGTAGGCAGAAACAAATTAAAGAAAGGAGAACAACATGACACTCGACAAATTTACAATCAAGGCGCAGGAGACCGTGCAGCAAGCCGTCAACCTTGCGCAGCAGAACGGCCAGCAGGGCATTGAGCCCGTGCACCTGATGCTGGCCCTTATCGACAAGGCCCGCGACGTCGTGGGCTTCGTCTTCCAGAAGCTGGGCGTGAACATGGGGCAGGTTCAGATGCTCTGCCAGCAGGACTTGCAGCACCTCGCACGTGTGCAGGGAGGCGAACCTTATCTTTCGAACGACAGCAACAAGGTGCTGATGAAGGCGCAGGAGATCTCCCAGCAGCTGGGCGATGAGTTCGTTTCTTGCGAGCCAATTTTATTGGCTCTCCTCGAAGTGAATTCGACCGTGAGCCGTATCCTCAAGGATGCAGGCGCCAATCAGAAGGACATGAAGCAGGCCGTGCTCGAGCTGCGTCAGGGCCAGAAGGTGCAGTCGCAGAGCGCCGACGACAACTATCAGTCGCTGGAGAAATACGCCAAGAACCTGGTCAGCATGGCACGTGCCGGCAAACTCGACCCCGTCATCGGCCGCGACGACGAGATCCGCCGTCTGCTGCAGATCCTGTCGCGCCGCACGAAGAACAATCCTATCCTCATCGGCGAACCGGGCACGGGTAAGACCGCCATCGTCGAGGGCCTGGCAGGGCGTATCGTCCGTGGCGATGTGCCTGAGAATCTGAAGGATAAGCAGGTCTATTCGCTCGACATGGGTGCGCTGGTGGCTGGTGCCAAGTACAAGGGCGAGTTCGAGGAGCGCCTCAAGAGCGTCATCGGCGAGGTGACACGCAGCGAGGGTCGCATTATCCTCTTCATCGACGAGATTCACACGCTCGTAGGAGCGGGTGGGGGAGAAGGCGCTATGGATGCCGCCAACATCCTCAAGCCCGCATTGGCACGTGGCGAACTGCGCGCCATCGGTGCTACGACGCTGAACGAATACCAAAAGTATTTCGAGAAGGATAAGGCGTTAGAGCGTCGTTTCCAGACAGTTATGGTCGACGAGCCCGACGAGCTTTCAGCCATCTCTATCCTTCGCGGATTGAAGGAACGCTACGAGAACCATCACAAGGTGCGTATCCAGGACGATGCCTGCATCGCCGCCGTGAAGCTCTCTGAGCGCTACATCACCGAGCGTTTCCTGCCCGACAAGGCCATCGACCTGATGGACGAGGCCGCCGCCAAGCTGCGCATGGAGCGCGACAGCGTGCCTGAGGAGCTCGACGAGATCAGCCGCCGACTGGCTCAGCTCGAGATTGAGCGCGAAGCCATCAAGCGCGAGAACGACGAGCCGAAGATTGCGCAGCTCGACAAAGAGATTGCCGAACTGAAGGATCAGGAGTCGCAGTTCCGTGCCCGCTGGGAAGGCGAGCGCCAGCTGGTGAACCAGATTCAGCAGGACAAACAGCAGATGGAGCAGCTGAAATATGAGGCTGAACGCGCCGAGCGCGAGGGCAACTACGGAAAGGTGGCCGAGATACGCTACGGAAAGATGAAGGAGCTGGAGGCGCACATCGCCGCCATCCAGGCTCAGCTCGACGGTAGTGCGTCCAGCGGTTCACCCGCTGAAGCCAGCCGCCTCGTCCGCGAGGAGGTCACCGCCGACGACATCGCCGAGGTGGTCAGCCGCTGGACGGGCATCCCCGTCAGCCGCATGATGCAGAGCGAACGCGAAAAGCTGCTCCATCTGGAGGAGGAACTGCACAAGCGCGTCATCGGTCAGGACGATGCCATCACCGCCGTCAGCGACGCCGTGCGCCGCAGCCGTGCTGGCCTGCAAGACCCCAAGCGCCCTATCGCCTCGTTCATCTTCATGGGAACGACGGGCGTCGGCAAGACCGAGCTGGCAAAGGCTCTGGCCGAATACCTCTTCAACGACGAGACGATGATGACGCGTATCGACATGAGCGAATATCAGGAGAAACACACCGTCTCAAGGCTCATCGGCGCGCCTCCGGGCTATGTCGGCTATGATGAGGGCGGACAGCTGACCGAGGCCGTCAGGCGTAAGCCCTACAGCGTGGTGCTCTTCGATGAGATCGAGAAGGCCCATCCCGACGTGTTCAACATCCTGCTGCAGGTGCTCGACGACGGGCGTCTGACGGATAACAAGGGGCGCACGGCCGACTTCAAGAACACCATCATCATCATGACCAGCAATGCCACCCGCGAACAGCTGCGCATGGTGATGCGTCCGGAGTTCCTCAACCGTATCGACGAGATCATCACCTTCCAGCAGCTCTCGCAAAACGAGATTGAGCAGGTGGTGCGCCTGCAGCTGACACGCGTACAAAAAATGCTGGAACCGCAGGGATTCCAGCTACAGGTCAGCGACCACGCCGTGAAATGGCTGGCGCAGGAAGGCTACGACCCCGACATGGGTGCCCGTCCTGTGAAGCGTGCCATCCAGCACTACGTCCTCAACGATCTGTCGAAGAAGCTGCTGGCCGACGAGATCAGCCGCGAACGGCCCATCGTCATCGACGAGTTCGGCGACGGCTTGGTCTTCCACAACTAATATTAGAGGAAACGGGCTCCGTCGTCGGGTTTCACCCAGAACACTTGGAAAGTCTTCTCGTATTCCGGGAATTGATTGAGGTAACGCTCGGTGAGCTTTGCCTCAATCTCTTTTTTGTAAGCAGGGTCGACGAGGGCGATGCAGGCACCCTTGAAGCCGGCTCCCGAGAAACGGCCACCCCATACGCCGGGCAGTTCGCGCATCGCCTCATAGATGGCAATCAGCTCGGCGCTGCCACATTCGTAGTTGTGGATGGAGCTTTCGCAAGAGTCGAAGGAAAGCTTTCCGAATAGCTTCATATTTCCTGTTTCCCAAGCAGTTACGCCTTGACGCACGCGGCGGTATTCGCTGTAGAAATGCTCGGCACGCCGGGCGAAACGGGCAGGCATGGCGATGCGCGTCTTCTCAAACGTGGCCTTGGGAATGTCGCGGAGGAAGGTCTTGTCGAAGGTCTTCAGCGGCTGGTCTGTATAGGCCAGCATGTTCCATGCAGCCGTCTTGCACTCGTAGACGCGCAGGTTGTAGTCGCTGTTCACCAACGAGCGCGTCAGGCCCGAGAAGAAGATGCCGATCTCGAAGTCGGGCATGTCGGGATGGCGCTTGATGATGCGATATTCGTTGCTGTCGCAGTCGAGGAAGAGCAGGCCGTCTTTGTTGCCCAGGGCGATGCACGCCTGGTCGAGCAGGCCGTTGTTCAGGCCGATGTACTCGCGCTCAGCCTCAGAGGCAATTTTCACCACTTCGAAGGGCTGCAGGGTGATGTCGTTGGCCTTGGCCAAAGCCATCACGTAAGCCACAAGCACGGCTGCGCTGCTCGACAGGCCTCCAACGGGCAGCGAGCCCTGTATGACGCCCTCGATGCCGTGGCGCAGCTCAAAGCGCTTGCGCAGGGCAAACTTCGCACCACGGGCATAGTCGCCCCAATGGTGCTCCCTCACTTGCGAGGGTTTGCTGACTTGGAATTCCACGTCGCCCTCGAAAGTCTTGGACGATAATTTCACTACGTCGTCTTCCCTGACGTTAAACCACAGGTCGACGCCCTTGTCGATGGCGAAGCCCGTCACCAGGCCGTGCTGGTGGTCGACATGTGCACCCAACGGACACACGCGATAGGGAGAAAAAATGTGATATTGATAGTTCATGTGTGCAAAAGTAAGCATTTGCATCCGAATGAGCAAAAAAAGACGCAGAAAATATGGAGATTTCTTCGTTTAATCGTCGGGAAATGCTTACTTTTGCAGGAAAATAGCTAACATGAACAGAAAGATTGACTTTTTCCAACCGATGGAAAGCCAGCTCAGCAGCGCCACGCTGATGGACATCGCCGCGAAGGCAAAGACCGAGTTTACCGCCATTGTGACGAAACCTACTGAGCTGGACTTAGGAGAAGGAGCGCTGGAGCGCCTGGCGCGTGTAGCCGCCGACAGCGGCGCAGCGATGGTCTATGCCGACCGCTATGAGAGGAAAGAAGAGAGTGGAAAGTGGAAGGCGGAACGCCATCCCGCCATCGACTATCAGCTTGGCGCCATTCGCGACGACTTCGACTTCGGGCCGCTGCTGCTCGTCCGTACTGACCTGTTGAAACAATGGGCACAAGAGAACGCCACATTATTATATACGTATAGCGGTCTCTATGACCTGCGCCTGTGGCTGAGCCGTCACGGCGAGCTGCTGCACCTGAACGAATATCTGTACACGGAGGTGGAGCAGGACTTGCGCAAGTCGGGAGAGAAGCAGTTCGACTATGTCAACCCGGCTAACCGCCAGGTGCAGATAGAGCGCGAGCAGGTGGCCACACGGCATCTGAAGGCCATCGGCGCCCTTGTCGACACAACCGCCTACGCCGACATCGACTTCGACGAGCAACCGTTCCCTGTGGAGGCCTCGGTCGTCATCCCCGTCTTCAACCGCGTGCGCACCATCAAGGATGCCGTGGAGAGCGCTCTCTCGCAAAAGACCACCTTCCCCTTCAACGTCATCGTCGTTGACAACCACAGCACAGACGGCACCTCTGCCATCCTGTCCGGTATGTTGCCATTGTATGGCAACCAACAAAACGCCCTCATCCACCTCCAGCCTTCGCGCACCGACCTCGGCATTGGCGGCTGTTGGAATATGGCCATCAACGACCCGCGCTGCGGTCGCTTTGCCGTGCAGCTTGACAGCGACGACCTCTATTCCTCGGAACATACTTTGCAGCGCATCGTCGACGCTTTCCGCGAGCAGAAGGCTGCCATGATGGTCGGTTCTTATCGCATCTGCAACTTCCAGTTGGAGACGCTGCCGCCGGGCCTCATCGACCACCGTGAGTGGACGGATGAGAACGGCCCGAACAACGCCCTCCGCATCAATGGCTTGGGCGCTCCTCGTGCTTTCTTCACGCCGATTCTGCGACAGTTCCAGCTGCCTAACACCAGCTACGGCGAGGACTATGCGATGGGCCTGGCTTTCAGCCGCAGCTATCGCATCGGCCGCATCTACGACGAGCTGTACCTCTGCCGCCGTTGGGAGGGCAATAGCGACGCAGCCTTGAGCATCGAACGCGTCAACGCGAACAACCTCTATAAAGACCGTCTGCGCACAATAGAAATCCTGGCCAGGATGAAGAAGAGGAATGTGGAAAGTGGAAAGAGGAATGTGGAAAGTGGAAAGAGGAACGTGGAAAGTGGAAAGTGGAAAGAGGAATGGCCTTCCTTGGATCATTTTTTTAGCTGCCAGCTGAGCCAGTGGCCTGAGACTTCGCAGCGCTATCGTGACTTGGCTGATGTGCAGACGAAGGAGCTGCACGTGGGACAGCTGACTTTTGCTGCGCAATTCAATCCTGCGCGCATCCGCTCCACCGGTGCCAGCATCACGAAGCAGGCGCTGGCCGAGCGTCCCTGTTTCCTGTGCAAGGAGAACAGGCCGAAGGAGCAACTCACCTTTCACCTCTCGCCTCTCACTTCTCACCTCTCACTTCTCACCTCTCACCTCTTAGTCAATCCCTTCCCCATCTTGCCCATGCATTTCACGATGCCTACGGACGCACATCAGCCGCAGCGCATCAAGCTGCTCTTCGGGCAGATGATGGAATTCCTGAAAAATTATCCTGAACAGACCGTCTTCTACAACGGCCCGCGTTGTGGAGCATCTGCGCCCGACCACGCCCACCTGCAGGCAGGCACCACGGGCGTTCTTCCCCTGCAGAAAGAATGGAATAGGCTTGAGAAGAGCCTGAAACCTATCGCACAGCCCAACGACGGCGCTTTGATGGCTCTTGTCGAGGATTATCCCTGCATCGCTGTCGTCATCCGCACGAAGGATACGAAGACCACCGAGCAGCTCTTTATGCAGCTCTACGACTCGCTGCCCATCATGGAGGGCGAGGAGGAGCCGATGATGAATGTC
This sequence comes from Prevotella sp., assembly GCA_017615355.1. GTDB lineage: Bacteria > Bacteroidota > Bacteroidia > Bacteroidales > Bacteroidaceae > Prevotella. Next base: position 48,051 of record JAGAAJ010000025.1, read on the forward strand.
ATCAGCTGGCGCGAGGAAAACGACTTCCTCACCGTCGTGTTCCCTCGTAAGAAACATCGTCCCGACTGTTACTACATGGAAGGCGATGAACAGCTGCTTGTCAGTCCTGGCGCCTTGGATATGGCCGGTTTGCTCATCACCCCACGTGAGGAAGACTTCCGCAAGCTGGATGCTGAAAAGGCCGTGTCCATCTTGCAGGAATGTAGCCTCGACATTTCACAACTGACTGTTGCTCAATGAGTAAAGACAATACACCATTGGTGACCGTAGGCATCGTCAGCGCTCAGCGTATTGACTTCTGCCTCAATGGCATGTTTCAGGCTAAGGGAGAGACTGTCAGCGGGCCGCAGACGGTGGAGCTGTTTGAAGGCGCCGTGCTTTGGCAGGGGCAGCAATACCGCGAGCTGTGCTTCATACCCCTGAATTCTCACCTCTCACCTCCCACCACTTTTACGCTGAATAACGTCACCATCGGCAACGGTTTCCATTGGGAGCGCCATCAGCAGCAGACCTTCTTGGGCTCCTTGCGGCTTATCGTCGATGCAGGAAAAATACAGGCCATCAACGAGTTGCCGGTGGAGGATTATCTGGAGAGTGTCATCTCCAGCGAGATGAGTGCCACCGCATCATTGGAGTTTCTCAAGGCACATACCGTCATCAGTCGCTCGTGGCTGCTCTATCAGAAAGAGGAAAGAGGAAAGCGGAAAGGGGAGAGTGGAAAGAGTAATGTGGAAAGAGGGGAGAGCGAGATGTTGAGATGGTATGACCGTGAGGATCACGCGCTCTTCGATGTCTGCGCCGATGACCATTGCCAGCGCTATCAGGGACTCACTACCCAACGCTCTCCATTGCCAAGTCAGGCCGTCCGTGCCACACGCGGGCAGGTGCTCATGTTCAACGGCGAGCTCTGTGATACGCGTTTCTCGAAATGTTGCGGAGGCCGCACCGAGGAATTCCAATACTGTTGGGAGGATACGCCAAAACCTTATCTACAAAGCGTGGAGTGTCATTGGTGCAACACGAAAGACAAGGCTATCCTGCAACAAGTGCTGAACGACTACGATCAGGAGACTGTCGACTTCCACGACTGGACGGTGGAGTACTCCGCTGACGAACTGACGGCATTGGTTCGTGAGAAATTGAAGACTGACCTCGGCGACATCATAGACCTCATCCCTCTGGATCGTGGCAAGAGCGGTCGCATCTGGCGCCTCCAGATTGTGGGCACCAAGCGCTCACTCATTATTGGCAAGGAATTAGAGATACGTCGTGCCCTCAGCCCCACGCATCTTTACAGCTCGAATTTCGAGGTGGAGAGAAAAGAGGAGAGAGAAAAGATGAGAGATGAGAGAGGAGAGAGAAAAGAGGAGAGAGAAAACCTCAAGTTCGTTCTCCACGGTCACGGCTGGGGACATGGTGTCGGTCTCTGTCAGATTGGCGCCGCTGTGATGGCCCAAGAAGGTCGCAGCTATCAGGACATCCTCCTGCATTACTATCCAGGAGCAGAAATCAAAGAAATCTATTGAAAAAGATATGAAACCAACAAAGAGAAATCCGTGGGCCTGGATTCCCACATTGTATATTGCTGAGGGCTTGCCCAACGTCATCGTGACTTCGGTGGCTGTGGTGCTCTACATGCAGATGGGCCTGAGCGATGCGCAGATAGGCCTCTATACAGGTTGGCTGGGCCTGCCTTGGATCATCAAACCGTTGTGGAGCCCGTTTGTTGACCTATATCGGACGAAGCGCTGGTGGGTACTGTTGACGCAGGTGCTGTTGGGCTCGTCGTTAGCGGGCATCGCCTTCACGTTGAACACCAGTTTCTGGTTACAGGGCACGCTGTTTTTCTTCTTCCTCATGGCTTTCAGCAGCGCCACGCACGACATTGCAGCCGATGGCTATTACATGCTGGAACTGGACGAGCACAAGCAGGCTTGGTTTGTGGGCATTCGCAACACCTTCTATCGCTTGGCCGTCATCTTCGGCAATGGTGCGCTGGTGCCCTTGGCTGGTTTGCTGCAGGAGTATTATCCTGAGAGCAAGGCATTTGCCTGGAGTCTTGTATTCTACGGAACGGCTGCACTCTTCCTTGCCATCTGGCTCTACCACACCCGTATGATGCCGAAGGCTGAGGCCGATGTGCGCCGCGATGCCACAGCCGCTGACATTGTGCGTGGTTTGAAGACTATGCTGGTGGCTTTCATCCACAAGATGCCCTGGAAACCGATGCTCGCCGCCATTCTATTTATCCTGTTCTACCGTTTTCCGGAGGCTTTGCTGAATGCGATGAGCAAGACCTTCCTCACCCGTCCGCAGGAAGACGGCGGACTTGGGCTTACCCTCGTACAGTACGGCGTGAGTTACGGCACCGTGGGACTCATCGGCCTGCTCCTCGGCGGCATCGTGGGCGGATGGCTGGCCTCACGCGACGGCTTGAAGCGCTGGCTCTGGCCGATGGTGTGCGCCATCACTCTGCCCGACATTGTCTATGTTTACATGAGTCTCGCATTGCCCTCCAACATGTTGCTCGTCAGTACGTGCATCTTCATTGAGCAGTTCGGCTATGGTATGGGCTTTACCGCTTTGACGCTCTACATGCTCTATTTCTCGATGGGCGAGTTCAAGACCAGCCATTACGCCATCTGCACAGGTATCAGCTACCTCGGCCTGCAGGTGCCGGGCATGTTCAGCGGTTTCCTGAAGGACGCCGTGGGCTACTCCACATTCTTTATTATTGTGATGGCCCTCTGCTCCATCACCTTCCTCGTGGCGGCCTTCATCAAGATTGATCCGCAGTTTGGCAGGAAAAATCCGACGAAGAATTAAGGCTATTTCTTTTGCGGAAAGAAAATAATACATTACCTTTGCAAACGAAAATACAAAACTCATAAAAATATAGAAAACCATGAAGAAGATTTTCTCAAGTATCATGATGCTGGCCACGATGATGGCAGCTATGACCACTCTCACCAGTTGTGAGGATGAAGACGACTACATCGCCCAGCAGCTGCGCAATGGCGACTGGCAGGGCTATATTGGCGCCTACTACAGCGACCGTTGGGGCATCAGCGGTGACACCTATGCCACGGTGATGCGCTTCGAGTCGAAGGGCGAGTATTACACCAGCGGACGCGGCTATGAGCTGAACTACAACGTCAACTCACCCCATTACGACTATGCCTGCAGCTCATTCAAGTGGTTCATCGTTGATGGCGAGATTACCTTGCTCTATGACGACGATGTGTGGACGCCTATCTACATCATCGACTATTCGCTGGGCAGCAGCTGGTTCCGTGGAAAGATTTACACGCCCACTAACCGTAGAATTCAGTTCGAGTTCGAGAACGTTGCCTATGACGACTGGAGCTATTACCGTAACGGACATTACGGCAACTATGGTGACTTCGGCAATCAGAACTATTTCCACTCACGCACCGATGTTGCTGACGAAGTTCCTTTCCTCGACCGTACGGAGATTGCCCGCGAGAAGAGCGGTGATCCTGAGGCCATCAGCGTAGCCAGCGGCGAGTTTGCCAAGGCTATCCAGGAAAAGGCTGCAAAGTAGGTTTTTGCCGATTTCCCTACAAAGAATAGGTTTTCCCCTAACGCCATTTAGGGGAAAACCTTTTGTTTTACCCCTGTTTTTGCCTTATCTTTGCATCAACAAAACCATTAAACACTTACGATTATGAAAAAGATTTATACCTACATGACGATGGTGCTGATGCTCAGCATGGCAACCATGACCTTCACAAGCTGTGAAATGGACGACCAGGACGAAGCAAGAATCCTCATTGCAGGTGACTGGCAGGGCACACTCGGTGCATACTACTACGATCGTTGGGGACTGAGCGGCAATACCTACGAGACCGTGATCCACTTCTGTGAGAACGGATACGGAGCTACCAGCGGTCGCGGCTATGAAGTTGACTACGACAATCGTTCGCCATTCTACGACTATGCCTACTGTGAGTTCTCCTGGTCTGTCGTCAATGGCGTTATCACTCTCATCTACGACGACAGCATGTGGACACCGGTGTATATCAGCGACTACTCGCTGTCGAGCAGCTACTTCTCGGGCTACATGAACGATGGCACACGTCGCGACATCCGCTTCCGCTTGGAGAATGTGCGCTTCGGCTATTGGGACACCTACCGCGACGGCTACTACTACGATGACTACTATTACTCTCGCACCACTCGTGATGCAGAATCCGACAGCACCACAGTGAGCACCGACAGTATCCCTGTGGTCAACAACGGTAAGAGCATCGCCAGCGGAGCCTTTGCCAAGGCTATGCAGAAATAGAATAAAGCGACATCAACAAAAAAGGGCAACCTCGTCACATCGAGGTTGTCCTTTGTTTTTGTTGTGGTCTTTTAAATCCCCAGCCCACCTTGGAAGGAGACATCCACCGCCTTGCTCTGCAGAATGCGTGAGTGAGGCGGTACATCATGTGTAAGCCAGATGTTGCCGCCGATGACCGAGTCGTGTCCGATGGTGATGCGACCAAGGATAGAGGCGTTGGAATAAATCGTGACACGATCCTCGATGACGGGATGGCGCGGCACGTTGAGCATATTGCCGTCGGCATCGTATTTGAAGCTCTTTGCACCAAGTGTAACACCCTGATACAGCGTGACGTGATTGCCGATGATGGCCGTCTCGCCAATGACGACACCCGTGCCGTGATCGATAGCGAAATACTCGCCGATGGTGGCACCCGGGTGGATGTCGATACCAGTCTTCGAGTGGGCCTGCTCAGTAATAATCCTTGGGATGACGGGCACCTGCATCTTGTGCAGCACATGCGCCAGACGGTAGTGCGTCATCGTGTTCACGATGGGGTAGCAGTAGATCACCTCGCCGTAGTTGGGAGCGGCAGGGTCGTTCTGGAACATCGCCTCTACGTCGGTGTAGAGCAGACGCTTCACCTCAGGCAGCTCGTCGATATAGCGCAAGGCTATCTCCTCAGCCGTAGGCAGCACTTCTTCCTCAGCACAATCGTCGCAAAACTGTAGGCCACGGGCTATCTGACGGCGCAGCAGGCCGTAGAGCTCCTCCATGCTCACTCCAATGAAATGCTGGCGAATCAGCTCATCAGGCTGGCGTTTATACAAGTAGTCAGAGAAGATGATGCTCTTCGACAGGCTGACAATGCGGCGCACCTCTTCTACCGACGGCAGTTGCGCTGTGCCCTTCGGCATCATCGCCTCTTCCTTCGCGTCAAGTTTCGAGAGCTTGGCCACATTGCGCAGCAGTACCTCGTTGATTTGCTTCTGGTTCATCATTGTCTATCGGCGGTTCCGTTCAATATAGTAGGGTAGGGGCTTTTTATCTCTCGTTGGCACGGAGATAGGTAATCATCATGGCTTCCATGCTGGCCTCCACATCGCCGGTCTTGGTGAAGTCCTTGATGCGCCACTCGCCATTCTCAAGCTCGAGCTCTATGCCCATCATAATCCACTCGTCGCCGTGGTGGAGGGTGTAGGTGGCATAGGCCAGGTCTTCATCATTCAGCTCAACATTGACGTCATCGACGGAAAGTCCATTGTCCTCCCAAGGACTCCACATGGCAAGCTCATTGCCCCGGAAGAAACGGTCTTCTTCGAGCTCTTGATTGTAATCGGCTGCGCGTGTGTCGGTGATGAGCTGGTTGAAGCCCTCCGTGCAGTACATGCCGAACATGTCGAGGTTGGGTTCCAGGTCATCCTCGTCGCGTGGTCCATAGATCACATTGAGGTCTTCGTAGGCGTCGTTCAGCAGTTTGGTGACAGATGCTTCTACGCTATCGTCGGCATCGTCCTCTTCTTCGTCATTCTCTGCCACCTCCTCGGTGTCGGCTTTCTCATCGTTGGCCTTGTTGTCCTTCTTGCCACACGATACCATCACGCACATTGAAACGGCTGCAATAGCCACCATAAAAAGCTTTCTCTTCATAATTGTTTTTTGTTTTTGTAGGGTTATAAAAATGTGTTTGTAGAAATCACAGTTTCAGCCTTCTCCAGAGGCAGCGAGGGATGCGTCGCCACAGCCAGGTGATGCAGCGCCAGCGCCAGTCGATGACACGCACATGGCGACGGCGGGAGATGGAGCGTACGATGTCGTGTGCCACCTTCTCCTTATTTAATAAGAGTGGATAGCGGTTGCCATCGTTCAGTAGGTCAGTATCGACGAAGCCTGGCCGGATGTCGGTAAAGCGGATGTTCAGCCGACGGGCGTTGCTGAGCTGCTCCAGCGCCTCGATATAGGTGTTCTGCATCGCCTTCGTGGCTGAGTAGGATGGGGCAGGGCCGAGGCCTTTCGTGCCTGCAATGCTGCTGATGACGGCGATATGTCCGCCGCCGTGCTCAGCCATATAGCGGAACGCTGTACCGATTAATGCCGTAAAGCCCAACCCGTTGGTCTTGACGGTTTGCAGCTCGATGTCCTCGTGCAGCTCACGGTTTTGCTTGCCGATGCCTGAAGCATGAAAGTAGAGGTCCATGCCTCCCGTCTTCTCTATCAGCTCCAGCAGTCGCTTGCTGGCATCCTCGCTGGTGACGTCAATCTGCATGGCCGTCTCAAAGTCGGCGAGGCGATCCAGTCGGCGAGCTGCCACGCCCACCGTCCAGCCCTGCTCCTTGAGCAGCAGCGCCACCTCGCGGCCGATGCCCGATGAGGCTCCAATGACGATAGCTCTTTTCATTGGGTGCAAAATTAACAATTATTGTGTAAAGAAAAATTAGAAAGGCGGTTAAATGTTGTTAATCCCCCTTAATACAGGGTGTCCTGAGTACTCGCTTTTGTCGTTTTTTCGTACTTTTGCATCATGAGAAAAGTCATCTTTACATTGTTTACCGTCCTCTTTGCTCTGCAGGCAAATGCTCAGACAGGCCTGAAGAAGGTGTATAACGAAGACATCAACCCCATCGAGCAGATAGACCAGGCACTCGTCAAGGCCAAGTCTGAAGGCAAGTTCGTTATTTGTCAGGTGGGTGGAAACTGGTGCCCCTGGTGTTTGCGATTTGCCGACTTCATCACGAATGACACAACTATCAGCAAGGTCATCGACGAGAACTTCGAGTATATCCATGTGAACTACAATCCCCGAAAGTCAGGTGGAGAGGAAAAGGCACAACAGGCTGCCGCTTTGATGAAACGGCTTGATAATTGTGGGCGTTTCGGTTATCCCGTGTTCGTCGTGTTGGATGAAGAGGGCAAGGTGATCCATATCCAGGATTCGAGCTTCCTCGAGGAGGGACAGGGCTACAATCAGGAAAAGGTGCTGCGTTTCTTCAAGAATTGGACTCCCAAAGCTGTTGGCTTTTAAGTAAGAATAGCGTGTCCCATAGCGTGGGATACACAGCTATATAAAAAAACTGCAGGCCTGGTTTCACAACTAAGCCTGCATTTAAACGATATTAATAACTAAAAACCTTCTCTAAACATGTTAACCTTACAACAAATCTTTTTAACCAAAAAACTAAAAACCTAATGAACTAACAATCTAAATTACCTAATAACTAACAACTATTGAATCTAAAAAACCTATTCTTGTGTATGTTTGTCTATTGAAGATCTCTTTTGTCGCGGGTTTGTTTCCTTTTGACGATGCAAAGGTACGACGAAAATTGCTACCGCGCAATACTTTTTATCGGGTTTTGATGAAAAATGTGCTGATTATTGACGAAAATCAAGCGATTTGTGTGCGGACACACAAAATTGTGCACGAAAACAGGTGACAAAGGAAGGACTTTCTATGGTAATTCTTTGGGATTGGCGGGGCATCTTCATTTTATGAAATTATCATACCAACTACGGTAGTAATATCTTAAAGGTTGCACAGCGCTGACGAGCTCCCTGTCAGGCCAGAGCGATACACTCTTAAGAGTCACATAGCCCACTTCGCCTGCATGGTTCTCAGATGGTATCTCAGGTGGGGTACATGTGGACTCTTCTACGACATCCTCCTCTTCTTCTACCTCTATCACATCAGGAGCAGTCCCTTCCTCATCGTCTGCTTCCATGAGGGCTTGTTCCATCTCATATTTCTCCTGCGAAAGGCGTATCGCCCTTTGCGCCATGTCTATTATCAGCTGTTTGTCATCGGCGCGCTGGTATTTCGCTATGCCCATTAAGGCATAGATGCAATGCTCTTTCTGATACAGGTCCTTCAACCGCTCATAATACTGGGGAAGAGGAGGCAGCCGCTCCATCAAATCGGTCATAAGAAACCTGTCGTATCTGTCGAAATAAGGTTTATAAAGAATGACACTGTCAAGGCGGATGGAATCTTCCACCGACAAACCATAATACTCGCGGTTAACTCTAAGTTCACTTATACGTCCCTCACTCACAGTTTGACATCTATAGATGCACCCGCTCGCAATTTCGCACACAGCGGTATCGAGCACTCCTTTGATGGCAATCTCTGCTGCAAGATGAGGGTCTCGCTTCATCAGGCCATAGGATGCCGACAGCCGTACAACAGTCGAAGGATGCGACAATGCCAGATAGGCCAGTTGCTCCGTTGTGGCAATATGCCATAGCGAATCTGAAAGGTCATACTGGCTTGTCCTTTCACCTGCAAACCCGATACCTCCAGAAGCGTGGAATTCTGTCTCCTTGCTCAGTTGCTCAACAATACTTTCTATCGTGTCACCTAATGCCATACCTTCCTCTTTGTTTGCCGTCTTCCCCTGCTGGCTGCATGATGAAAGCAGACCTGTCAGGAGCAATAACACCAGCAATAAAATCCGTTCGGCTGGATTTGTAATCCTGCCGTTGTGAGTATAAGGATTTGAAATCCGCAATTTATTCATCTGTGCTATTGCTGCCATAGTTCATTATAGTTCATTATTATTCGTTGGATTTCATCCGACCTTTTCCTTGCCTCGGCATAGTCCAAACACGTTTGGCCTCTGCTCTCGGCTGCATAAAAACGTTCTTTTCGCATTGCAAATGCTTATATTCGCTGCGGTTGGATTTCAAATCCGACCGAACGGGTGCCCGTTCCACTATGTCTTCGTGCAAGTCGCGCCATCGTCTGTTGACTAAATGACTGCAAAATCAGATAGAGGATGTGCCTATTTTGACACACCCTCTCCTAAGCCTAAGATCCTAATGAGTCCTAATGAACTTATAATAGGGACCATCTGCTTCAGTATTTTTAAAAAGACGTAAAGTGTCTTTTTCTATTAAATAGTCAAAACTAATGCCGTTAATGGTTATCTTATTATCGGGATCAATCGAAAAAGGACAAGTACCATTAGTCATGAATGGCGACAAATTAACCCCGGATTTGTTATTAACCTCTAACACTCCAAGATGGTTAAATACGCAAATTACCTTGTTTGGCAGAAATTCACTTTGCTGCACCCAACCTCTATCAAACAATCTGAGCTCCCAAGTTCCCAAAATATCCGTTTGAGAAATTATTTCTTCCGTTTGAGAATAAATTTCTTCGTCTTCATTCGAATCACTACAACCGATGCTGCCAAGTATCAGTGAAAATATTAAGGGCAGGTAGAAAAAAGTTTTGTTAGTTATCATTGTCTAAAATATTTATATGAGAATGTTGAAAACTGTGTCGAGTATAAACTATGAGGCTACTAAGTCCGTATATTGGTGCCTTGGCCATTGGCCACACCCGCAGTCATCAGCGCAAATAAACTCAGAATGATATGTTTCATATTTGTCTCCTTTTTAGATATAACGTTTCAATAGCGGAAATCTTGCAGCTATGACCTGACTTTTTTGCTTCTGCCTGCAAAAAAACACAATTATTTATCATCTGCCAAATATTCAACCCAAAATATGATCATTTAGCGCTCGACCTTTGGTCGCTTGGCTCGCCCAAGAACCGTCCCCGCCGATCCCTGATCATTTAGAGCCCCCGATGATCCACCCTCAACGGGCGGATACGCTCCTTTGTCGTTTTCAAAATCAAATTTGAAAAACCATTGGATTTTCCCCTTCTTCTCGTTCTCATTATTATTCATTGGCATCCATGCAGCATACCATTCTTCATTTACATTAACATAGTTTCCCCAACCGGGAATTGTTCGGGCTTTACTTGTTTTTATTTCATCTCCAACTTTAAATCCATTGACAGAAAAAAGCTTATCGTTTGTCGAAATAAACACTATCGTTTGGTTATCAGAAATGCCTAGTGTGTATTCTATTCCGTCGTAGAACACATTGATTCCTTTAATGAGATTGTTATATGGAATAAGAATATAGCCATTTTCCTCTTTCCATCCAGAAAATGACTGTCCTAAATTAATTTGATGATTTACGGCCATATAATGTCTAGATGGCCTAATAGATGTAGTCAAAGTGGTACAACTGTAAATAAATACAAGGGGAAGAATTAAGTGTATTTTATTTATTATTTTCATTTTCTTCATCTTTAAAAATTTTTAGTCGCAAATCTTTGATTTCTTTTTCAGAGGCTACTTTGTCAGCATGCCCTTTACGGAAAACCAAAAAAGGAGCAGCTCCATTAGAACGCCAACCATTTCGTATTTTGTCATTATGCGCTTCAGTCTCAAGACCACCAAGTCCATTAACGTTAGTGCCATCTTCTGGAATCAGTGGGGACGGTTCTAAATGATCAGTTTTTGTCATTGTACATCGTCTTTTTAATTTTTTGAATAATGCCATATGGATCTGAATCAGGGACGGTTCTTTGATCCTCTTAAATCTTAAATCTTGCCGCAAAGATACAAACAATCCTGCAAACTGCCAAAGGATGACAGGAAAATTGGACTTTTTTCTTTTTTTCAATCAAATGCGGTTGAAAGTCGGCTTGTATGAAAGTTGACTCAAAATTAATTTTCATTCAAAAAAGTTGTATTTACATACATACCCCGTTCGGCAGGATTTGTAATCCTGCCGTTGTGAGTATAAGGATTTGTAATCCGCAATTTATTCATCTGTGCTATTGCTGCCATTGTTCATTGTTATTCGTTGGATTTCATCCGACCTTTTCCTTGCCTCGGCATAGTCCAAACACGTTTGGCCTCTGCTCTCGGCTGCTTAAAAACGTTCTTTTCGCATTGCAAATGCTTATACTCGCTGCGGTCGGATTTCAAATCCGACCGAACGGGTGAATGTATTATTGTTTGTTGTTATATCTAATGGTGAATATAATAAAATCGTATGGACTCCTATCGGGATCTTCTTCCCAACGGATGTGAGATATCATGTATTGGCGTAATTTTTCGGCCATCTTTCTTTCTGCTTTTTTCGGATGCTCAGGTTTCCTGATTTTTACATCAGCGCTTGACGTCTTGCCATTCTTATTCGCCTTACATCTTATAGTCATAATTGTTGTGCCACGATAAAAGTAAGTAGTAGCCCACTTGTCTAATTCCTTTGTTAATAAATGATACAGGCTGTCCCTGCCTTCAACGTAATTTGCCCCAATAATGTCAGGCAGAAACCTTTTGCTTTCACAGGGAGTGAAATCGTGCATCAACTGATTAATAAAACAGACGATGGTATCATTATTGGCGTATGTCTTGCCCTTATAAGTGATGGTAGTTTTGTTCATGCACATCTTTTCTTTAACTGTATCACCGCTAAAGATGTACAATTTGCATCTAACGGGAAAGTATCTGTCTTCTTGTTCCTGCAAATGGGTCAACAGCTTTTTAAGACTGTCCACATGACTTGATGTCGGTATGATAAATTCTTCCTCATACCCGTTCAATACCTCAAAATTAGAACATGTTGAGACATGTGAAGGCTCTATATTCCAATCGCTATACCTTATCAGCAGACTATCTGCTTCATTGCCCTTTATTCCCTGGGCTACAAAAAGAAACAACAGTATTAGAATTCTTGATTTCATGATTCTATACATCCGTTCAGCTGGAATCCAGCTGCTGGGAGTATAAGGAATCGAAATCCGCAATTTATTCATCTGTGCTATTGCTGCCATAGTTCATTGTTATTCGTTGGATTTCATCCGACCTTTTCCTTGCCTCGGCATAGTCCAAACACGTTTGGCCTCTGCTCTCGGCTGCATAAAAACGTTGGATTTCATCCGACATTTTCCTTGCCTCGGCATAGTCCAAACACGTTTGGCCTCTGCTCTCGGCTGCATAAAAACGTTCTTTTCGCATTGCAAATACTTATATCCACTGCGGTCGGATTACAAATCCGACCGAACGGGCCAAGAACCGTCTCCACCGATTCTTCCATAGCTATTTCCGTTCTTTAAATTCAAGCCAGTCAGAATAATGGCCAGTTTTTATCTTTTTGATGATTTCTTTATATGTAAACACCCAACCGAAATCATAACCTCGAATTGTTTCGTTGAGTACACCCACTTTTTGAATACTTTCGTTAATTGTCCAAAAATACCATCCAAGACCAAGCATTCGGAATTTGACATTCCTTGTATCACCGACTTCCTTGGATGTGCCTACTTTGTGCCAAACATTATCATGGACTCCGAATTTTAAAATCGTATGCGCATAGAACGACACTTCATCTTTGATTATCTCATTTATTATTGGTTCATACACAATCGGATAATGTTTCTTAAAAACACGTATAACGTTAGAGCCCAATTGCGTTCTGTCTCTTTCAATGTATTGGAAATAGCATTTGTACTCATTTTCTATTTCGGCACAAAAAACGTCACCCTTTCTTATTACAATCCTTTTCATATTTAAAAATTTATTCTTATAGTTATACCAATACCATAGTTATTCCAATAACGTGGAGAGATGGAATTTATTTTATTGAACAGTTGTCCACCTACAGAATTAAGCCTATAATAATTAATCAGATTCTGTTCTATTATTCTTGCTTGTATTCGAGAGAGATTTGTAATTTCATTAAGAGCTTTGTATTCCAATCCTGCCCCTGGCGTCCCAGACATCAAATGTTGATAAATGCGCCGATCAACGTCATTTGTTATGCCTACGTATTTTACAATGCTCTCGTCGGATCGGCGGGGACGGTTCTAAATGATCAGTTTTTGTCATTGTACATTGTCTTTTTAAATTTTTGAATAATGCCAAAGCTTACACCTGTGACACTCGAGATTTGGCGGATGCCCGCTCCTGTTGAGCACAAGTCTTAGTTACCTATGATTATTTAGTCCCGCTGATCCGACACGACAGGTTTAATTGCAGGAACCATATATATTTGGGCAATAATCAGTTGTCCATCCTACAGTCCTATTATCATTCTTGACAACTCTGGTCTTGATCCAACAATGGCCTTGATATAATTTAAAGTCTAGTACAGGGACAGCTTTACCATTTGTGTACTTTCCAAAGTCATCAAACTCTTTGCCATAGAGTTTTGTGATTGGATTTGACTGGCCTGGCTCGGCGTAAAGTTTTACCGTGAAAAGGCCTTTCCCCTGGTTTCTGCCTCGAAGCCAAACACCGCATTGCTCTTTATTTAACCATCCCTCAAAGATTGCCGCATTAGTTTCATTCAATGGAATTACGCGTACCTTGTACCTGTTATTAGACATACACATTATTTCCACATCATGCCAATTCTCCTTTTGAAAATCTTCCTTGATCTTTGTGAAACATATAGTATCAGTATCGTTACGATAAACAGGAACACTATCTGTTATGGCATCTGTTAAAAACACCACAAGGTTCTCTTGCGAAAACAGCAAATGGCAATTTGCAACACAAAAACAGATTAAAAAAAACATTTTTTTCATTTTCTTCGCAAAATTACTATGGATCAGGGGACGGTTCTTTGATCCTCTTAAATCTTAAATCTTGCCGCAAAGATACAAACAATCCTGCAAACGGCCAAAGGATGAGGAAAAATAATTTTTTTTCGGCAAATCCATCTTCGCAAAATTCCTCCGCTACCCCCCCTAACCGATTGAAATTCAGCAGGGTGATGGCGGAGGAATTTTGGAGGGTCGATTATTGGCCTGAAGGGAGCCTTTAGGCGGCACAGACAATGTAGCCGTCGGTGTCGTGATGTCCCACACGCTTCACGCCGAGCCTCGTCATCGAGCGGCCGAAGGCATTCGTGGTGACGCCGGCCATCGTCTTCTGTGAATGTCGCTCCAACACGCTGATGATCTCCGCACCGCTCATAAAACGGCCCTCGCCCTCATGCTCGGGAATGGAGAAATAGCGCAGGAAGAGACGTTCCACGTCGTTCAGCACATAGTAGTCCTTGTTGTGAAGCTCCATCTCGGCCTCGTCGTCCTTTGAGAACCAGTGCTGCAGGTGCTCCTCTTCTATCTCATGCAGTACCTGTGCGTAGAGCTGGTCGTGGTTGATGCCCTCCACGTCGATGATGCCCTCGGGTTCCAGGATGAGGAATCGCCGCGAGCCTGTGCGGTCGGTCAATACGTGGCGTTCATTCGTGGTGCCCACAAAAGAGGCGATGCGCGGCAGCTGGTTGAAGTTTTTCTTGTAGGCCCCGATGAAACTGGGCTTCAGCGTCTGCATCATCGACTTCAATTCAGGCATGTTCCTGTGTCCTATCTTCTCGAACTCGTCGATGTTGATGATGGCAAACTCCACCATCTTGCGATAGGCATTGCCCTTGGCATTGATCTTGAAGTCGTCGGTGAAGTAGTCGGCAATCTCAGGCGGCAGCATCGAGGTGAAGAGTGTGCTCTTGCCCGTTCCCTGCTGGGGACTGACGAGCAGCAGCATGACGGCATTGGCATGATGACGGTCGGCGCCGAGCCATTGGGTGACGACGGCCCTGAGCCAGATGCGCACCATCCGCTGGCAGTAGTCTGACGGGCTGATGCGACGGGCAAAGTCGGCGATATAGTCCGTCTCTCCATCCCATCGCCCGCGTACCTTATTCAGATACTCCCTCACGGGATGGTAGTCGACGGCCAGTTCGCTCTCGATGCGCTGGTGTACATAGCTGGAGAGGCAGAAGATCTCGCCGTCGTCCTGAATGCGGCAGTTGATGGAGTTCAGCTGGCGTTTGTCGATGATTTTCCACGGGCGCTCTCCTGTCTGTAGAGAGCTGTCATCAGGACAGAGGGTAGGGAGGGTCTTACGACGATACTCATAGAGGTCGCGCACGATGTTGTGGCGAAACTCGAAGTTGTCCATCACGAAGGCCGACATGTCGTGGATGGGCTGCAGCATCTGTGTCTGCCGTTCCTCATAGCGGTCCTTGGCCTTCGTGACCGGTTTCGGAGATGGTGCCGGCTGGTCCTTCATCTTCATCAGTTCACACTCGACTTTTTCAAGTCGCTCCAGGAGCAGGTCGTTCTGCTCTTTCAATGCATCCACACCCTCCTGGTGTTTCTGCTTGTTTTTGAAAAGAAATTTTAATATGTTCATGGTATAAGGAGTTTTGTTACTGCAAAGATAGCGCAAAACACCTTTCCATACAATGGTTTCCATACAGAAAAGGCATGGAAAAATACATCTTTTATTGTATGCTTCTCACGTTTTTCTGCTATGTATGTGAGCTGATTGGAAAAGCTCCTGAAGCGTCTACTACTTTAGTCCTAATATCTTTCGACTATTGTGGCAGTATCTTATGACATTAGTAGTAGTATCTTGCGACTATAGTAGCAAGACCACTTTTGGGTGCAAGAAATTTCTCCGCCATTATCTTGTTGGTTTTCAGAAGCTTAGGTGGTATGGCGGAGGAATTTCAAAAAAATGATTTGATGATATTTTTTTGTTTTGTCAGCCGGTTTTAATCCGTTTCCCATCCGTAACGGTAGTAGACATAGGTGGTGCCCTGCAGTTTGCAGTAGTATTTCGAATAGGGTTCGGATGTCAGTTCGTCAAGCCATTTCTGTGCACGATAGGCCGTGATGCCCAGTCCCTGTATTAGTTGTTGGCGTGTGATGGAATGGTGCTCTTTGAGATAGTTGTCAAGGAAGGCTGTCACCTGTTCACGAGTGTAGGGCTTGTTCAAGCCGGCTACCCCTCGCCCGTATTTGTTCCTTGCGGTGGTGTCGCTCTTTAGCGCCTTAACGAAGCTGGGGTCGGGCGTGAAAGAAACGCCCTGCACCTCCACATCATTGGCCTTGATGTCGTCGGGGTTGGTGAAGTGGGGCTTGACGGGATTCCCCTCTTCGTCTTGTTTCGTCTTCAGTCCCATCTTCATCTGGAAGGTGCCGATGCCGTCAATGCGGAATCGCCGGTTGCTCTTCAGTTGCTCAATGATTTCATTCTTCAGCACACTAAGCGACGACTGCATGGCGATGGTGTCGTAGGTGCCGTGATATTTCAAGTGGGCCAGGAATTCCTTCTCGTTCATCGTTCCTGTCGGCATGTGTCGCACCTGATAGGTGGTGTTGCCATCCGCGTCGGGCAGCGGATTGGGCAGAATGACGTAGTTGATGGTGTCTTTCATGCGGTTATGACCTGTCTTTCTGGATTCGTGGATTAGAGGGATAGCAGTTGGCGATATCGTTGGTCAGCGCTACGAACTCCGGGATGCTGAGTTGCTCAGGCCGACGGGTGAGCAAGTCGGCATGAAGGGTGAAGAAAGAGGATTCGGCAGGCAGCATCTGACGCAGGCTCACACGTAGCATCTTGCGACGCTGGTTGAAGGTGGTCTTCACCACACGCTTGAAGAGTTCCTCGTCGCAGCCCAGCTTGGTCACTTGATTGCGCATCATGCGGATGACGGCACTCTGCACCTTGGGCGGCGGGTTGAAAACTGAGGGCTCGACGGTGAAGAGATACTCCACATCGTACCACGCCTGGATGAGCACCGACAGGATGCCGTACTGCTTGGAGCCTGGCTGTGCGGCCATGCGCAGGGCCACCTCGTGTTGTATCATGCCTGTGCAGCAGGGGATGAGGTCGCGGTTGTCGAGCATCTTGAAGAAGATCTGCGAGGAGATGTCGTAGGGGTAGTTTCCCGTCAGTACAAACTGCTGGCCGCCGAACAGCTCGTGCAGGTCCATGCGGAGGAAGTCGCCGGAGATGATCGGGGACACACCATTCTCGTACCCACGTACCTCTGTACCTTCGTACCCCCGAAACAAGGTCTGCTTCAGATACTCCACACTCTCGCTGTCTATCTCCACCACACGCAAGGGGCGCGGCTTCTCAGCTAAGAATTGCGTCAGCACACCCATGCCAGGGCCTACCTCAAGGACAGGCAGATTGGGGCAGGCATCGACGGTGTCGGCGATGCGCTTGGCTATCGACAGGTCGGTGAGGAAGTGCTGTCCCAGGTTTTTCTTCGGTCTTACTTGCTTCATAGGCTGCAAAGGTACAAATAAGCGAGGGAAAAGCAAAAAGAAAACCACTTTTTCTTTTTCTTTTCAATAATTTGTCGTAACTTTGCAAGCGTGATGAACGAGAAAGGCACGATGAGCAACGTGGTGAAGATAGTGCTGCCCCTGTTGTTGGGTGGCGCCATCCTTTACTGGATGTATCGCGGCTTCGACTTCGAGCGGGTGCGCCAGGTGGTGCTCCACGAGATGGACTGGACGTGGATGCTGTTGTCGTTTCCCTTTGGCATTTTGGCGATGGCTATACGTGGATGGCGCTGGAAGCAGACGCTGGAGCCTCTGGGCCAACAGCCGCGAAATAGCGTCGTAGCCAACAGCATCTTCCTCAGCTATGCCGCCTCGCTGGTCGTTCCCCGTATCGGCGAGTTCACACGTTGCGGTGTGCTGAAGCGCTGGGAGGGCATCTCGTTCACGAAAGCCTTGGGCACGGTGGTCACCGAGCGTATCGTCGATATGCTGCTGATGCTGCTCATCGTCGGACTGACGCTGTTGATAGAGATGAGCACCTTCGGCACCTTCTTCCGCCAGACTGGCACGAATCTCACGGGCATCCTCAGCGGCTTCACGTGGGCAGGATGGCTTGTCACCGCTATCTGCTTGGTGGCTGTGTGCATTTTGTTGTGGGTGCTGTTGCGCCGCCTCTCTATATATAATAAGGTGAAGACCACGCTGAGTGGCATCTGGGAGGGTATCACCTCTCTCCGTAGTGTGCGCAGCGTGCCTCTTTTCATTGTGATGACTGTTGGCATCTGGCTCTGCTATTTCCTGCATTACTATCTCACCTTCTTCTGCTTCGACTTCACGAAGGACCTTGGCCTGTCGTGTGCTCTTGTCACCTTCGTTGTAGGCAGCATTGCCGTCATCGTGCCCACGCCCAATGGTGCCGGTCCCTGGCATTTTGCTGTGAAGACGATGCTGATCCTCTATGGCGTAGCTGATGAGCAGGCCCTCTACTTCGTCCTCATCGTCCATACCGTGCAGACGCTCCTCGTCGTCGTTGTTGGTATTTACGCTTGGGTGCGGTTGAGTTTTATCTCGCGCAGGGCTGATTCTTATTTTCGCGCAGAGCCGCAGAGTACGCTGAGTGATGCGCAGAGTAATAATAATATATAAAGAGTTATGGGAGTTCTTATAGACAACGACTATACTCATAAGCTGTTAGGATGTGCATATGCTGTTCATTCTGCATTAGGACCTGGGTTGTTGGAGAGTATCTACGAGGCTGCTTTAATCTGCGAACTGAAAGCACAGGGCTTTGAAGTGAAGCATCAAATGCCAGTGAAGGTAAAGTACAGAGAGTGTGAGCTTAACCTGGATCTTCGGCTAGACATCCTTGTAGATGACAGCGTTATATTGGAACTAAAGTCGGTCTCTGAAGTGTTACCCGTGCATAAGAAGCAACTGCTGACTTATATGCGACTGACAAATGTAAAAATTGGCTATGTGATTAATTTTAACGAATATTCATTGAGGGATGGGATAGAACGAGTTGTTAATAACTTCTGATTACTCCATATACTCTAAAAACTAAAAAATAACAAATACTCAGCGCTATCTCCGCGTACTCTGCGGCTCTGCGCGAGAAAAATAAAAATATCTGCGTGATAAATCATCTCTGAGCGAACTAATTATTCATAAACTCTATAAACTCTAAAGAAAAATGAACGAAATTCAAAACCTTCAGCCGGAATGTATCTGGCGCAACTTCTACAAACTGACACAGGTGCCGCGTCCTAGCGGACATTTGGAGAAAATCCAGCAGTTCCTGCTTGACTTCGGCAAGGAGTGCGGCGTGTATGCCGTGAAAGACCCTGCCGGCAACATCCACATGCGCAAGCCCGCCACGCCGGGTATGGAGAATCGCAAGGGCATCATCCTGCAGGCACATATGGATATGGTGCCGCAGAAGACACCCGAGTCGCAGCACAACTTCGAGACCGATCCCATCGAGCCGTGGATTGACGGCGAGTGGGTGAAGGCCAAGGGCACCACGCTGGGTGCTGACAACGGCCTGGGTGTGGCCTCGATCATGGCCATCATGGAGGACAAGACCTTGAAGCACGGCCCCATCGATGCCCTCATCACTCGCGACGAGGAGACGGGCATGTTTGGTGCCAACGAGCTGCCTGAGGGCCAGCTGCAGGGTGATATCCTGCTCAACCTCGACTCGGAGCATTGGGGCAAGTTCGTCATCGGCTCAGCTGGTGGCATCGACGTCACCGCTACCTTGGAATACAAGGAGGTGGAGACCGACGCCGACGATGCTGCCGTGAAGGTGACGGTGAAGAATCTGCGTGGTGGCCACAGCGGACTGGAGATCAACGAGGGCCGCGCCAACGCCAACAAGCTGCTGGTGCAGGTGGTGCGCGAGGCCATCGGCGAGTACGAGGCCCGTCTGGCCAGCTGGCACGGCGGCAACATGCGCAATGCCATCCCCTTCAAGGCCGAGGCCGTGCTGACCCTGCCGAAGGAGAACGTCGCTGCCCTCAAGGAGATGGTGGCCGACTGGAAGGCTACGTTCAACGACGAGTTCAAACTCATTGAGCCGCAGGGCGTTGAGATTATCGTAGAGGACGTGGAGACGCCGAAGACGGAGCTGCCCGAGGAGATTCAGGACAATATCGTCGACGCCATCTTCGCCTGCCACGACGGCGTCATCCGCTTCATTCCTGCCTATCCCGCTGTGGTGGAGACCTCCAGCAACCTCGCCATCATCGACATCGAAGCAGGCAAGGCCGGCATAAAAATACTGGCACGTTCGAGCCGCGAGGACATGAAAGAATATGTGGTGACGATGCTCGAGAGCTGCTTCTCGATGGCTGGCATGAAGGTGGAGACGGCAGGATCGTACGGCGGCTGGGATCCCAACCCCGACTCGGAGATCCTGCACCTGCTGCTGAAGGAGTACAAGGAGCTGTTTGGCGAGGACGGCATCATCCAGGTGGATCACGCCGGCCTTGAGTGCTCCGTCATCCTGGGCAAGTATCCCTGGCTCGACGTCGTCAGCCTCGGCCCCACGATGAAGTCGCCCCACACCACTACCGAGCGAGCCCTCATCGCCACCGTCGAGCCCTTCTGGCAGCTGCTGAAGAAGACGCTCGAGGATGTGCCTGTGAAAGGTTGAGAGTTGAGTGTTTAGAGTTCTTTCTGAAGAAAGCGCCCCTTTGGGTCGAGCGGAGAGACTTTTGTTGAGAGTTCTTGGCTGAGCCAAGCGGAGAGGCTTTTGACTCTTGCGAGATAATTATGAAGAATATTCTGTTGACGGTTGGCGCCCTCATCCCCTTTGGGGGTGAGGCGTTAGCCCAGTCCTCTGCCGAAGGTCAGCCACCGAAGGCCTCGCCCGAGCATCCTAACATCATCTTCATCCTGGCTGATGATATGGGCTATGGCGACTTGGCCTGCTACGGCAACCGCTATATCCAGACACCCAACATCGACCGTCTGGCCGCTACGGGGACGAGCTTTACGCAGGCCTATGCCGGCAGCGGCATCAGCTCGCCGTCGCGCTGTTCGCTGATGACGGGTCGCAACAGCGGCAACACCCGCATCCGCGACAACCAATGCTATGCCGGAGGACTGACGGGTCTGAAGATCAATCCGCAGGGCGACACCACCATCGTGCGCCGGGCCAACCTGTTGCCGCAGGACACCACCATCGCCACCGTCGTCTCGTCGGCGGGCTATCGCACCTGTCTGGTGAACAAATGGCACCTCGACGGCTACGACCCGCAGGCAGCTCCCAATCATCGTGGCTTCCACGAATTTTATGGATGGACCATTTCGACCGTCCACAGCAACGCCCCCTATTACTATCCCTACTACCGCCTGCACGGCGACTCGCTCATCACCATCAGCGAGAACGAGCATGATGCCCACGTGCGTCACAACACGGAGATCTCGACCGACGACGCCATCCAGTTCATCCATCGCAACAAGGACAACGCCTTCTTCCTCTTCCTCGGCTACGACGCACCTCACGAGCCCTACAACATCGATGACACCTCGTGGTATGACGAGCAGGGCGACTGGAGCGCCAACACCAAGCGATATGCCGCCCTGGTCACCCACATGGACTATAACATCGGCCGGCTCCTAGGCACCCTCGATGCCCTCGGACTGCGTGAAAATACCCTCGTCATCTTCGCCAGCGACAACGGCGCTGCCGTGATGGCTCCGCTGAAGGAGCTCAATTGCGGCGCAGGGTTGAAGGGACGCAAGGGGCAGCTCTACGAGGGAGGCATCCGTGTGCCCCTGATTGTCAACCAGCCCGGCCGCGTGCCTGCCCGACAAATCGACAACCTCGTCTATTTTGCCGACTTCATGCCCACGCTGGCTGCTTTGACTGATAGCGAGCGAGGCCTGCCGCAGAAGACCGACGGCGTGGACATCTCGCCGCTGTTCTTCGGACAGGATATCGATACTGACAGCCGTCCGCTCTATTGGGAATTCCCCGGCAAGCAGCGTGCCCTGCGCTGGAACGGCTGGAAGGCCGTCAGCGTGAAGAAGGGCGCTCCCCTCGAGCTCTACCGCATCAAGGACGATCCCTACGAGGAGCACGACCTCGCCGACCAGTATCCTGAGCTGCTGCAGCAGATGGAGCAGATGATGCACCAGCTGCGTACGCCTTCGCCCAACTATCCCATCGACGGCGAATAGCTTTTCTGACCACGAATCCCACGAATCCCACGAATCTCGCTCAACCTTTCGCCCGTCCGCTATACGTCATGCTGAAGCCTGTGGGCTCCCGCTGCAACTTGGCGTGCACCTACTGCTATTACCGTGACAAGGGCCATGAGCTGCTCAGCGAGGGGCTGCTCGAGGAGTTCACCCGCCAGTATCTCGAGGCACAGACCATGTCGCAGGTGCTCTTCACTTGGCACGGTGGCGAGCCCTTGCTGCGTCCCCTCTCGTTCTATAGGAAAGCCCTCGAGCTGCAGCGCTGCTACGGTCAGGGCCTGCAGATAGACAACTGCATACAGACCAACGGCACCCTGCTCACCGACGAGTGGTGTGAGTTCCTTCGTGAAAACAATTTCCTCGTGGGCATCAGCATCGACGGGCCCGAGCCTCTCAACGTCCTTCGTACACCCTCCACCTTCCACCATCCACCCTCCACCTTCCACCATCCACCCTCCACCTTCCACCAAATCATGCGTGGCATCGGCCTCCTGCAGAAGCATGGTGTGCAATGGAACGCGATGGCCACCGTCAACGCCGCCAACGTCGACCATCCCGTGGAGTTCTACCGTTTCTTCCGCGACATCGGTTGCCAATTCCTGCAGTTTACGCCGGTGGTAGAAAGAGGAGAGAGGATGGAGGAGAGAGGAGAGTGGAAAGAGGAAAGAGGAGAGAGGAAAGAGGAGAGTGATGAGTGCATCACTCCCCAGCAATGGGGCCGTTTCCTCTGCGCCGTCTATGATGAGTGGGTGCGGCGCGATGTGGGGCAGATTTTCGTGCAGCTCTTCGATGCCACTCTGGCCAATTGGGTGGGGGAGTCGCCGGGTGTCTGCTCGATGGCGCCCACGTGCGGCCATGCTGCCGTGATGGAGGCCGACGGCAGCGTCTATAGCTGCGACCATTTCGTCTTTCCCGAATACCGTCTGGGCAACATCAAAGAAAAGACGCTCACCGAGATGCTTTACGGTGAGCGTCAGCTCCATTTCGGGCTTCAGAAGCGTGATGCCCTGCCCCGTCAGTGTCGGGAGTGTGAGTTCCTCTTCGCCTGCAACGGCGAGTGTCCGAAGAATCGCTTCACGAGTGACCGCTGCGGCAATCCCGGCCTCAACTATCTCTGCGAGGGCTATCGCCAGTTCTTCTCCCACGTCGCTGCCGACATGGACTTCATGGCTGCCGAGCTGCGTGCCGGTCGTGCGCCCGCGAACATAATGCTCACCTCACACCTCTCACCTCACACCTCTTAACGAAGCTTCTTCGCTTCTTCGGTGAGCAGGTCCTGCACCTTGTCCCAGGTAAGGATGCCCTCAATGTTCTGGGGATACAGCAGGCCCCTCCTGAAGAAATAGGCCAGACCCTCTGAAGTCACATAGAAATTCTGATCATTCATCACGCTTTCCACGTCCTCCAAGTCAGGATCTTCCCATGCGCCACCGTTGATGCTGACCATGTCGTCTCTGAGCACCTTGGCCAGCTCCGTCGACGTCGGGTCCTTGAACAGGAAGTCGTTGGTGATACGGCTGCAGTCGCTCATGAGGAGAGAGACACCGTTCTTTTCCCAGAAGCCGTCGGCCATATTGAAGTATTCGGTCTCGTAGAGGCAGGTCACATATTTTTCGTTGCACTCGATGATGCTGAACGTGGCGCTACTCGAGAATGTGGCATCGTCGTCGGTGTCCTCAGCGTAGTAGTTCCTTTGCTCCTGCAGGTCGTCATTCATCCACCTGCCGAACAGCTCGACGAGCTCCTGGCCGTCGTTGCGGTATTCGTCGAGGTCGTCCGAGCAGTCATGGTCATTCGTCAGGAACTCCGTGATCACATCGTAGACGCTGTTGCCCAGCAGCTCGTCGCCGCCCACGGGCATCTCGATGCTGAGTTTCACCTGTGCGTGCTCGTCATCGTTCTCATAGGTGAAGACCTGAGTCGTCAGTTTGCGGTCCGCCTTCTGTTCTTCGCCATTCGACGACGTCGATGAAGACTTCGTGTTGCAGCTCAGCACCATCAGTGCCGATGCGGCCATTAAGAATAGTTTTTTCATTTGCTGATATGGTTTAAAGGGTTTTGTTCGCTGCCCCGATACTGCCTGCAAAAATACAAAGTTTTTCTGAGAGCGCAAAGAAATCAACGGAAAATGTTAAAATTCAGCTCATTTGAGGCCTTAACGTCACCACGTCACCGTCACCAACGTCACCAACGCCGTTGACCGCTACGTTTCCCTGATCTGCGTCAGCTGAAATTTCAGCCCGCGTTCGCTTTCCCCTGAGTCTCAGGAGCCTCCAAAATCTGCTGTGGAGCCTCCAAAATTTCCTGTGGAGCCTCTTTTTTTTGCTGAGGAGCCTGTTTATCCTCAAATTCTCATGAGAATTCATCCCCTAATCTGCGTCAGCGCAAAATTTGCGCCCACGTTCGCTTGGGGCAGACTCGCGAATCGCGATGGTGGTTTTATCTCCATCAAGGGTGTCACGTTTCGTTACTCCCTTTGTGCATCAAACCAGTGCACCGAATCGGTGCAGTGCTTTTAGTCCAAGACCTGGGCCCTGATTCAGGGCGGTGGTATTTGTCCAAGGCAGTGCCCCGAATCAGGGCAGTGCCTTATGTTCATACCGGAGTCCTCTTCTGCGTCAGGGGAAAATTTCCCTCACGTTCGCATTTTTTTCTATTTCGTTCATTATCAGCCAATTAATGTTTTTTGGTTGGTGACGTGGTGACAGGTGACGTTAAGGAAGGGAAACGACCTCAAAAATAAATATATTATTATATAATATATTATTTTTGAATTTTACATCAGTTAA
>JAGAAJ010000026.1 GCA_017615355.1 Prevotella sp.
AAAGATGAACCTGACGATGCCCAAGAAACTCCAAACCATGATGGAGGATGGCAAGGCCCAGGCGCAGGGTGCTGCCGAGGAACAGAGGCTGCTAGAGAAGTATGCCGTGTTCTGGGAGCGCTTGAAGCCGCTGATGACCGAGATCTACGACCTGCCCACCTACCGCATGGAGGACTATAACAAGCTGGGCGGCGTGTTCATAGCCGGAGCCATGTACTGCACCCTGCTCACCCGCTGCTACTATCGCCACTTCGACGGCGAGATGCAAAGGATGAATCCGCAGGTGTATATGATAGGCAATCCCGCCAGCGGCAAGGGCGAGGCCGAGAAACTCGACCAGATCATCATGGCACCCGTCATCACCGCCGACAAGGTGGGCCGACAGGCTGAGAAGGAGTACAAGCGCCAGCAGAAGGAACGCTCCACCAGCTCGAAGGCGCAGAAGGGCGAAGCCCTCAAAAGGCCCGAATATGTCATCCGCTACCTGCCGTCGAAGACCTCCAACGCCGTCTTCTACCGACGCCAGCTGAATGCCGTAGAAGAGATAGGCGGCGAGAAATTCCCGCTCCACCTCTATACCTTCGACTCCGAGCTCGACAGCAATACCACAGCACAGAGCGGTGGCAGCTGGATAGGCAAGCACGACATCGAGCTCAAGGCCTTCCACAACGAGTTCACGGGCGTGGACTTCGGCAATGTGGATTCGGTCAACGACGTGATGCAGATTTTCTACAACAGCGTCTGCACGGGCACACCCCTCTCGCTCAACCGCAAGGTGACACCCAAGAATGTCAACGACGGACTCTGCTCCCGCATGGCCGTCTACAAGATGGTGCCCGCCAAGTACGCGATGATCAGCAAGGGCAACCGCCTGCTCATGCACGAGAAACGCTGCAAGCTGCAGCAATGGGCCTTCAAGTTTGACAAGCTGGGTGGCGAGATGCCCATCCGCAAGCTCGTCGACCACGTCTACAAACTGTGCGAGGATTCAGCCGTGCAAGCCGAACTGGAACACGACGATGTACTCGACTACCTGCGCAAGCGTGCCGTTTTCTATGCCACCTGGTTCACCGTACCGAGAATCATGGAGCGTGCCGTCAACGAAGCCGAGAAAAAGAAAGAGGCCGACCCCGTCAGGCTGATGAAGGTGGAGAAGAGCGATTTGGACTTCGCCTCACTCATCTACGAGGCCGTCATCTACTGGCAGGACTATTTCTTCGGCCGGATGCTACAGGACAGCTGGGACAACGCCGAGCGTGACATGAAGCCGAGAACTAGACAAACGTACAATGGAAAGACCTACAACCAGTTGCCTTCCACATTCACGCTGAATGACCTCGAGGAAATGGCTCAAATCTCCCACGACGCTGCCAAAAAACAAGTCCAGCGCTGGAAGGAAAACGGGTACATCAAGAGTGCAGCACGCGGGGCATACGAGAAAATCGCCAGGGTGATCTAAGCTATGGATGGATACTATAACTCAGCAGTCTCGTGCTCCCACCTGAACGGCCTGAAGAAGGAGCTGGGCGGTCTCTTCACCGTCGTTGAAGAGACGCCCCTGTCCTTCAGGCTGAAAGTCGACAAGCCTTTCTGCCTCGGCCTGATACTGGCCTACATCTTCAACCGCTGGCACAAGGATGGCGTAAGCTTCGACCTGCTGCAGGTCAGCATGAAGGAAAACACCCTCTTCCTGCAGATCTGCCGCGATGCCGGACTGAACCACATGAATGTGGAATGTGTATGAAAAAGCCTCCCTCCGGGGAGGCCTTTTCATGCCTTGGTGACGTTGGTGACGGTGACGCGAGTGACGTTAAGGCCTCAAATTTGCGATTGAATATTTGGCCGTTTGCAGGATTGTTTGTATCTTTGCGGCAAGATTTAAGAGGATCAAAGGACCGTCCCCTGATCCTACTCGACACAATGACGGCGAATAATGCCATTCATACTTGAGCATACTGTGCGGCGGCGAGCCGTCTGAAAGGAAAAGCCGCCGCACATTTTTTGAACGAAAATTCACAGACAGAAATAATAGCAATTTATGAAACGGATATTCTTGATAGTCGTATTAACAACTACATTCGTTTTCGCAGCAGTGCCATCAATGGCACAGGTACAGTATGCCGTCAGCGGTACATTCGCTGCAGACGGTAAGACGGTCTATCTGATAGACCAGTTGACGGAAAAGGCTATCGACAGCGTGGTTGTTGCCGACGGCAAGTTTGTTTTTGCGGGTACTGCCGACAAAGATGCCCTGATGGCCGTACAGGCAAAGAAGAAAAACTGGATGACGCAATTCTTCAACGATGGCACACCCGTCAGCATCAACCTCAACGACAGCACGCTGAAGGGTTCGCCGCTGAACGAACGTCTGGCGAAGCTTGAGGTAGAAAGGGACTTGCCAAGAAGGCAGATGAACATGAAAATGGCCAATATGACCGAGGCAGACTTCAAAGCGCATCAGGACGAACTGTTGGACGAGATAAACAACGTGATTAGCGCTGAACTTGCCTTTGCCAACAAGGTGTTCAAGGAGGAACGCAATTCGCTGATACCTGTGGCTTTCTGCGGCTATTACTTCTTGGACCAAGGCGTAGAGGCCTACGATGAGCTGGTGAAGGAGGGGGTGGTGTTTGCCAACCATCCTTATCTGAAGAAGACCAGAGACGATGTGGAAGCCGCGCTGAAGCCGCAGGACAGCCCGAAGATGGCCTTTATCGGGCAGCAGTACACCGACCTGGAGATGGCCGACCCCGACGGCAAGATGCACAAGATCAGTGAGCTCGTGGGTGAGGGGAAGTATGTGCTCGTCGACTTCTGGGCCTCGTGGTGCGGTCCCTGCCGTGCTGAGATGCCTAACGTTCTGGAAGCCTACAACAAGTACCACGCCAAGGGCTTCGAGGTCGTAGGCGTGTCGTTCGACCAGAAAAAGGAACCTTGGGTGAAGGCCGTCGGACAGATGAAGATGCCTTGGCTGCAGATCTCCGACCTGAAAGGCTGGAATTGTGCCGCTGCCCCTATTTATAAGATTGACGGCATCCCCGACAATATCCTCATCGACCCGCAGGGTAAGATCATCGACCGAGGCCTTCGTGGCAAGGAGCTGCACACTCGTCTGCAGGATATTTTAGGAGAATAATAGCATTTACTGAATCATTATGAATATCAAGCTACACACCCCAAAAAGTCTGAAAACTGGCAGTGGAATGTCATCAATGAAGCAATTCCTGCTGTCGCTCCTCGCTACAAGCGTATCCATTGCGCTCACGTTTGGCACGGCAGCCATCATCGATTATAATGCGAAGCAGAAGGCAAAGCGCGAAATCGTAATGATGGTGATGTACGATATGTACAACTCGTTGCAGTCGATAGAAAAGGCTGATTCGATGATTCAACAGTCGATGGACGTTCAGAGACAGTTAGCGGAAGACACCACCAAGTTCGACACGTTTAGGTTCAAAATGGCACAGCTGATGCCGAAGGCCGAATATACCGAGACCACGGAGCGCATTTTCTCGTCGAGCATCGAAACCATCAACACCGTGGGCAACGTGCTTTTCACCGAGAATGTAGCAGAGTTCTATCAGATGCGTCAGTTTTACAAGACATCGGTCTGCGACTCCGTGACCAATGAAATAACTCGAACCCCATTCACCACGTTAAAGCACATACTTGATTTCAATTACTTGATCTATGCTATAGCCAGCAGTGGTATCCTGAATGACATGCAACATCTGTATGCCCAGTGCAAGCAGATGATGGAAGTCAGCGACGAGGAGATAGAGGATTATCGGAAGCAAAGAGAGCAGATAGATAAGGGCATGTCTGGAAGTGGTGAAGCAACGGACTCCATCATCAATGAAATCATGCAGCTACAAATGAATATTGATGAGGCAAAGGCAAAACTGAAATAGGAATAACCTATAAATTTCCCCGTATTCGTCTGAATATGGGGATTTTTTTCGTAATTCTGCAGTCAGAATGAGGATGTCAAGGGACTGGTACTGACATCTTGGGGTCTTGATGATGGCGCGGTAGCGAGAGAATCTGGTATAATCGGATATATTTCAAAAAAAGATTTTGGTATTTTCGGAGGTTTTTGCCAAAAACATTTGCGTAAATCGATTTATATAGCTATCTTTGCCGAGCAAAACGGATAAACTCTATTGTCATGGAACGAATATTCAAACGAAAGCTCTACGATCGTCTTCTTGAATGGAAGCGTGTCCAGAACGGCAAATCTGCCATCATGATAGAAGGTGCACGACGTGTCGGCAAGTCAACACTTGTCGAGCAGTTCGCAAAGAATGAATACGAGTCCTACATTTTCATCGACTTCAATGAAGCATCCGACGAGGTGAAGTCGTTGTTCAACAACCTTATGAACAAGGACTTTATCTTCCTTCAGCTGCAGGCACTTTATAATGTGGTATTGAAAGAGCGTAAGTCGGTCATTATATTCGACGAGGTGCAGAAGTGCCCCTTGGCCCGACAAGCCATCAAGTACTTGGTCAAGGATGGTCGCTATGACTATATAGAAACAGGTTCCCTCATCAGCATCAAGAAGAATACCAAAGGTATCACTATTCCCAGCGAGGAAGAACGTGTCACGCTCTACCCGATGGACTATGAGGAGTTCCGTTGGGCGTTGGGTGACAATGCAACAATACCCTTACTTCGCACTTTCTATGAAAAAAGGTTACCGCTGGATAAAGCCCACCGTGACAAGATGCGAGACTTCCGTCTGTATATGTTGGTAGGCGGTATGCCACAGGCAGTGAAGACCTATATTGAAACCAATAATTTCAGTTTGGTTGACCACACCAAACGCGGCATCATCAATGTCTATCGAGACGACTTCCAGAAACTTGATCCATCTGGGCGACTCGAAACACTATTTATGGAAATCCCATCTCAGCTTAGCCAGACCAATAACCGTTACAAGCCATACTCTGTATTGGGTGAGGTAGATGACGACAAACTGCTGGAACTCCTGAAAGATTTGGAAGACAGCAAGACAACCCTGTTCTCCTATCATTCCAACGACCCGAACGTGGGCATGTCGCTGACCAAGGATATTTCCAAGTTCAAGATATTCTGCGCAGACACGGGTCTGTTCGTTACCCTTGCATTTTGGGACAAAGACCATACCGAGAATATCATCTATCAGAAATTGTTGAATGACAAGCTCAGCACCAATCTGGGATACGTCTATGAGAACATCATTGCACAGATGCTTGCCGCGTCTGGCAACAAACTATTCTATTATACCTGGCCCAAGGATGAGACCCACAATTATGAGGTAGACTTTCTGTTGTCACGAGGTGCCAAGCTTCACCCGATAGAAGTCAAGTCTTCTGGTTACAAGACTCATAAGTCGTTGGATGTTTTTTGCGAGAAGTATTCTCACGTTGTTGAAAGACGTTACCTCATATACACAAAAGATTTGAAGAGGGACATGGAAACATTGTTACTCCCCGTGTACATGACCCAGTTCCTGTAAGACCACACACAACGATAAGCCCCCAATTTCGGGGTTTTTTTACTTCAAGGACATACTTTGCAACCAGGTTGCAAGATGAAGTGCGTACCTTTGCACGCAGAAAAACGAAAAGAAAGGAAAAGCAATGGCACACACACATGAGCACACACACGAACATGAGCATTGTGAGCACTGCGCTCACGAGCATCATCACGAGCACGAACATCATCACGAGCACGAAGAACACAGCCTGCGCAGTCAGATTCTCCTGATTGTCGCTACGGCTGTGCTGCTGGTGGCAGCAATGATCATCGAGAAAAACACGACGCTGACCACATGGCAGCTATTGCTCGTCTATCTTGTCCCCTATCTCGTTGCCGGTCATGAGACACTTCATGAGGCCGCCGAAGGCATCATGCATGGCGACTGGTTCAACGAGCATTTCCTGATGTCGGTAGCCACCATCGGTGCGCTCGCCATCGGTTTCCTGCCTGATGCTGAGCCGCAGATGGCTGAGGCCGTCTTCGTCATGCTGTTTTTCCAGGTGGGCGAGCTCTTCGAGGGCTACGCCGAGGGGAAGAGCCGCCAGAGCATCGCACACCTCATGGACATCAGACCGGATGTAGCGACACTGATTATAGAGGAGAGAGGAGAGAGGAAAGAGGAAAGAGATATGATTATAGAGGAAAGAGGAGAGAGGAAAGAGGAGAGAGAAATGACGGTCAGCCCCGACGAGGTGGCTGTCGGTTCCATCATCATCGTGCGACCAGGCGAGAAGGTGCCCTTGGATGGTGTCATCATCGATGGAAGCACATCGCTGAACACAGTGGCGCTGACGGGTGAGAGCGTGCCCCGCGAGGTCTTCGAGGGCGACGAGGTGTTGTCGGGCTGCATCAACCTGAGTGGTGTGGTGCGTGTAAGGACCACCAAGACCTTCGGCCAGAGCACCGTCTCAAAGATTATCAGTCTGGTGGAGGACGCCAGCGAGCATAAGTCGAAGAGCGAGACCTTCATCACCCGTTTCGCCCGCATCTACACACCCGTCGTTGTCGTGTTGGCCTTGCTCATCGCCATCCTTCCGCCGTTCATCATCTATCTCACCTCCCAGCTCTCACCCCTCACCTCCTTCTCCACCTGGGCCTATCGCGCCCTCTTGTTCCTCGTGGTGTCGTGCCCGTGTGCGCTGGTCATCAGCGTGCCGCTGACGTTCTTCGGCGGCATTGGTGGTGCTTCCCGGAAGGGCATCCTCATCAAGGGCGCCAACTACATCGATACGCTGGCGCAGGTGGACACCGTGGTGTTTGACAAGACGGGCACGCTGACCGAGGGCGTTTTTGCCGTCACTGCCGTACATCCCGACAGCTGCGACGAGCATCAGCTCCTCCATCTCGCCGCTCATGTGGAGCACTACAGCACGCACCCCATCGGCGCAGCCCTGCGTGCGGCCTTCCCAGAGGAGAATACCGATGGCTGCAGCGTGACCGACGTCGAGGAGATTGCCGGTCAGGGCATTCGCGCGCATGTGAATAATAAGGAGGTGTGTGTGGGCAATACCAAACTGATGGATGCCGCAGGCGCCCATTGGCACGACTGCCATCATGTGGGTACTATCATCCATGTAGCTATTGATGGCGACTATGCCGGCCATATCGTCATCAACGACCGCATCAAGGACGACAGCCGCGAGACCATTGACGAATTGCACCGCCTGGGCGTCAGCCGCACGGTGATGCTGACGGGCGACCGCCATGAGGTGGCACAGAACGTGGCTGAGCACCTGGGCATCGACGAATGGCACGCCGAGCTGCTTCCTGCCGATAAGGTCGAGCTGATGAAAAAGACTACTCTCACCTCTCACCACTCACCTCTCACCTCTAAAATAGCCTTCGTCGGCGACGGCATCAACGATGCACCCGTATTGGCTTTGGCCGACGTGGGCATTGCGATGGGAGCCATGGGCAGCGATGCCGCCATCGAGGCTGCCGATGTGGTGCTGATGGACGACAAGCCCTCAAAGCTGTCGCTGGCCATCCGCTTGGCACGTCGCACGCTGCAAATAGCTCGTCAGAACGTGTGGCTGGCCATCGGCGTGAAGGTGGCCGTACTGCTGTTGGCCGTCATCGGGCTGGCTACGATGTGGATGGCCGTCTTCGCCGACGTGGGTGTCACCGTCCTCGCCGTCCTCAACGCCATGCGGACCTTGCATCTCCCTGCATGGAAGTAGAGACGATGTCTATTTCCTTACTTCCTGTACCGCTTTGTCGCCAGGCTTGAAGAGGAGGCCGGTACATTGATTGGCAGCTGCACGGTAGGTTTTCAGTTCCACCTTGTCCCATTGAATCTGGTCGGTGCGCTGAGCCAAGGGGGCATGAGGAATGATGCTGCCGTCGCGGACGAGGATGATGGCGGGAATACGGCCTGCCGTCAGCGTCTGATAGCCGCCGTCGTAGACCTTGCCATTTTGATAATCTATCCACTTACCCTGTGGCAGATAGACCATACGGCTGTTGCCACTCTCCAAGAGGGGAGCTACGAGCATCTGCGAGCCGAACATATACTCATCCTCTACGAGCCAGGCACCCGGATCGTCGGGGAACTCCACGAACAGGGCACGCACCATGGGCAGGCCGCGCTCCGAGCAGTCCTTGGCCTGGGCATAGACATAGGGCATGAGCTTGTATTTCATCTCGGCACACTCACGGAAGGCCTTGGTAAACGATTCTGAGATAAGCCAGGGTTCGGTGGGAGGTGCGCCGTGGGCACGGGTGTGGCTCGACAGGAAACCGAAGGGCAGCCAACGGCGGTAGATATCCTCGGGCGAAGCCGTGACAAAGCCGCCCATATCGTGGCTCCAGAAGGAGAAACCGCTGAGACCGAAGGAGAGACCGCCACGCAGGTCGCCCAGCATACCGATGTTGTTGGTGGCTGCATCGCCACCCCAATGCAGGGCATAACGCTGGGAACCGGCCCAGGCAGAGCGAGCCCAGATGATGCCCTCGCCAGGATACTGCCGCTCTACAGCCTCCCAGAGAGCCTTGTTGTAGCGCAACGGATAGAGGTTATGCTCGTAGAGACCGCCAAGGCCGCTGTGATAGAGTCCGTTGTAGGGAGCCGCCTCGCCGAAGTCGCACTTGATGGTCGAGACACCCTGTTTCAGCAGATTCGTAATCTTCGACTGATACCAGCTCACCGTCTCGGGATTGGAGAAATCGAGAATGGCATCCTCGACGGGCATTCCACCTGCGGCGTTCCTGATATGCAGATTGTTTTCTACGATCTCATTGAAGAAACGGTTCTTTGGCGTGAAGTAGGGCAATTGCCACAGGCAGGTGTGGAAACCGTCGTCGGCCAGTTGCTTCAACATGCCTACGGGGTCTTCGAAACGGTCTTTGGCAAACTCATAGTCGCATTGCCAGTCAATGCCGAACCAGCCCGTGTCGAAGTGGATGACATCGCTGGGAATCTTGTGCTGGCGCAGCTTCTTGGCAATGTCGAGGCCTTCCTGCTGCGAGAAATAGGTGATGCGGCTCATCCACGTGCCAAAGCTCCAGAGTGGCGGCATGGGACTCTTGCCTGTGACGTTGGTGTACTCATCGAGGATTTCCTTGGGAGAGCCAAAGAACACGAAGAGGTCTATCTGTTCGTCGGCCATGAAGAGCCGCTGGGCACCGATGTAGGAAGCTCCGAAGTCGGCGGTGACGGGTGCCGAGGTGTGCATGAAGATGCCATAGCCGCGATTGGAGAAGTAGAAGGGCACGGGCTTGTACATGCCGTCGGTCTCAGGGCCTTGCGGGTCGGTGACGCTGAGGTGCACCTTCTGGCCTACCTTATTTAAAGATGTGAACGACTCGCCGCAGCCGTAGATGCGCTCACCTGGCGAGAGCAGGAACACGGGATTGACGCTGCGCGAGTTGTCGCTGCCGCGCTTGATGAACGAGAACGGCAGCAGCTTCACCTGCGTGGAGTCGTTGTCGATGAGGTGGCGTGTCTGGGTGAGTATGCGGCCCTTTGCATCCTTCAGCACCAAGCGGAAGGGGAATCGCTGAATCTCGATGCTGCCGTTTTCTGTCTTGTAGGTAATGGACTTGTCTGTTTGGATTGGTTTCACGTCTCCCCTCCGTTCTGAGGAACTGACTGAGGCCTTAAATGCATCGCAAAACATCGGGTCATCGGCATCCGTATTCTTCGGCACGATGGGCGTTGTCAGCAAACGGATGCGGGCAGCCTTGGGCGATATGAACTCGATGGAAATGCGCAGGTTGGGGTCGTTGTCGTAGGCCGCATCGGGGAAGTCGAGCATCTGCATCTTGACAGGCCAGTAGCCGTTGAGGTTGAATGCCTGACGGGGCGACAGACGGTAGCGTTTCCAGTTGACCAGTCCTTCACCCTTCGCCGCATCAAACGAGGCGAGCGAGTCGGCAAGGAAATAGGTGTTCGACAGGTCGTAGAAATCCGTCGACACGTCTTTCTGCATACATTGCAGGTACTGGATGCCAGCATTCGTCTGGAGCTGGGCATGGGAACGGGTGGCAAACATGCCGCAGCAGACGAGAATGAGGAGATAAAGTCTTTTATTCATGGTTTCTGTTTTTTTGTATTTGTCGATTCAAAGCTCCTGGTTTTTTATGGATTAAAACACATCCTCTTGTACAAAGTCAGGACGGGCATCAGGCTGCTGTGTGGTAATGTTGATGTTGCTGAAGGTGACGTGGCGGGCATGACGCACGAAGAAACCCTTGGCAGGCAGCACACCCCACATCGTAGCTTCCGGATAGTCCTTCTCCTTCTCGTCTGCAGGAGTAGCCACCTCACCGCTACCGCCTTGCTGATGG
Organism: Prevotella sp.; assembly: GCA_017615355.1. Lineage (GTDB taxonomy): Bacteria > Bacteroidota > Bacteroidia > Bacteroidales > Bacteroidaceae > Prevotella. Next base: position 10,312 of record JAGAAJ010000026.1, read on the forward strand.
ATGGTGATGCCCGAAAGCCAGATGTCCTCCACGGGATGACCGGGCAGGCCGGTGATGCTGCAGCCCGTCTGTCCTGCGCCGTTTACCGTGATATTGGAGAGGTGAAGGCCACGAATCGTCCCCACCTTCGTCACGGGAATATCCTTGGCGTAGCCCCTGGCGCGATTGCCCAGACGGATGAAGATAGGCGACTCGGTGCCCTCGGCCACGATGTTGCTCACGTGTACATTCTCCATCGTTCCGCCGTCAGTAATCTCCAATGAGATGACCGACGTGCCGCGTTTCGACGGGTCGCCGAAGAACTGGCTCGACTGGTCTTCCGACGGATGCACCACGCAGTTGGCGATGTTGATGTTGCGGAAGCCGCCATTCGTCTCTGTGCCCAGCTTGATGGCGTTGCAATGGCTGCTGACGATGCAATTCTGTATGACGATGTTCTCGCACAGGCGCGGTGAGGTCGATTTCAGGGTGATGCCGTCGTCGTCGCTGTCGGCAATGACGTCGGTCACCACCACGTCGTGACAGCCGTCGAGGTCGAGGGCGTCATTATTATAGTTGTTGCGGTTGAAGATTTTGATGCCGCTGATGCGCAGACGGTCACAGGCCAGGTAGTGCTGCATCCAGCAGCCGCTGTTGCGAAGGGTGACGTCGCTGACGGTAACATCCTCGCACTCAATGAAACGCAGCAGATGCGGGCGGGTGATGCCCTCGTCATTCCACGAAAGCTTCTTAAAGGCCGAGCCTCGCCCGTCGATGGTGCCGAGGCCTGTAATGCTTACATTGCTGACACGGTCGGCATAGATGAGCTGCACGGTCTCGCCCTGAGTACGAAGCGACACATAGGCAGGCTTCAGCGGCGTGTAGTCCTCCAATCGGGTGCTGCCATAGAGCGTGGCGCCCGTCTCCAGGTGCAGGTCGACGTGACTCTTCAGCACCAGTGTGCCCGTCTTGAACATGCCTGCAGGCACGACCACTCGACCGCCACCCTCCTTCGAGCATTGGTCGATGGCCGCTTGTATGGCCTGCGTGCTCAACATGGTGGTGTCGCTCTTCGCACCGAAGTCAACAATGTTATAGTTTCGCGCCATTGCCGCCATACTCAACAGCAGCAATGTCAGGATAAAACAATAATTCCTCTTCATGGCTGCGAAGTTACAGTTTTTTTCCGACTTGACGAAGAAAAACGGGAAAAATGATTATCTTTGCAGCATGAAAAAGATTTTCCTCCTGACCATCGCGGCACTCCTTGCCGTCATTTCGCTGCATGCACAGCGTCCTCAGCGCTCAGCGTGTCCGGCGGTTCTTCCGTCGGAGCAGCGCCTTCTCGACTGGGGCGACCAGCACAACGGCACGTACAAAAACCCCGTGCTCAATGCCGACTACAGCGATCCCGACGTTATTCGCGTCGACAACAAATACTACATGGTGGCCTCTGACTTTCATTTCATGGGTATGCAGGTGCTCGAAAGCCATGATCTTGTGAACTGGCACATCATCAGTCAGATTTACGACCGTTTCGACCTGCCCGGTTGGGACGAGAACGGCCACTACGGCGGCGGCTCATGGGCTCCGACCATCCGCTATCACGACGGCCTCTACTACGTCTATTTCTGCACGCCCGACGAAGGTCTCTTCATGTCGACGGCTGCTGACCCTCACGGCCCGTGGAGCCCCTTGCATTGTCTCAAGGCTGTGGAGAAATGGGAAGACCCGTGTCCCTTCTGGGACGAAGACGGGCAGGCCTATCTCGGACGAAGCCAATGGGGGGCTGGCCCCATCATCGTGCATCGCATGACGCCCGACGGCAAGACGCTGCTCGACGACGGCGTCACCGTCTATACGGGTCCTGTGGCCGAGGGCACGAAATTCCTCAAGCGCAACGGCTATTACTACCTTATCATTCCCGAGGGCGGCGTGGGCACAGGGTGGCAGACGGTGCTGCGCTCACGTAATGTCTACGGTCCCTACGAGCGTCGCGTCGTCTTGGAGCAAGGCTCTACCAGCATCAACGGCCCGCATCAGGGCGCCCTTGTCGACACGCCCGATGGCACGTGGTGGTTCTTCCATTTTCAGGAGGCGCATCCCAACGGTCGTGTCGTCCATCTGCAGCCTGCCCGCTGGGTTGACGACTGGCCCCTGATAGGTGTCGACATCGACGGCAACGGTATCGGCGAGCCTGTGGCCGTGTGGACATCTCCCTGCCCTGTCACCAGCGCCGATGAGTTATCCTCGTCGGGCCTTCCTCTCTCGTGGCAATGGAACCACAACCCCGTCGACTCTGCCTGGAGCCTTCTCCCCTCAGGCCTCTCTTTCCGCATCCTCCCTGCCGCCACGATGAAAGACAGTCGCAACATGCTGACGCAGAAGACCGTAGGCTATGAGAGCGAGGCCACCGTCCGCATGGATGTCTCGCAGATGAATGAGGGTGACCATGTCGGCCTGCTCTGCATGGGCAAGCAATTCATGGGCGTGGGCGTATGCCAGCAGAACGGGCAGCGCTATTTCTATTTCGAGGACGACAACCAGCCGCAGCTGATAAGCACCATAGAGAGCAATGCCGTATATCTGCGTGTCACCATCGACAGCCGCAACAACCAGCACCTGTTCTCCGTGAGCCTCGACGGCAGCGAATTCCAACCCATCGGCCATCCCTTCGCCCTGCGCATGGGCTATTGGAAAGGCTCGCGCATCGGCGTCTACAGCTATGCTACGAGTAAGAACCCAGGGCATGTCGTCTTCAGCGATTTCCGCTACGACGTCACACGCTGACATCATCTTTAGGGAAAACTCCATCACGTTTTAGGGTTTTTCCTTTTTCCTGCCAAGGGGAAGCGTGTATCTTTGCATCGTAAACCAATAAAAACATACGACGATGAAAAGAACAATGATTATTTCCCTGCTGGCCTTGCTGACATTCTCCACAGCAATGGCACAATATCCGGCAAGACGCTACGGCCGTCCTGCTCCACAACCCCGTCATGCCTACAGAAGCGACTATGGCTATCGCAACAGCTATCGCCGCTCGCATACCGATACCTACTACGGTCTGCGCTTAGGCTTCAACGTCAGCAATGTGCGCACCGACGACCCCTACCTTGACGGCGGCTCGGCAAAGGCCGGCGTGAACCTCGGCTTCGTGGCTGGCTTCCAAGTGGCTCCGATGGCTCCCGTCTATGTGGAGACGGGCCTGCTCTATAGCGAGAAGGGTGGCAAGGGCAACTGCGGCGGTCGCTCCTTTACCTATGGTCTCAACTATCTTGAGGTGCCCTTCGTGTTGAAGGTGATGACACCCCTCGACCCTGTCACCACCCTGCAGCCCTTCCTCGGAGTCTATGGCTCCGCAGGCGTGGGCGGCAAGATCAAGGACTTCAACCAGCGCCAGGCCTATAGCACCTTCGACGACGAGGGCTTTGAACGCTTCGATGCCGGTTTCCGCGTTGGCTGCGGCCTGCAATATGCCAACCTCTATGCCGAGATGGGCTACGACCTGGGACTTAGCAACATCAGCCAAGACTATTTCGACACAGCCCGCACCGGCTCCTTCTTTGTCAACGTCGGCGTGAACTTCTGAATCAAGAAGGGGTTAAAGTTTCAGCTTGCGATGCTCGAAACGGGTGAGAAGGGCGAGGCAGCGACTGGCTGTTTCGTCGGCATCCCAGCCGCGCAGGAGGGCGTAGCGACGGACGAGATCCTCGTAGAGGTCGCGACGATGGGTGAGGCGCACCATGTTCTTCAGGCACTCGCTGTCAGAGGGATAACCGTCGCAGAAGTGCGAGCGGTTGGTGTCAATCATGGTGAAGCTGTAGGCTGTTCTCCCCTCCCGTGGGGAGAGGTCGGGGGTAGGCTTTACTAAGAAATTCGAGAGGTTGAGGTCGCCATGCAGAATGCCCTTGCTATGCATCAGCACGACCTGACGGGCAACGGCCTCAGCCAGGTCACGGGGATAGTCCTGCACCTCGCGCAATAAAAGAGATGTCTCGGTGCCAGGTGTCTCCAGGCTGACGAAATAGCCCGTAGTAAAGAGGCCATGATGGCGCTCCTCCATATAGGCCACGGGCTGCGGCGTATCGATGCCGCGCTTGAGGAACTCGCTGGCAAAGAGGAAGGCTCGCTCGGCCTTCGTCTTGCGGAAGAAAGTGTAGACCACCTGCTGCACGGCGTTGACACGCTTGAAGCGTTTCACCATCAGCGACAGGCCGTCGACGGTAAAGCGTACCACGCGATTGCGGCTGTCGTAGACCACCTCGCCTTCGCCCTCGTCCATCCTTTGGGGCAGGCGGGCAATGGTGTCCGTCAGGTGCTGATACTTCTCGTCTACTACAATCTTCATTCCTGTCAAGAACTAATTTTTTCTCTTCAATCCAAAAAGTTTTCGCAGTTGCTTCCGACGATAGAGGCGACGGGCCTGCGGCATGAGCTCGCGATAGCTGCGTGTGGTGTCGAAGAGTACGTCATCGTGGGCAGTACCCGTCTGGATGGGCGTCATATAGTTGTCGCCATAGACGGCGCGCAAAAAGCCGTCGTAGTCCTTCGGAGCAGGTACCTCGATATGCTCGAAGGGCAGCATTACCGTTTCGTCGAAGATGTGCTTGTCGAGGAGGAAGTCGTAGCCGCTGAAACTGATCTCGGCTACGTTTTTACTTTGCTCAAGATTGGTGGCACGCAGCACATCATCCACCTCGCTATAGATGTTTTGCCAACCCTTGCGCCATACCTGCCAACGGCATTTCCACTTCCTGAAGACGAGTCCGATGCGACCAGAGAGGAGGATGGGTGTGTCGTAGGCATGAAGGAATCGCGTCACCTTCCTCACGCGACGCATCACATGCTGGCGCTGTTCCATATTCTCGGGCACGGCATCTAAAGGGAAGATGTCGATGAAGATGCCCTGATTGAAAGGCCGGTGTGAGTCGGAGGGACGTATGGCAGCCGTCTCGCTGTTGCGCAGCTGTGCATGACCGTGATAATAGCGCTTGTCGGTATAGGGCGACTGCAGGAAGTAGGGATGCTTGAAAGCGTCGGACCCAATCTGCAGCAACCGGTCGTAGTCGTCGCGCAACATACACACGTCGATGTCGTTGTCCCAGGGAATGAAACCCTTATGGCGAACGGCGCCGAGCAACGTTCCGTCGGCCACCCACACACGCAGGTTGTGCTTCTTGCAGACGTCAAGCAGCTGCACCAGCAGGTCGGTCTCAACTGCCCACACCTCTTTCATGTCACAGGAGTTGCTTTGCATGATGATTGTCGTGATAAGCCTGGTTGAAGTCAACGTAATGGAAGCCGTGCTGCTTCTGGTCGTCGTGGGGAGGAATGGTCATATAGTCGCCATACATGTGACTGAGATAGGCATCGGCATGTTCCACGCCCATCACCTCATGTTCCTCAAACACGACGGGCGAAGGCTGGCCCAATACCTGCTTGTCGATGACGCCCTTGAATCCGTCGTCGAAGACGCATACCTTTTCGCTTTTGCTGAAGGGATATTTGCGCAGCAGTCGGCGTGTCGCCCTTTGCAGACGCTGTTGGCCGATGACCTTGCGACATAGCAGCGGCAGCCAGCTGGAAGGGCCGTGGCCGTGACGGTAGGGGTCGCGGTAGGCCATGTAGACCAGTTTCTTCAGCACGTCGTAGCGCACCAGATGAATCCGTCGCAGCAGGGCATTCGAGGGCACGCCGTCGATAGGAAAGACGTCAATGTAGAGTCCGCCGAGATAGGGCAGGTGAGGGCGCTCGATGAGTGTGGTGCTGGCATCCTGCACCTTGCCGAAGGGCAACGGATAGGTGGAGTCGGTCTCGTAGCTCACAAACTCATAGGGCTCCTCCAGCCATTCGTTGGCGTAGGTGATAAAGGTCTCGTAGTCCTCACGCGGCATTGCGATGTCGAGGTCGTCGTCCCAGGGGATAAAGCCCTTGTGGCGGACAGCACCCAGCATCGTACCGTCGTAGATATAATAATGTAGGGAGTGCTCACGACATACCTTGTCGACAGCCAGGAGGTTGCCGAGGATGCGTCGTTGCAACTGCCTTACATTATAGTTCATAGTTCATAGTTATCAAAGAAACGGCAGGATGTGCTCTTCGGCGAAGCGGAGGTCGTCGATGTCGTCTATCTCATACCACTTCAGGCCTTCCTCGCAGAGCACATAGACGGGCGAAATCTCACGCGACATGCTCAGCAGCTCATACTCATAGCCCAGCTTCGGCTTGTCGGCCACCTTAAGGGCATAGTCCTCACACATCTTTTTATAGAAGGCGTTCGAGAGCTTGTGGATGCCGACGAGCTCGCCGCTGGCATCGACCTCCTCCTTGTTGACGGAGCAGTTGGTGAGCACGCCCTCGGCATTGCGCTCCACGTAGTATTGGTCCTGGAATTTCGTGACGGGTGTGATGAGCATCACGTCGGGCTGCGGGCACTCGATGAGGCTGGAGATGGCACGGCGCTCGAACACAAGGTCGCTTTCAAGGAGCAGGAAATCATCGCTGCCGATGACCTCGCGACAGTTATAGAGTGTGTACATACTGTTGGTCTCGGCATAGCGCGGGCTGAAGCAGCACTCTATCTGCGGGTATTTCGCAGCCAGTTGCTCGTAGGCCTCACGCAGATAGCCCGTACCGATGATGATGCGCTCGATGCCGCAGTCAATCAGCGTCTCGATGGAGCGTACCACCATTGCCTTTCCGCCGGCCTCGATGAAACCCTTGGGCCTTTCCTCAGTCATACTGCCGAAGCGTGTTCCCATACCGGCAGCCATTATCACAGCAGTCTTAATCATAGTCAATTAACGTATTTACCTTAGCCAATAAAGCAGTTTTTTATAGTTCTTCTTAAACAGCCAGCGCAAGCGGACGAAACGCCCGTCGCTGACCAGCGATGAGTGGAAAGCGCCGGAGAACGTGCCCTGCGTAGCAATCGTGGGCTGACACCAGAGACACTCCAACAGGCCTTTGTCGATGAGGTCGTTGTGATACCAGTCGATGGCCAGGTCACAGCGTTCCACTTTCAGCTGTTCTACAATGGCTTTCGCAGCCTTGAAGTTGATGAAGTAGCACCCAGCCATACGGCCTTTCTTGGCAGGATAGAGCATCCGGCCCTTCTCCCGCTGACTGCGCGGAACGAAGCGCAGGGCGCTGTCTTCGTAGGAGATGAAGATGCTTCTGTCGGCATAGTGCTCACGATATTCCTTCAGGCTTTGCTCGAAACGAGGCAAGAAGCCCTCATTGAGGGCAATGTCATCCTCCAGCACCAAGGCTCCCTCAAGCCCTTCGGCCACAATACGCTCGTAGGCCAGAAAGTGCGACACAGTACATAGCGTCCGTGGAATCCGGCGATGCAGCTCTTCACGCCCATCCTTCATGTATTGGTCGATCAAGGCCTGAATATGCTGTTCGTCATGGCCTTCGTTGACGAACTCATAGTCCATCCCCAGCCTTTTCATCATGCGGTCGATGTGTTCACCGCGCTCCTTCAGCCTGTCGGGATGTATGACAAATGTTTTCATTCAAATCAGTTTTCGTGTGCAAAGGTACGAATAAGCGAGAGAATAGCAAAAGAAAATCGATTTTCTTTTGCTTTTCCGAGCGAAAGTACCTTCGGCGAAGCCAAAGGTACGAAATAATTCATAATTCATAATTATTTCTTAATTTTGCAGCCAATTATGGAAGATAGGATGATTATCGGCTTCGATGCAAAGCGTATCGTACGCAACGGCACGGGCCTCGGCAATTATGGACGCACGCTGGTGAACGACCTGTCGGCGCTCGACGCCTTCGACCTGCGCCTCTACGCTCCTGACAACGGCATCACACAGCTGCGCTCGCAGATTGTGGGACGGCCCAACGTCACGTTCTGCTATCCGCGCCATGCACCCACCGCCATCGGCAAGGCCCTGTGGCGATCGCACGGCATTGTCAAGCAGCTGCTGAAAGACGGCGTGGGCGTTTATCACGGTCTCTCGGGCGAGCTGCCCGTAGGCATCAGCAAGGCCGGCATCCGCACCGTCGTCACCATCCACGACCTCATCTTCATGCGGCATCCGGAGTATTACAACCGTACCGACGTGAAGATCTACACCAAGAAATTCTTCAACACCCTGAAGGAGGCCGACCGCATCGTGGCCATCAGCGAGTGCACCAAGCGTGACGTCTGCGAGTTGGGCGAAGTTGACCCCAAGCGCGTCGACGTCATCTACCAGAGCTGCTCGCCTCGTTTCTCCGAGGAGCCTGATGCCGCGAAGATGTGGGCCGTGCGCGACAAATACGTGCTGCCCGACCGCTACATCCTTTGCGTAGGCTCGATAGAGGAGCGCAAGAACGTGCTCCTGGCCATCCAGGCGCTGCACCACCTGCCGGACGACGTCTCGCTGGTCATCGTGGGACGGCAGACATCCTACAGCGACCGCGTGCACGAGTACGTCCTAGAGCATCGTATGCACAGCCGCGTACAGATGCTGCACAACGTGCCCGATGACGACCTGCCTGCCCTCTACCGCATGGCCGACTGCTTCGTCTATCCCTCACGCTACGAGGGTTTCGGCATCCCCATCATCGAGGCCATCAGCCAGGGCCTGCCCGTCGTGGCCTGCACCGGCTCGTGCCTTGAGGAAGCAGGCGGACCCGACAGCCTCTACGTCTCGCCCGACGATCCCGAGGCGATGGCCCATGCCCTCAAGCAGGTGCTCTATGGTGCCCCCGACCGCCAGCAGCGCATCGACCGCAGCCGCCAATACATCCGCCGCTTCGAGAACAGCGATGCCGCCCGCCAGATGGCTGCCCTCTACTCTTGTCTGCACTAGAGCGAAAATAAAGAGCCTCTTCAGCAGAATAAAGAGGCTCCTGAGCAAAATTTGGAGGCTCCGGAAAAAACTGCGGAGCCTCCAAAATATAATAATGTGGTGCGAAAAAGATTACTTAATCACGACCTTTTTGCCGTTGATGATGTAGAGACCCTTCTGCACGCTGTTCATGCGCTGGCCCTGGAGGTTGAAGATGCCGTTGTTCTCAACAGTCGAGGTGTTGACGGTCTGGATGCCTGTGACGACACCTTCGCCATAGACGCGAGGCTCGACGTTGCTGAGCACCTCGAAGTCATCGGTTGAGTTGTTGGTGTCTTTGAGCACGTTGCGGCCACCTTCCACGCTGGCTACCTTGCGGGCCACAGCCTGACAGTTGTAGGTGCCGGGGTCGGCTGTGCAGGTGAAACCTGCGTCGTAGGCCTCAGCAAAGCGCTTGTCATCAGCACTCGGAGTCTTCTGCTTCACGATGTCAACGCAGTCGATGCTATTCTTCATAGGCACGATTGTGTAGGTGTTTCCAGAGGTCTTTCCCTTGGGGTAGGTGGCAGGACAGTTGTCAATGTCGGTATCGGCAGGCAGCAGTACGATGCCCACAGGACCGGGATTCAGGAAGTTGATGAAGTCGGTGGTGCCGAAGGTCTTGATGATAGGCAGTTCGGGCACACTCTCGCTGTGGTCGCTGAAACCAGCATTCGCACTCTTCACCTCGAAGTCAGCATCGCTCAGGTTAACGTTGCCTTCTGCAATCTCGCTGTGGTCGATGGCGCAGTTGGTGATCACGACGCTCTTGCCTGCCTCCACCAAAACGGGAGCGCTGGCAGGAATCTGGAATATCTGCTTCACCACGGCGCTGTCAGGATGCTCAGCAGCCATGGCGGCGGCCGTCCATGCGTTGGCGGCGGCGTCAGAGTTGGCCATACCGATGTAGAGACCTGCCACGTCGATAGCCTCAGCTGAGTTGTTGTACAGCTCGATATAGAGGTGCTTCATGTAGTTCTTAGGCGTAGCACCGTTCAGACGGGTGCTGCCTGCGTAGAACACCTTGCCGATGACCAGCTTGCCATTGAGCGAGGGTGCTGTCTGCTGCTCAGGACGCACCACCTTGATAAGTATCAGGTTAGTGGCGGTGTTTCCGTCACGGCCAATGTAGAGGATGGGATAGTCGGCCTCTAAGGTATAGCTCTGTTCAACAGGGTCGTTTTCTACGAGGCGTCCGTTGATGAAGTCGTCAAACTTATGGATTACGGTAGTCTTTCCCTCCTCGTCAGCTGTAAAGATGACAGCGGTGCCACGCTTCGCTTCGTCCTTGTTGTTGATAGCGCCGTTAATAGTGAAAACATCGCCAGCCTTGAAGCCGCCTTCAACGGTGAGCTTGATGTAATTATCATTCATCACACCCTCTGAGCTGTAGCCGTTGGCCAGCTTAATGCAGTCTTTGGAATCTGTGTTCATGTGGATTTTCACCGTTGAAATCTCGGTTGTTCCACTAATGGTAATGCCGTCCATGCTGGTTGGATAGTCAATCAGCGTGGTTTGTGCATTCATGCCCATGACGCCAAGCATCATAAGCAATGCGGAAGTAAAGAATTTTTTCATGTTGTTAAGTATTAAGTGAATAAAAAGGTTGTTTTCGTTTTCGTTTTCGTCTTCGTTACCTATTCCTTGCACTCGTGCGGCGCAGGCACCTCGGCGTTAATGCCGAGCTGGTGGGCGGCCTCGAGCAGCTGGTCGGCGCTGAGCTCGTTCTTGAAGTAGGTGACGGCCAGGGAGCCGTTGCGTGCGTTGACATTGGCATCGTCGATGGCATCGCTATGAATGAGCAGCTTGTCGATGGTCTCCTCTGTGGCCTGCTCCTTTGGAATGATGTAGTAGGCAAAGGCCACCTTCGGGTCGGAGTAGTAGTTGACGGGCGTATAACCCAGCTCGCCGATGGCCTCGCGGATGGCGTCCTTGCAGGTGCGGTTGGCATCGTAGCGGATGAAGACATAATGTTTGTCAAGGTGTGGCGACAGGCTGTCGATACCCTCTATCTGCTCCAGTCGCTTCACAATCTTGTTGGCGCAATTCTGGCAATGCATATCGTCGATGCGCAGGCCCATGCCTCGACGGATGGTGTCCGAGGGGCTGTAGGGCGAAGCCTTGTAGCGGCCGGTGGCTGCCAGGCGTGCCTCGATGCTGTCGGCGCAGGTCTTCGAGCGGTCGAAGACGATGGTAGTGGTGCGTCGTTCGGTATTACTGCGCAGGCTCTCGATGCCAGGCAGCTGTCGCACAATCGTCATCACCTTGTGGGCGCACTCGTCGCATCGCATCCCCTTGATACGCACGGTCAGCGTGTCGGTCTGCGCGGCTACTCCGCTAAAGAAGATTGAACAAAGAAGGATGAATAAACTCCGCATATCGTTTTCGTCTTCGTTTTCGTTTATTATTGAGTAACAATACTCTTTTTGCCGTTCACGAAGTATAGGCCCTTTGTGGGCTGCAGCACGCGGCGGCCCTGCAGGTCGTAATAATGGTTATTGGTGACGGTTTCACGGTTATTGTCCTTGATACCAGCAGAGTGGGTATCGAAGTCAGCAATGGTCGCACCCTGCCAAGTGATCCATTTCTTGTCTTCAGTCTCCCAGGTCCAGTTGCCGAAGAAGTGGTTGCCGTTGCCATTGATGGTGAGGTAGACCTCGTCCTTTGACTCTAGGATGACCTGTGTTGACTCGTCGCTGTTGCGCTCGAAGCCTGTCTTCGTGCCGTCGGCCACGAAGCGGTAGTGGTAGCGCAGCTGGTTATTCTTCATGGGGATGGTGTTAATGCCGGCCGTCTCACCGCCGTTGAGGCTATTGCTGTTAATCTGCTCGTAGTAGTCGGCAGAGAGAACGAAGTCGTAAGTACCGTCGTAGGCCAGCAACACCAATGCCGTGTTTTTGTTGATGACATAGCTCTTGCCTTCCTCTGCACCGTCGTAATAACCGTAGCTGATGGTGGCACCCTTGGTTGCTGTATAGTTGGAAGCCACCCTGGCAGCAACAAGCTCATGTGGCACCTGGTAGGTGCTGGCGATGTGATAGCCGCGGAAGCCATTCTTGATGGTCAGCGACAGGGCTCCGTGCACCTCGGCCAATGAAAAATGGGCATCTGTAGGCTCCTCATTGCTGGCGTACTGCGGATAGGTTGAGTTGCCGTAGGGATGGCCTGCCGTGCCATAGGTCAGGGCGATGAGCAGGTCTTTCGTGTTGGTCAGGTCGTTGATGTCGAGCTGTCCGAGAATCTGCCAGCTGTAGCCTACAAACGTGCCGGTGGCATCGCCAAAGAGACCAGCCATTTGCTTGACACCATCGACGTCGGCATTGTCAGTCTTGGTACCCTCCTCGCCGAGGCCCTTCAGGTCGGCCTTCACCCATACGGTCTTGTCCGTATTGGCCAGGACCTCCTTCTGAGCCAGCAGCTCAGCCACGGTGTAGGGATTCTCTTTCGTGCCGTCACCAGCGAAAGCGCTCAGCGACATCTGCATGAGAAATAAGGAAAGAAGGAGTAGTGTTTTTTTCATAATATGAGATGTTTAGTTGAACAATCCAAAGCTAATGCCAACGGTCTGCAATGAGCGGTCGTCGTTGGTTTGTATGCAGTCGTAGTAGGCCTTGACGTAGGCGTTGGTGTTGATGCCTTTTACACGCAATGGGAAGAGATACTTGGCGCTGAGCTGTCCGCGGCGCCAGTTGGCATCATACCACGTCAAATCGGGCACAAGCACCTGCTGGGCAAAGTCGGTGGTGGCGTCGGCCAGCTGCAGGTCGGCCTTCGTCGAGGGGCTGTAAGTGGCCGTGGCGTCTATCCATAGACGGCCGTCGAAGAAGCCGTAGCCACCCTCGAAGCTGAGGCTCAGACGCTGCCAGTCCAGCTCGGAGGTGTGCAGCAGATGCTGGATGTTGTCACCTTGCAACGCTGCCGCCAGGCCCACATAGCTCTTCACGTCATCCACGCCCACACGGTTCAGGCGATAGTGGATGCTGACGTCGTAGGGAAGCCGCTGGAAACGCTTCTTATACACCATCTGCGTGTCGTAGTGAAAGCTGGTGTAACCCTTCTCGGGGTCACGTTCCTGAACGAGTGTCTGACGGTACTCGTCGGCAGAGCCCTCACTCGTCTTTTCCTCGAAATCAATCTCATGCAACAGGGCCTTGTGACGTATGCGGTGCCGCGAGGTGAAGCTATAAATATAAGATGTGTACTTGCCTGGCGAGTATTTGTATTGTCCCCAGGCATCCTCGGTGGCGCGTGCAATGCCGAAGGTGTTCACGCTGTTGTAAGGGCACTCGTCGCGATAGATGGTCCATTTGCGCATGGCAAAGCTCAGCTCGGCACCCAGTTCGTGGCGCACCCACTCACGTGAAAAGCCCTTATAGCCGCCAACGGTGCCCGTAGCTGCTTCCATACCGCTCATCACGTAGTATTTCAGGTTGGGGTCTTCCTGCACGGTGACCAGGCCGGGCAGCTTCTCCTTGCGGCGGTCGTAGTGGCCGCTGAGACCTAGGGTGTAGTCGTCGTCATAGCCGAAGGTGTAGGCTACCGAGGGTGTCACGCGGTATTGCAGCAGCTCGTTTCGTGAGCGAGGGTCGCGCAGACGGCTCTGGTCGCCCACCTTGTAGTCAAGACGTGCGCCCAAGGTCAGCTTCCCTACCGGTCCGCATACGTTCTCGCGTATCGGCATCGTGCCGATGGCGGCAGTAAGGTCGAAGAGCTGCGTGTCATATTTGCCCTTGATGCTGCTGCCCGTATAGAAAGGAGAGCCGTCGAAGGGGTCCCAGATGTCGGCCCAAGCACGCTCCTTCGTACGGTCCATGCCAAAGGTAAAGCGTCCGTAGGCCTTGAGATATTTGCCGATGCTCTGATAGCGCTCCGTATCGAAGGCCAGCATATTACGTTGCCCGCCATCCTGCACACGATGGTAGTCGCCCGAGCGGTGGCTCAGGTCGAAGTGGGCATAGCCACGGTTTAGCTGGAAGGGGTTGTCAATCGACAGGCCCGCGGCATTATCCGTCAGACGCCACAGCTCCGTAGCATCCTGAAAACGATACTGGCTCTCCTGCGCCAGGCTGGCTAGTGGAACTAGGTTCACTAGTGATACTAGTATGACCAGATATTTCTTATTCATCGTATTCACGGGGCTTGATAGTGGTGGAAACTTGGAAGTCGGCAGACGAGTTGTTGGTGTCGGCCAGAATCTTGCGGCCATCCTCGGTAACGCGGACTGTGCGGCGATAGACCACCTCGCCCGACTTGCCGTTGGAGGCGTTGATATAGACGTAGCCCGCATCGATGTCGGAGTAGAGACGCTTCGAGCTGGGTTCAGGGCCTGTGGTCGTCTTGTTGGACAGGCACTCTACGCCATCGATGACATAGCGCTTGGGCAACAACTTGAACAGTTGACCTGCAGTCTTACCATAAGGATAGACCAGCGGCCAGTCATTGATGTTGTCGTCGTTGGTGCGGAAGATGACGACACCCATCAGACCCGTGTTCTGGAAGTTGATGTACGTCATATTGCTGTAGGAGCAGTAGATGACAGGCAGCGTGGGCGTGGCGGGGTTGTTCTGGATGCGGGCGCGGCTGTCCTTCGCCTCGAAGTCGGCATCCAAAAGGCTGTGTTCAAACTGTGACACATCGGAGTGGTCGACGGCAGAGTTGGTAATCAGCAGCGTACCGCCTGGCTGTATCATAACGGGGCTGTCAGCAGGAATCTGGAAAATCTGCTTCACCACCAGCACGGAGTCGGCATAGGCCTCATGCAGGTTGTCCAGCGTGTAGGCCTGCGGGTTGTCGGTCTCGGTAAATCCGATATAGAGACCGCTCACGTCGGTGGGCGTGGCACTCTGGTTGTACAACTCCATATACTGGCCGGCGGTATAGGCGCGTGTGGTGCCTTCGTAGGCCGAGCCGGCGTAGTAAATCTTGCTGATGAGGATGTCCTGGTTGATGCTGAGCAAAGTAGACAACGTAACGGTCTGACCGTCGGTCTGAAGCAGGCAGGTGTTCTGGCTGCCGCTGACGGTACAACTGGTGCCGCCGGTCAGCTCCTTGCCCGTAAGCTGCTGGTATTCGCTGGCGCTGAGTTCCCACGAACAGCTGATGTCATAGATATCGGGCACGAGGTCGCTGAATGTAGCGATGCCCTGGGCGTCGGTCTCGGCCTGCAGACGCTGGCCGCCGACGGTCATTGTCACAGTATGTCCGGCCAAGGCACCCGTCGATGCCAGCTCGTCAGGCAACTGCAGCTGGATGCGCGCAGAAATCTCCTTCGTGGCATCGCTGAAGTCGGCGCAGGATGCAAAAAGCAGCAGAATGGGAAGGTATAATAGCGCTTTCATTATTCTTTGGTTTTATGAACTTATGGGGCTTATAGGTCTTATGAGACTTATAGGTTGAGCGACAGCTCTGCACCAAACTGGAACGTGCCAGTATTGCGCTGTGTCAACGTGGTCGTAGTATTGTTGTGCAGGAACGGCTCGTAGAAGAGGGCGTTGTTCACATAGAGCGACAGCTGTCCCATGCGGCCTAATTCCTTAGTGAGACGTGCCTGCAGGTTCCAGGTGACTGGCGTCTTCGTCGGGTCGTTGTCGGTGGTACGGATGGCGAGGTCGCTGACGCTCACCTGACCGCCATCGAAGCTAATGTCTGTCTGTCCTTGGCTCAGCTCGTGATAGACGAGGTCGGACGTGATGTATCCGATGGCATTCTTGTCGGCTGTGAAGCTCCAGTTGGAGTTATGCCAGATAGCCTGTGCCGTAAACGAGGCCACCATGTGCAGCTGTGGGATATGGGTGATGGCCCGTAGCGTAGTGAGGAAGCGGCGGTAGCGCGAATAGTCCAGGCCGCTGGGATAGACCACCTTCACGGGCGTCAGACCATAGCTGGAGTAGGCCGTAGGCAGGAGGGCGGCCTTGATGCTCTGTGCGTTCAAATCGGTGCTCCATGTCTTCGTCTCGCTCCAAGCACCACTCACGTTGAAGGTGGTGTGCAAAGGCTTCACCTCGCCTAAGTCGAAGTCTATCTCGACGCCACGGTTTACGGTAGTATTGGTATTACCTATTTTTCCTGTTGTCGAGAAGATCAGATCCTGGCGGTCATAGCCCGTGGTGAAGTCATACTGGCCACCCGCCATCGGCGGCAGGGCGCTGAAGAAGTTGGAGGTATAGGTAAAGTATTCGGTGGCAGCGCCGAAGCCGTTGGGTGTCTTGTCGCGATAGGCCAACAGGCTGAGCTTGCGCTTTCCAGGCAGCTTGATGTCGATGCCGCCCTCAATCTTCGTAGTCGTGGCGTTCTTCAGTCCCTTCGATTTCTCCACCTCATATACCTGGGTATGATAGGCCATCATTTGCTGCGAACCATCCTGCGGCATATAGTTCACGGCCACACGGTCTTCGTATTTCTTGTCAGGGTACAGATAAGCGAGGCCTGGCGTCTTCGCGTTCATACCGATGCCAACACGGATGTCGAGCCACTTGGCAGGCGTTATGCAAACATTCAGACGCGGCGACAGCGCCGTGGTGCTGACGTCGCTAAAGGGCTGCAATGCGGTGAAACGCAAGCCTAGATTTACACGCATGCGCTGCACGCTGTTAAAGTTGTAGAGGAATTGGTCTTCAATGAAGGCTGACATCTGGTGCAGGCCGGGAATATCGTTGAAGGCACGGGGACGTCCGTCGGAGTTGGGGCGTAGCGGCAGTTCTTCGTTCTCGTTGTAGTAGCCACGGCCGCTGTTCCAGTCATAATGATAGTCGAAGCCCAGCTTGAAGTTTTGCAGCGCCTTGCCATTGCGCAGGAAGAAATCGTCAGTCAGCTTAGCATAGACGTTGCCCGGCCGACTCTCAGTCTTTCCCGTGGCGAGATAGATAGAGGTGGCGAAGGGTACCTCATAGTAGCCCGTCTGCATAGCGGTAATGATGGGCAGCAGACCTGTGCTGTTACCTACAAGCGACGTATTCTTGTCGTTAACCTGCGTAAGGCTCAGGCCTATGGTGTATTTCAGCGAGCGGGCCAACGGCTTGTCAAGGCGTACGCGTCCGTTGTGGGTGAGGCTGAAGGATGTGGAAAGGTTTTTCTTCTCCGTGCCGTCCTGGATGGCGTCAGGATCATTGCCCGTCCAGTCCTTCGTCTGTGTGAAGCGCAGCTTCGTGTCGGTGTGCCATTTCTTCGAGAAGTCGATGCCGTAGCCCACGTTGGCGGTGTAGCGGTCGTAGCTGCGTGTCTTGTAGCGTGGGTCACCCCAGGCCTTGGCGTAGTCGGCGCTGACATTAAGGATTCCGGCAGAGCCCAACGAAAAACCCTTGCCCACAGAGAAATTCTGGAGGCCAGGGTTGATTTTGGCTTTCACTTGCAAGGGCGTGAGGCCCACCTTTGAGTGCACGACGACGAGACCGCTGGTCAAATCGCCATATTCTGCCGACGGGATACCGCGGATGATTTCGACATTGTCAATATTGTCAGCCGAGATCTGGCGCAGATCAGTACCCGTGAAGGCGGTGCTGGAGAACGTGCCCTGCGTCATCTGTCCGTTGTTCGAGATAGGCATTCCGTCGACGACGATGCTGGCGCCGAAGGCCGCCGTGTTGTTGTTCACCAGCGTACGCAGCTGCAGGTTGGACTGCTGTGTCAGGTCGTGATTGCCCATCACCTGTCCGGGCAACAGCTGCATCACATCGGCCAGCGAGGTGGCCTGCAGGTGGTCGATGGCCTGCCGCCCCACGATACTGGCCGTAGAGGCACCGCTCTCACGCACCTTGGCCGTGACGGTGACCTCCTTCAGCGCTAACGACGACGACACCATCTTAAGCTGTAGCGACAGGTCTTTGTTCATCACTAGCTGCTGTTCGATGGTCTCCATACCGACGTAGCGCACACGCAGGGTGTAGCGCCCCTCGGGAATGTTGGGCAGCGTGGCCCGGCCGTCAAGGTCAGTAGTAGTGACGATGGTGGTGGGCAGCAGCTCGACGGTAGCCATGATAACGGCATCGCCCGTGGCTTTCTCCGTCACATTGATGCGTAGGGTGTGTCCCGCCTGTTGTGCCAACAAGCACAGTCGCGGTCCCACCACCAGCATCAGTATGACGGCAAGCCTTGCTAAGAATGTCGTCTTCGTCGTTTTCATAAAAAATCACTTTACGTTACCTACACGGATGAGGTATTCGCCTATCTGCACGGCGTTCAGCGCAGCGCCCTTACGGATCTGGTCGCCCGAGAGCCAGAATGTCAGGCCATTGTCGTCGCTGAGATCCTTGCGCACACGGCCCACGAAGACATCATCCTTGCCGGCTGTATGGAGCGGCATGGGATAGGTGAGGGTAGCGGGGTCATCGACGAGCTGGCAGCCAGGTGCGTTGGCGATAGCCTGCTGGGCCTCCTCCACGCTGAGCGGGCGCTCCGTCTCAATCCATACACTCTCAGAATGGCTGCGCAACGAGCTGACACGTACACACATAGCCGAGCACTTCGCATCGGTATGCATGATTTTGCGCGTCTCGTTGAACATCTTCATCTCTTCCTTCGTATAGCCGTTGGGCTGGAAGACGTCAATTTGCGGGATGACGTTATAAGCCAGCTGGTGCGGGAATTTCTTGATGGTCTGCACCTCGCCGGTCTCCACGATTTCCTTATACTGCTGCTGCAGCTCGGCCATAGCTGCGGCTCCAGCACCCGAGGCACTCTGATAGCTGGCCACATGGATGCGCTTGATGTGACTGAGCTGCTCAAGCGGCTGCAGGACTACCACCATCATTATCGTGGTGCAGTTGGGGTTGGCAATGATACCACGCGGACGGTTGAGGGCATCCTCTGCGTTGCACTCAGGCACCACGAGGGGCACGTCGTCGTCCATGCGGAAGGCCGAGCTGTTGTCAATCATCACACAACCGTATTTCGTAATGTCGGCAGCGAACTCCTTCGACGTGCCAGCACCAGCGCTGGTGAAGGCAATGTCTATGTCCTTGAAGTCATCATTGTGCTGCAGAAGCTTTACTGTCAACTCCTTTCCGCGGAAGGTATATTTTGTGCCGGCACTGCGCTCAGAGCCAAACAGTACGAGTTCATCCATTGGAAAATTCCTCTCATCGAGCAGGCGCAGAAACTCCTGCCCCACGGCGCCTGAAGCGCCTACAATAGCTACTTTCATGTTCTTTTTTGTT
The DNA here is from genome assembly GCA_017615355.1 of Prevotella sp. Lineage (GTDB taxonomy): Bacteria > Bacteroidota > Bacteroidia > Bacteroidales > Bacteroidaceae > Prevotella. Next base: position 29,276 of record JAGAAJ010000026.1, read on the forward strand.
TAAAAATGTTACGTTTCGGTTGCAAAAGTAATAAAAAATCTGCGAAAGACACGCTAAACCGAACAATTTTTGTACTTTTGCACACGAAAAATGATGACATTGCTTTTGGCGAAGCCTTTCATACAGGATCCCACGATGATTTTCTTCGTCGTGCTGCTCATCATTCTCCTCGCACCCATCATCATGGGCAAGCTGCGCATCCCCCATATCATCGGTATGGTGCTGGCTGGTATTCTCGTAGGACCCTTCGGGTTGAACGTGTTGGAGCGGGGTTCGTCGTTTGAGATTTTCGGACAGGTAGGTCTCTACTACATCATGTTTTTGGCCGGATTGGAGATGGACTTGGAGAGTGTGAAGAAGAACACGCGCCATTTTCTCATCTTTGGTTTGCTCACCTGTTTAGTGCCTTTGGGCCTGACCTACGTTGTGGCCACGACGGTGTTGGGCTACAGTAGCGCCACGTCGTTCCTTCTGGGCTGCATTATGGCGTCAAACACGTTGGTGGCCTATCCCATTGTGGGACGCTATGGCTTGCAGCGCCATCCATCGGTAGGCCTGAGCGTGGGCTCGTCGATGATCTCTTTGTTCTTGGCGCTGGTCATGCTGGCCGCGCTGTCGGCATCCTATTCAGCATCCCTCTCACCTGAGGAAGGAGATGCCTTATCGGGAGGAATGAACGGGGTATGGGGCTCGCTCCTGTTCTTAGTAAAGCTAGCCGCCTACATCGTGGGCTCGGTGATGGTCATCCCTCGTCTGACACGCTACTTTTTGCGTCGCTATAGTGACTCGGTCATGCAGTACATCTATGTGCTGTCGGTGATGTTCCTCTCTGCGGCGCTGACGTCGCTCATCGGTTTGGAGGGCATTTTCGGCGCCTTTATGTCGGGCCTCATCCTTAACAGATACATCCCACACGCCTCGCCGCTGATGAACCGCATCGAGTTCATTGGCAACGCGGTCTTCATTCCCTATTTCCTCATCGGCGTTGGTATGCTCATCAATGTCAGGACGATGTTGGAGGGTGACGGCGTGGTATGGATTGTCTTGCTCATCGCCTTTATCGGTACCTTCGGCAAAGCCTTGGCTGCATATATCAGCAGTCTGCTGTTCCGTCTGCCTCAGCGCGACGGCAATATGATGTTCGGCCTCACGTCGGCCCATGCCGCCGGTGCCATCGCAATGGTGATGGTGGGCATGAGATTGCAACTGGTCAACGACGACATGCTCAACGGCGTGGTGATGATGATACTCGTGACTTGCATCATCTCTACCATCATGACCGAGCGTGCTGCACAGACCATTACCGTAAAGGAGAGGACGCACCTTCGTCAGTCGGGTACGACGAGCGACGATGAGAAGATACTTATCTGTGTGAAATACCCGGAGATCGCACCGCAACTGCTTAGCATGTCGCTGCTGATGCGCAATGAGGAGCTGAACCGCGGACTCGTGGCCCTGAACGTGGTTTACGACGATGAACACGCCATTAGCGGACGCGAACAGGGGCTGCGGCTCTTGGAACAGTTACAGGAGCAGGCGTCGGCCTCGGAGGTGAAAGTACAGACACAAGTGCGTCTGGCTACAAATATTGCCAATGGCATCAAGCACGCCTTCCGCGAGTTCGCCTGTTCGGAAATCGTGATGGGCATGCACGTTCATACCGACCGCAATCCTAAGTTCTGGGGCGAATTCATCCAGAGTCTCTACAACGGCCTCAACCGCCAGATTATCCTCACCCGCTTCGTGCAGCCGCTGAACACGCTCAGACGCATACAGGTGGCCGTGCCTTCGAGGGCAGAGTTTGAGGCGGGTTTCCATCGCTGGTTGGAGCGCCTGTGCCGTCTGGCTGGACAGCTGGACTGTCGCATTCAGTTTCATGGACGCGAAGAATCCCTGGAGCTAATCCGTACTTACATCGGCACTCACCATGCTAGCGTGCGTGCAGAATACACTCCCATGGGCCATTGGAACGAGCTTCCGCAACTGGCCTCCCGCATTGCTGACGACCACATGTTTGTCGTCATCACAGCCCGTAAGGGTACCATTAGTTACAAGAATGCATTGGAGCGCCTGCCCGATGAGTTGCAGGAGCACTTCAATGGCAAGAATCTGATGATTATCTTCCCTGACCAGTTCGGCGCCGCCACCAAGGATGACCGCATGAGCTTCACCGAGGCCCAGCACAGCGAGGAATCCAGTATCTACGACGCCATCGCACGACTTATCCACAAAAAATGATAGAAGTAAAGAACATCACCAAGAGCTTCGGCTCGCTGCAAGTCCTTAAGGGCATTGATCTGCATATCGACAAGGGCGAGATTGTGAGCATCGTAGGTCCCAGCGGTGCTGGCAAGACCACGTTGCTACAAATCATCGGCACACTCGACAAACCTGACACAGGCTCCGTGTGTGTCGATGGCATCGACACTACCACCCTCTCGCAGAAGGCCCTTAGCGACTTCCGCAACCGCCATCTGGGCTTTGTCTTCCAGTTTCACCAGTTGTTGCCGGAGTTCACAGCCGTAGAGAACATTATGATTCCGGCGTTTATCGCTGGCACAGCAAAAAAAGAGGCAAAGACTCGTGCTGAGGAGCTGCTGCAATTCATGGGTTTGAGCGACCGTGCCCATCACAAGCCAGCTGAGCTCTCAGGCGGTGAGAAGCAGCGCATCGCCGTAGCACGTGCATTGATGAACAATCCTGCCGTTATCCTTGCTGATGAGCCGTCTGGCTCACTCGACACGCAGAACAAGCAGGAGCTTCACCAGTTGTTCTTCGACCTTCGCGACCGCTTCGGCCAGACCTTCGTTATCGTCACACACGATGAACAGCTTGCCACCATCACCGACCGCACCATTCACATGAAAGACGGTCTGCTGGAAATTCCAGAGGCTCCATTAACCCCAGAGACCTCGTCAGCCTCAGAAGCTCCAGAGGTCCAAGTTGTTCAAGATACCCCAGAAGAAAATGATTAAGCTTGGAGACTACAATACATTAAAGATTCTGCGTCACACCGATCCTGGCATCTATTTGGAAGGCGACGAGACCACGGGCGATATCCTGCTACCCAAACGCTATGTGACACCTGAGATGCACGACGGCGACGAGGTGCAGGTATTTGTCTACTTGGATCAGGAGGAGCGTATCATCGCCACTACTGAGACACCCTTTGCAAAGGTCAATGAGTTTGCGTGTCTGGAGGTGGCGTGGACAAACCAGTATGGTGCCTTCCTGAACTGGGGACTGATGAAGGATCTCTTCTGCCCGTTCCGCGAGCAGAAACAGCGCATGCAGCGAGGCAAACGCTATGTCGTCTATGTCAAGATAGATGAGGCCAGCCACCGCCTTATGGCCACGGCCAAAGTTGAAAAATATCTCACAGTCCCGTATACTGCGATGCCATCGCAGCCCGATGACCAACCTGCAGAGGCTCAGCTCCTTCTGAAACATGGCCAGCCTTGCGACTGTCTGGTGTGGCAGAAGACAGACTTGGGATTCAAGACAATTGTCGACAACAAGTACCAAGGCCAGCTCTACGACAACCAGCTTTTCCAGCCGTTACACTCTGGCGACCGTCTGACTGCCTACATCGATCATGTGCGGCAGGACGGCAAGATAGACCTTACGTTGCAGCCTACGGGCCGCCGCCAGACGCTTGACTTCGCAGAGGTCTTGCTGCGCTACCTCTACGAGAACGACGGGCGCTGCAACTTAGGCGACAACTCGCCTGCCGAATTGATATCCGACCGTTTCCAGGTATCGAAGAAAACCTTCAAGCGTGCCATCGGCGACCTCTACCGTCGTCGTCTCATTACCATCACAGACGACGGGATTCAGCTAGTTTCTATCCAAGAAGAAGACTGCTAAAAAACGTAAAACTTGCGCATATTACAAAACTTTCGTCTACCTTTGCAGCCTAATTCATAAAGAAGACAGAGAAAAGATATGAGCCTAACAGGAATAGCCCGCAAGTTTTTTGCACCACGCTGGAAAGAACTGGAGCGCCATAATAACGAGGCAGAGGAGCTGCAGCGCCAAGTGCTGTCGCGTCTCATCAATCGTGCCAAAGATACTGAATATGGGCGGTATCATCGCTTTGGAGACATGAAAACCTATGACGACTTCGTCAGCTCAACGCCGGTTAACACTTACGAGGAGCTGAAGGAGGGCATTGACCGCATGCGTCACGGCGAAGCCGATGTGCTTTGGCCAGGCAAGGTGAAATGGTATGCCAAGTCGAGCGGAACGACCAACGACAAGTCGAAATTTATTCCCGTATCGAAGGAGGGACTGAAGCGTCTGCATTACAAAGGAGGCAGCGACGTTGTGGCTTTCTATTTGAGGAACAACCCGCAGAGCCGCATGTTCGACGGTCGCGGTCTGATCCTCGGTGGTAGCCATCAGCCCAACTACAACGTGCCGGGTTCGCTCGTTGGTGATCTCAGCGCCATCCTCATTGAGAACATCAACCCCTTAGTCAACCTCGTACGCGTGCCATCGAAGAAGACGGCGCTGCTGAGTGACTTCGAGGAGAAGCGTGACCGTATTGCACACGAGGCAATCAACAAGAACGTCACCAACCTCTCAGGTGTACCCTCGTGGATGCTGTCGGTGTTGAACCGCGTCATGGAGATTAGCGGAAAGACGCATTTGGAGGAGGTATGGCCCAACCTCGAGGTGTTCTTTCATGGCGGTGTAGCCTTTACGCCTTATAGGCAACAGTATGAGCAGCTCATCACCTCGCCCAAGATGCACTATATGGAGACCTATAATGCCAGCGAGGGCTTCTTCGGCATACAAAACGACCCCAACGACAAGTCGATGCTGCTGATGCTCGACTACGACTGCTTCTATGAATTCCAGGAGATGTCTGGGGCTTCGGGGACTAGTGAGGCCTCAGGAAGCATTGTTCCTCTATGGGGTGTCCAGCCGGGAAAGAACTATGCCATGCTCATCACGACATCGTGCGGATTATGGAGATATATGATTGGCGACACCGTGCAGTTCACCAGCACCAATCCCTATAAGTTCATCATCAGCGGACGCACGAAGAGCTTTATCAATGCCTTTGGCGAGGAACTCATCGTCGATAATGCCGAGCAGGGCTTGGCATACGCCTGTCAGCAGACAGGTGCCCAAGTGCTGGAATACACGGCTGCACCGGTGTTTATGGACGCCAATGCCAAATGCCGCCACCAATGGCTCATTGAGTTCAGTACACAGCCAGACGATATACAACGTTTCGCCCGTCTGCTCGATGCCCGTCTGCAGGAGGTGAACAGCGACTACGAAGCCAAACGCTACAAAGACATCACATTGCAGCATCTGGAAATCATTACTGCACGTCCAGGCCTCTTCAACGACTGGCTGAAGTCTAAGGGCAAGTTGGGTGGCCAGCACAAGGTGCCGCGTTTGAGTAATAGCCGCGAGCATATAGAGGAACTGCTTCACTTAAATGAAGAATGAAAAATGAAGAATGAAGCGCTCGACCCCTGGTCGCCTGCTACCGAAGGGACGCAAGAATTTGCTACCGCCAATAAAAGATTGAGAATGGCAAGAAGCGTGCTGTGCGCAGCATTCTTCATTCTTCATTCTTCATTCTTAGCTGCGCCCGCATGGGCAGCCCCGATGGCGGCTGGTACGACGACACACCGCCCCGCGTGGTGAGCGCCTCGCCCGCTGAAGGCGGTATCGATGTGACGCAGAAGAAAGTGATCATCAACTTCAACGAGTTTATCAAGATAGAGAACGCGCAGGAGAAGGTCATCGTGTCGCCGCCGCAGATTGAGCAGGCCGATGTAAAGGCTGCCGGCAAGCGTATCATCATCGAGCTGAAGGACACGCTAAAGGAAAACACTACCTATACCATCGACTTCAGCGATGCCATCACGGATAACAACGAGGGCAACCCCATGGGCAACTATACATTCTCATTCTCCACAGGCGACCACATCGACACACTCGAAGTAGCTGGCTATGTGCTGAACGCTGAGGACTTAGAGCCCATTAAAGGCATCCTCGTTGGACTTTATCCCTACGACGCACCCGACAGCGTCTTCCGCACAGAGCCCATGATGCGTGTGTCACGCACCAATGGCAGCGGATTCTTCGCCATCAAGGGCGTGGCGCCAGGCAGTTACAAAGCCTATGCACTAAACGATGCGGATGGTAACTTCGTCTTCAGCCAGAAGAGCGAGCTCATCGCCTGGAACACAGACAGCATCGTGCCTTCGTGGAAGCCAGACACCCGTCAGGACACCATTTGGCGCGACTCGCTGCATATCGACAACATCCTGCGGAAGCCCTACACGCATTTCCTGCCTGATGACGTGACGCTCTTGGCCTTTCAGGAGCCGCAAACCGACCGCTTCCTGCTAAAGACCGAGCGTCCTCAGCCTGAGAAACTGGCATTTTATTTCACTTACGGCCACGACTCGCTACCCGAGATCAAGGGCCTGAATTTCAATGCCGATGATGCACTTGTGGCAGAATACTCTGAAAAGAAGGACACCGTTTTCTATTGGATCAGCGACACGACGCTCATTCAACAGGACACGTTGATGGTGCAGGCAAACTACTGGGCAACCGACACCTTGGGTGCCTTGGAACACAAGACCGACACATTGACATTCCTCCCCAAAGTGCCATACGCCAAGCGGCTCAAGGATCAGCAAAAAGAGCTGGAGAAATGGCAGAAGGAACAGGACAAAAAGAAAAAACGCGGCGACAGGTACGACAGTATCTACCCCGTCAAGCCTCTGGAGTTGAAAATCAATCCTTCAGGACAACTCACACCCTTACAACAGGTGCGGATAGAATGTGCCGTTCCGTTGGTGAGGTGCGACACGTCGATGGTACATCTCTATTATATGCGAGATTCCGTGTGGTATAGGTCGACGCATGAGATAAGGCAGTTGTCACCACGCATCTATGAACTCGATACCGAATGGCAGCCCGCCACGGAATACAGCCTTGAGATTGATTCCGCAGCCGCTCAGAATATTTACGGTCTCTGCAACAAAGCCATCAAGCAGGGACTGAAGGTGAGCTCGCCCGATGACTTCAGCACACTCGTCGTTAATGTCAGCGGTACGCCCATCAAGGCGGCCGACAGCACGGCCGTAATCGTGGTGAGACTGCTTGACGGCTCAGGCAAGATGGTGCGCGAGGTCAATGCCGATGCCTCAGGAAAGGCCACATTCACCTACGTCAAGCCTGCCACCTACTATCTCAGCGCCTATTGCGACATGAACGGCAATGGTAAGTGGGATA
>JAGAAJ010000027.1 GCA_017615355.1 Prevotella sp.
CATCAAGGACTTCCTGCCCATCCTGCAGCCTGCTGCTGAGAGCGGACGCCCCTTGCTGGTCATCGCTGAGGATGTTGACTCTGAGGCACTTACCACTCTCGTGGTGAACCGTCTGCGTGGCGGTCTGAAGATTTGCGCCGTCAAGGCTCCTGGCTTCGGCGACCGTCGCAAGGCTATGCTCGAGGATATCGCCGTGCTGACTGGCGGCACCGTCATCAGCGAGGAGAAGGGTCTGAAGCTGGAGCAGGCTACGCTCGAGATGCTGGGCACCTGCGAGAAGCTGACCGTCTCGAAGGACAACACCACCATCGTCAACGGTGCTGGCGACAAGCAGGCCATCAAGGACCGCGTGAACCAGATCAAGAAGGAGATTGAAATCACCACCAGCAGCTATGACAAGGAGAAGCTGCAGGAGCGTCTTGCCAAATTGGCAGGCGGCGTGGCAGTGCTCTATGTCGGTGCCAACAGCGAGGTGGAGATGAAGGAGAAGAAGGATCGCGTGGACGATGCCCTCTGTGCTACTCGCGCCGCCATCGAGGAAGGCGTGGTTGCCGGCGGTGGCACCACCTACGTGCGTGCTCAGGAGAAGCTGGCCGAGCTGAAGGGCGACAACGCCGACGAGCAGACCGGTATCAACATCGTTTGCCGTGCCATCGAGGAGCCGCTGCGCCAGATTGCCGTCAACGGTGGCGCCGAGGGTGCCGTCGTCGTGCAGAAGGTGCGCGAGGGTAAGGGTGACTTCGGTTACAATGCCCGCACCGACGAGTACGAAGACCTGCGCAAGGCCGGTATCATCGACCCCGCCAAGGTGGCTCGCGTAGCTCTGGAGAACGCTGCCAGCATCGCCGGCATGTTCCTCACCACCGAGTGCCTCATCGTCGACAAACCCGAGAAGGAGCCCGCTATGCCGATGGGCAACCCCGGAATGGGCGGAATGATGTAATTGGAAGAATAAAAGAATAACAAAAAAGGCTGCCGCCGTCCCATAAGTAAAGGATGGCGGCAGCTCTTTTATTCTTCTATTCTTGGTGTTCTTCTATTTTATTCTTTTAATCTTCTATTTTTCACTTTCCCGTTGCTCAAGGAAGTTGCTGACCTGCTCCTGCATACCGCGAGTAACGGCGATACGGCCAGAGCGGGTATACTGCAGGACGCAGCCAAAGGCATCGAGGGCACGGTAGAGGGAGATGATGTCATCGGTGATGCCGTATTTCATCACGATGACATAGGTGGGATTCACCTCAATGATGCTGGCATCGTGGCGGCGGATGGTGCGGCTGATCTCAGGATTCTGCAACACCGCATCGGTGGCAAGCTTATAAAGGCCCGACTCACGGATGAACAGCTGGTCGTCGGTGAAGTAGTTGGCCTTTACCACGTCGATCTTCTTCTCTATCTGCTTGGTAATCTTGATGATCTGGTCCTCATCGCTCCAAGCCGTGATGGTGTATTTGTGGACATTAGGAATACTCGAGGCCGACACGTTCAGACTCTCGATATTCACCTGGCGGCGAGTGAACACAGCCGTTATCTGATTAAGGATACCGGCGATATTCTCGGAGTAGACCAGCAAAGTATATAATTTCTTGTTCTCTTCCATAATTCTTGCTATTAGCTATAGGCCATTGGCTAAATGAAAAAACCAACAGCCAGATAATTATAACTCTAACATCATGTCGTCGACATTCTTTCCCGGCGGCGTCATGGGCAGCACATCGTCGTCCTCCTTAATGGCGCACTCCAGGATGAAGGGACCGTCGGTGGCCAGCATCTTTTTGACGGCAGTCGCCAGATCCTTGCGGTCGGTGACAGCCTCGTAGGCGATGCCGTAGCCCTGAGCGATGAGCTCATAGCAGGGGTTGAGCATCTTTGTAAAAGACTTGCGGCGCTGCCAGAACATATCCTGCCACTGGCGCACGTTGCCCAAGTAGTTGTTGTTCAGCAGGACGAGCTTCACAGGACATTGCTGTTCCATGATGGTGCCCAGCTCCTGAATATTCATCTGGAAACCGCCGTCGCCCATGAAACAGACCACAGTACGTGCACTCCCCTCTCCTCTCTCCTCTCTCCTCTTTCCACCAAAGGTGGCCCCTATGGCTGCAGGCATTCCATAGCCCATCGTACCAAGTCCGCCGCTGGTGCAGATGCTGCGCTGGTGGTGATATTTGAAATAGCGAGTGGCAAAGAGCTGATTCTGGCCCACATCGGTGACAAGCACGGTGTCGTCAGGCGACTGCTCAGCTACGGCATTCACCACCTCGCCCATCAGCAACGGGCCATTCTTCGGGTGGATGGCAGGCTCAATCACCTTCTCACGTTCTTTCTCGTTGAGGGGCAGGAAAGAGTCGCGCCACTCCTGATGACTGGTTTTCTCCAAGAGAGCGGTGATGGCGGGCAGCGACTCCTTACAGTCGGCCACTACAGCCACATCGGTCTTCACATTCTTGTCTATCTCGCTCTTGTCGATATCAAGGTGAATAATCTTCGCCTGCTTGGCATAGGTCTTCAGATTACCCGTGACACGGTCGCTGAAACGCATACCGATGGCGATGAGCACATCACATTCCTGCTCTTTCAGGTTGACGGCGTAGTTGCCATGCATACCCAGCATACCCACATTGAGCGGATGATTTGAAGGCAATGCACTCAGGCCCAACATCGTGCGGCCTGCGGGGATGTCGGCTTTTTCGAGGAAAGACTTCAACTCCTCCTGTGCACCGGCCAACTCCACGCCTTGTCCCACGAGTGCGAGGGGTCTCTTCGCAGAATTAATTAGCTCAGCGGCCTGCTGTACGGCCTCCTCGTTCAGCTTCGGATAGGCCACGTAGGAACGGATAAAGCTGACATGCTCAGCCTTGAACTCCACAGTCTCAACCTGCGCGTTCTTGGGGAAGTCAAGCACCACTGGCCCTGGTCTGCCGCTGCGTGCAATATAGAAGGCACGGCTCACGGCCCAGGCGATATCCTCGGCGTGGCGTATCTGATAGCTCCACTTCGAGATGGGCTGCGCCAAGCCGACGAGGTCTACCTCCTGAAAGGCATCCGTTCCCAGCGCACCGATGGGCACCTGTCCTGCGATGACGACGATAGGCGTAGAGTCGAGCATGGCGTCGGCCACACCCGTCAACGTGTTCGTTGCACCTGGACCGCTGGTGACGATGGCCACCCCTACCCTGCCGCTGACACGGGCATAGCCCTCAGCAGCATGTGTAGCAGCCTGTTCATGGCGCACAAGGATGTGGTCGAAGGCTTTCTTCGGCCCACGGGTATAATCGTAGAGGGCATCATATACAGGCATGATGCTGCCGCCGGGATAGCCGAAGATGGTCTCTACGCCTTCAGCCTTCAAGGCCAGCATCAACGCTTCAGAGCCGGTAATTTTCTCTTGCATATTGTGTTTGGTCTAATTTTTGTCTGATATTGTCACTTTCCTGACCGCACGTCCCTGTCGGACAACGTAAATGCCCGAGGCCAAGCCTTCCAGCCTATCGCCGCATGCCCTGCCCTGCAGGTTGTACACCTGATAAGGCTGACAGAAGTCGATGTGCGTGTCGGCAATACTGTTGGGAGTGTAGACGTAGCCTAGCTTATTGTCCATCCAAGCGATACGCTCCTTCATAAAACGGCGCACGTTCTGCACCTCGGCTTTATAGCTGCCCCAGAGCACGGGATTCTGGTGGACGTAGCTGTTCATAATGGGCCAACGGGTGAAATTAAGCTTCTGTGACAGATCCAATGCCTGCTCCAGGCTATCAATGAATGCCACCATGTTTTCCTCAGTAAGCCCTCCCTGCCGTGCCTCGTCCCAAATCTCATAGAGTTGTGCACGGGCATTGGCATTCCTCACCACAATATTATCCACGAAGGTCTGCATATTGCCAGCACAGCTGCCGCCACTGCGATAGATGTAGTCCCTCTTGTTGTTGACGGGATAGGTACGGCCGTCATTTTCGAAGGCGAGGTCAAAATCCCAAACGGGGCCTGTGTAGAACATCTTGTCGTTGCGATCCTTATACATGAACACACTCCAGTAGGTATCGGTGTTGCCCGACAACTCTCCTACGAGGAAATGGCGAAGGAAGGTATTCAAATCAAGATAGGTGCGCCAACTGCTCTCCATGATGTCAAAACGCTGGCGGATGTATACCTTTTGCTTCGAGGTGATGGAGTCCTCGTCAGGCGACTTGATAGTGACGGGATTGCCTTTAGAGGAATAGAAATGAGAAGCCTCTTGGTCTGCGTAAGCATCTATCTCGATGAAATATCCGCCAGTGAGCTCCGTGCCACTATTGTCCTGGGGCGTCATCTCCACAATATCCACGCGGTTTTTGTTCACCTCCACCTGATCGCACAGCTGATAGCAGCCCTTGTACTCGCCATTGAGCAGCACATCGACGGCTGTTCCATAGGGTGTGTAGGGCATCCCCAAGCGACGGCTCAGCTCAAAGGCCAGCAGATTGCGCATCAACGTCTTGTCGCCATAATTGTTGAGGAGCGTCCATTTCTTGGCTTTGCCAGGAGCATCGAGCACTTTCTGTTTCTTGTCGAACTTAATGCGCCAGGGTTTCTTGGGGAAACCACGCGAAGCATTACCCCTTTCACGGGTCGTTCCTGGCTGTGACAGCAAGCCATCGTCAGAGATAATGGTCAGCTGTGAAACAATCTGGTGTACCTTGTCGTAGGGGATCTCGCCGTTCAGGGTATGGATGCTGACGGTGGGCAGGTTCGTCACCTGAAAGAGCTGCGACTCGTCGCCTTCGCCCTTGTGGCCGTAGAATTCAAGCTCGGCAATGTTGCAGCGTGCGTCATTTGGTCCAACGTATCTGACATATCGAAAGCCCTTCGAACATGTGACGTCAGCATAGGAAACCGTGCCAATGGTGCCTTGCTCAGTGATAATGTAAAGCGGCAGCGCATCCATGAAATCAGGGCTGTTGGCACCTTCGAACACACCTAGCAGCACGCGCTCTTCTCCATGTACATCGTTGCGGGGCGACCATCCCAAACGGGTGATAACATACGGCTCGCCAAGGTCAAGGCCAGCCCAGGTATAGCTACGCTCCCACGAAGCGAAGAAGGTGTTCAGGTTTCCATCGAAGGCATTCTTGCATGTGTTTACCGTCGTCGACTGCATCCATGTAGCGTAATCTACCGACTCAGCCGAGCCGATGACGGTACCCGTCAGCTTCGGGTCTTCGTCAGCAACAGCAGTACAGCAGATGCTACAAGCCAGACTCAGTATCGCGATCAGCTTTCTCATTCAACCTTCAAGGGTCAATCGCCAATGGTCAATCTTCAATAATCCTCACGCCGCCTTTGTCGGCCGAGCTGACGCTCTGGGCATAGGCACGCAAGGCCTTCGAGACAACACGGTTGCGCTTCAAAGGCTGCTGCGGACGTGCGGCCAGCTCCTCGTCGCTCAGCTTCACATTGATGCTGCGCGAGGGGATGTCGATGACGATGATGTCGCCGTCCTTGATCTTACCGATATTGCCACCGTTGGCCGCCTCGGGCGAGATATGACCGATGCTCAGGCCGCTGGTGCCGCCGCTGAAGCGTCCGTCGGTAATGAGGGCGCACTCACGTCCCATGTGCATGCTCTTGATATAAGAGGTGGGATAGAGCATCTCCTGCATACCAGGGCCACCCTTCGGACCTTCGTGGGTGATGACCACGCAGTCGCCCTTCTTCACCTTGCCGCCAAGGATGCCGTCGCAAGCATCTTCCTGTGAATCGAATACCACGGCAGGGCCTTCAAAGTGCCACAGGCTCTCATCCACACCGGCAGTCTTTACCACACAGCCGTCCTGGGCGATGTTGCCGAAGAGCACAGCAAGGCCACCGTCCTTTGTATAAGCATGTTCGATATCACGGATGCAGCCGTTCTCTCTATCTAAGTCGAGCTTGTCGTAGTATTCGTTCTGTGAGCCCATCTCCGTGGAGAATCTTCCGGCAGGAGCACTGAAATAGATGGCAGTCTCGTCGTTAAGACCGTTGACATCGTACCTGTCCATCGCCTCACCCAGCGTCATACCATCCACACGAATGGCGCTGCTGTCGATGAGGCCGCCCTTGTTCAACTCATTCAGGATGCCAAGGATGCCGCCGGCACGGTTACATTCCTGCACAGAATACTTCTGAGTATTGGGCGCAAGCTTACAGAGACAGGGCACCTTGCGGCTGAGGGCATCGATGTCCTTCATGGTGAAGTCGACACCGGCCTCCTGTGCCACAGCCAAGAGGTGGAGCACGGTATTGGTCGAGCCACCCATGGCAATGTCGAGCGACATCGCATTGAGGAAAGCCTGACGGGTGGCGATGCTGCGAGGCAATACCGACTCGTCGCCATCCTGGTAATAGGCCAAAGCGTTCTTCACGATAAGCTGTGCAGCCTCTCGGAACAACTTGATGCGGTTGGTATGTGTAGCCAGGATAGTGCCGTTGCCGGGCAAGGCCAGTCCGATGGCTTCAGTCAGCGAGTTCATCGAATTGGCAGTAAACATTCCGCTACAGGAGCCGCAGCCTGGACAGGCGCACTGTTCAATCTCCTTCATCTCCTCGTCGCTGACCGACGGGTCGGCACCCTTCACCATAGCAGTGATGAGGTCGGCATTCTCGCCACGCCACTTTCCTGCCTCCATCGGGCCGCCACTGACGAACACAGCGGGGATATTCAGGCGCATGGCAGCCATCAGCATACCCGGCGTCACCTTGTCGCAATTGCTGATGCATATCATGGCGTCGGCTTTGTGTGCATTGACCATATATTCCACCGAGTCGGCGATGATGTCGCGTGAGGGCAACGAGTAGAGCATGCCGTCGTGGCCCATGGCGATGCCATCGTCGATGGCGATGGTGTTGAACTCAGCGGCATAGCAGCCCAGCTGTTCTATCTCTTCTCTTACGATCTGTCCTATCTCATGCAGGTGCGTATGTCCTGGCACAAACTGTGTGAACGAGTTGACGATGGCAATGATGGGCTTGCCAAACTGTTCATGCTTCATGCCTGTGGCTACCCACAGGGCACGGGCACCGGCCATGCGGCGACCCTCAGTACAAACGCTGCTGCGTAATGGGTGTTTCATTATTTTCGTATTCGTATTCGTTTTCGTTATTCGTACAATATCGGCACGCCGGCGCCTTCCTGCTCCTCGCCGCCTTCCTCGCCTTCCTCGCCTTCGTCATCCTCGCCCAGACCCAGTTCGCCCTTACAAGGGTCAAAGCCTGGAGTGAGGTCAAACTGGTCATCCTCGGTGATGTCGATGGTGGGGTCGGCGTAGATTTTCTTCATGTAGAGGGCAAAGATAGGCAATGCAGCAGCAGCGCCCTGTCCGAAAGCCATGCTTTCGAAGTGGATGTCGCGGTCTTCGCCACCTACCCAGGCACCTGAGACAAGCTTCGGGGCAATGCCCATAAACCAGCCGTCGCTGTTGCTATTGGTTGTACCCGTTTTGCCGCCAAGCTGTGCACGGATGCCATAGCGTGAGCGCAGACGACCGCCCGTACCGCCGTCGACGACGCCGCGAAGCAGGTAGATCATCTTCTCGGCAGTCTCATTGTCAAGCACCTCGTTGCCCGGCCTCGTCAACACATCAGCGTTGTAGACCTTACCCTCGCTGTCAACAATCTTCGTCACATAGACGGGTGCTGAGCGATAGCCATGATTGACGAATGTGGTGTAGGCGCTGACCATCTCGGCCACGGTATTCTCACAGGGACCCAGACAGAGGGCTGGGCCAGGGAAGATATCGGGATTGTTGAAGCCGTATTCACGCAGTATCTGGAGGAAGTTTCTGGGACGCAGCACATCGATGAGATAGGCCGACACAAGGTTGTTGGACGTCTGCAGACCCCATCTCAGCGTTACTGGGCCCTCTGCAGCACTACCACGCGGCGACCAGGGTCTTCCGCCCTCGGTATAATAGATGCGATGCTCACAGGGCACCGTGGTGCAGGGAGTCATGCCTCCGCCATAGGGCGACATGGCCAGTGAGTAGAGGAAGGGTTTAATGGTAGAGCCCACCTGGCGGCGTCCGGATGTAGCCATATCATAGGCAAAATACTGGAAATCGAGTCCACCCACGTATGCCTTCACATGACCGTTATGCGGCTCCATGCTCATGAAGCCTGTACGCAGGAACGACTTCAGATAGAGGATTGAGTCACGTGGTGTCATCACCGTGTCACGCTCGCCGTTATAGGTAAAGACCGACATCCTCACCGGCGTATTGAACGAGGCATCAATCTCCTCCTGCGTAGCGCCGGCCTCCTTCAACACACGGTAGCGGTCGCTCTGACGGATGTTGCGCCGAATGATTTTGTTTACATCGGCCACCGACAGGTTGTTGGCGTAGGGAGCATTCCGACGGTTACGGTTGCCTCTCCAGAACTCGGGCTGCAGATAGCCCACCACATGCTCATAGCAGGCCTCCTCGGCATATTGCTGCATACGGGTGTCGATGGTGGTGTAAATTTTCAGACCGTCAGTATAGATATTGTATGGCATGCCGTTGCTCTTCTTGTTCTTGTTGCACCAGCCAAAGAGCGGGTCTTCATCCCAGGCAATCCTGTCAATCTCATACTGCACACGATTCCATTCCGGATAGTCACTCAGCACAGGCTCCTTCGCCATCATGTAGCGGCGCAGGAAGTCGCGGAAATACCTGGCAGAGCCATCGTTATGGTCGGCCACGTGGAATTTTAGCTCACTGGTCAGCGACACCTCTGTACAGCTGTCTAGCTGCTCATCGGTGAGATAGCCCTCTTTGTACATCTGATTTAATACGACGTTACGACGCTCCTCACAGCGCTCAGGATAACGGCGGGGATTGAAATACGAGGGATTCTTACACATACCCACCAGCGTGGCCGACTCAGTGATGTTGAGGTCTTGCGGCTCCTTCGAGAAATAGGTATTGGCAGCCGTCTTGATACCCACGGCATTGTTGAGGAAATCAAAATAATTGAGATACAAGGCGATGATTTCCTCCTTCGTATAGGTGCGCTCCAACTGTACGGCAATCACCCACTCGATGGGTTTCTGCAGCATACGCTCAGTGGTGGTGTGCGCTCCGCCTTCATGGAAAAGCAGCTTGGCCAGCTGTTGCGTGAGGGTTGAGCCGCCACCGGCGCTCTTCATTCTCAGCACGCCACGTTTCACGACAGCACGTAGCAGCGCCTTGAAGTCGATGCCCGCATGTTCAAAGAATCGGGCATCCTCAGTTGCCACCAGCGCCTCCACCAAAGCGGTAGGCAGCTCGTTGTAGTTCACCATCACACGGTTGTCACGATCCCGGTAATAGGTGCCGAGCAACTTGCCGTCGGCCGAGTATACCTGCGAAGCATATTTGTTGATGGGGTTCTGCAGTTGGTCAATGGGCGGCATGTCGCCAATGCGACCGTCAGAGATAGCCCAAAATATCAGTCCTACGCCAATGGTGACCAACAGCAGCAGGCCCCAAAGGATACCGATGAACCATTTTCTCATTTTCTCATTATTTATTTAGCGTGCAAAATTACATAGAAAAACTGATATGAGCAAAAGTTTTCAGTTTTTTTCAGGAGTTTTTCCATAGAGACACATGGCGTTTTTGGTTTTTCTTCGTAATTTTGTAGCCGCATTAGCTATACATCATCTATAATGGAACAAAACCATGAGCTGCGCACAGCATGGGACTTTGTGGAAAACACAGGGCGCAGCATCTTTTTGACCGGTAAGGCAGGAACGGGCAAGACGACCTTCCTGAAATCGGTGAGGAGGGACTCACGCAAGCGTCCCATCGTAGTGGCACCGACGGGTGTGGCAGCCATCAATGCAGAGGGCGTGACCATCCACTCGTTCTTCCAGCTGCCCTTCTCGCCCTATGTGCCTGGGGCAAAGGTGGAGAGCAAGTTCGACTTCAGCCGTGAGAAGCGGAAGATCATCGCCTCTATCGACCTGTTGATCATCGACGAGATATCGATGGTGCGTGCCGACCTGCTCGATGCCATCGATGCCGTGCTGAGACGTTTCCGCGACCACAGCCAGCCCTTCGGCGGGGTGCAACTGCTGATGATTGGCGACCTGGCACAGCTGACACCCGTCGTCACACCTGAGGACGAGCGGATGCTCAGGCCCTATTACGACACCCCCTATTTCTTTGGCTCGAAGGCCCTGCAGCAGATTGACTATGTGACTATCCAACTGGAGCATGTGTATCGTCAGCAGGATGCGTCGTTCATCAACCTGCTCAATGAGGTGCGCAACGGCCATCCCTCAGCCTCAGCCCTGGCCCGGCTGAACAGCAGGGTGAGCCAACTGCCCGCTCGAGCTCCGCTCGCTTGCTACCAACGGGACGCAAGAATAGCCAACAGCCAAAAGCCATTAGCTAACAGCCAGTTGGCCATCCGTCTGACCACCCACAACAACCTCGCCAATTTCTACAACGAGTCTGAGCTGCAGAAACTGCCCGGCCGTGCCTACTCCTATCGCGCCGAGATCAAGGGCACCTTCCCTGACTACTCCTACCCTACCGCTGAGACGCTGGTGCTGAAAGAGGGTGCACAGGTGATGTTCGTGAAGAACGACCCTTCAGGAGCCCACCTATATTATAATGGACGCATCGGCCGTGTGATGGAGGCCAGCGACAATCGTCTCACCGTCTATTGCGAGGGCGATGCCGAGGCCATCGAGGTGGAGCCGCTGGAATGGGAGAACATGCGCTACACGCTGAATGAGAAGACACGTGAGATAGAGTCGGAGGTGCAGGGCACGTTCAAGCAGCTGCCGCTCCGACTGGCATGGGCCATCACCATCCACAAGAGCCAGGGCTTGACCTTCGACCGCGCCATCATTGACGCCAACCAAAGCTTTGCCCCAGGCCAGGTATACGTTGCCCTGAGCCGTTGCCGCACACTCGAAGGCCTCGTGCTGGCCACTCCTATCGAGGCCCGAGCCATCATCAACGATGCACGTGTCGACAGCTACATCGCCCAACAGGAAAGCGAGGCCGAACGCAGCATCCAGCAGCTGCCGCTGTTGAAGCAGGAGTATGGGCGCTATCTGCTGCTGCAGCTCTTCGATTTCCGTTCCATCCTTGCGCTGCAGGAGTCGATGGTGCGCCTCTTTGCGGAGTTCTTCTTCCACAGCCACCCCTCGCTGAAGCAGCTGCACGACCAGTCGCTCATCGACCTGCAGCAGCGTGTCGTCGCCATCTCTGAGAAGTGGCGGCAGAAGATTCAGTCGCTGTCGTTCGAAGGCCTGCACGAGACGGAGTTCCAGGATCGTGTGAAGCGCAGCGCCCAGTATTTTGCTGAGCAGCTGCACGATATCCTGGCCAAGCCCATCGAACTCAGCGCCAAGGTGGAGACCAACAACAAGCAGGCCTCACGCCGTCTCGGCAATATCCTGCCCGACCTGCGACAGGCATGGCTCAGCCGTCGCTATCTGCTCGCCAAAATAGCAGAGAAGGGATTCTCCGTCGACAATTATCTGCATGAGAAACAAATGTCGATGCTCGATGCCCTGGATGAGGGAAGCTTGAAGACGAAGACGAAGACGAAAACGAAGACGAAGGCTGCGAGTAAGCGAAAGCAATAACGAGCTTGCTTGATTATTGCTGAGCGGGAGCAGGCTCGACCGAAGGTCAAAACCAAAACCAAAACGAAGAAAACATAAAGAAATACATTTTTTTCACTTTTCACTTTTCGCTTTTCACTTCTTTTTATTACCTTTGCACCCGCTAAATTTAAACATATCTCGTAATTATGATTCAAATCACCTTTCCCGACGGCTCTGTTCGCTCGTATGAGCAGGGCGTGACGGGACTTCAGATTGCCGAGAGCATTTCGCCGGCTCTGGCACGCAGCGTTGTGAGCTGTGGAGTGAACGGCGAGACCGTAGAGCTGAACCGTCCCATCAATGAGGACGCCAATATCGAGCTCTATAAGTTTGACGATGAGCAGGGCAAGCACACCTTCTGGCACACCAGTGCCCACCTGCTGGCTGAGGCGCTTCAGGAGTTGTATCCTGGCGTTCAGTTCGGCTTCGGCCCTGCTGTGGAGAACGGTTTCTTTTACGACGTGCTTCTCCCCAACGGAGAGATGATCAAAGAGAGCGACTTCCCCACCATCGAGCAGAAGATGAAGGAGCTGGCTGGCAAGAAGGAGCCTGTGGTGCGCAAAGAAGTGGCCAAGGCCGACGCCCTGAAGCAGTTTGCTGCATGGGGTCAGACCTACAAGTGTGAGCACATCGAGCAGGACCTCGAGGACGGCACCATCACCACCTATACGCAGGGTAACTTCACCGACCTCTGCCGTGGCCCGCACCTCGTCGACACAGGCGAGATCAAGGCCGTCAAGCTGACCAGCGTGGCTGGTGCTTTCTGGCGTGGCGACGCTACCCGCGAGCAAATGCAGCGCCTCTACGGCATCTCGTTCCCCAAGAAGAAGATGCTCGACGAATACCTCGTCATGCTGGAGGAAGCCAAGAAGCGCGACCACCGCAAGATCGGCAAGGAGATGGAGCTGTTTATGTTCTCTGACAAGGTGGGCAAGGGCCTGCCCATCTGGCTGCCGAAGGGCACCGAGCTGCGTCTGCGCCTGCAGGATCACTTGCGTCGAGTGCAGAAGCGCTTTGGTTATCAGGAGGTTATCACTCCGCATATTGGCTCAAAGAGTCTTTACGTCACCAGCGGTCACTGGGATCACTACGGCAAGGACTCGTTCCAGCCCATCCACACCCCTGAGGAGGACGAGGAGTACCTGCTGAAGCCGATGAACTGCCCTCACCACTGTGAGATCTTCGCATGGAAGCCCCGCTCATATCGCGACCTGCCCCTGCGCATCGCTGAGTTCGGCACCGTCTACCGTTATGAGCAGAGCGGCGAGCTGCACGGCCTCACCCGTGTGCGCTCCTTCACTCAGGACGACGCCCACCTCTTCTGCCGTCCCGACCAGGTGAAGCAGGAGTTCCTCAACGTGATGGACATCATCAACATCGTGCTCTCGGCCTTCGGCTTCAATTTTGAGGCACAGATTTCGCTGCGCGATCCTAACGACCATAATAAATATGTGGGCACCGACGAGGACTGGGCTCTGGCCGAGAAAGCCATTCAGGAGGCCTGCGAGGAGAAGGGGCTGCCCGCCAAGGTGGAATACGGCGAGGCTGCCTTCTACGGCCCCAAACTCGACTTCATGATCAAGGACGCCATCGGCCGCCGCTGGCAGCTGGGCACCATCCAGGTGGACTACAACCTGCCCAAGCGCTTCGGCCTGGAGTACACCGACGAGGATAACCAGAAGAAGACGCCTGTGATGAT
This sequence comes from Prevotella sp., assembly GCA_017615355.1. GTDB lineage: Bacteria > Bacteroidota > Bacteroidia > Bacteroidales > Bacteroidaceae > Prevotella. Next base: position 13,299 of record JAGAAJ010000027.1, read on the forward strand.
CCACCGCGCACCCTTCGGCTCCATGGAGCGTTTCGCCGCCGTGCTCATCGAGCACACCAGCGGTCACTTCCCCCTCTGGCTCACGCCCGACCAGGTGGCCATCCTGCCGCTGTCGGAGAAGTACAACGACTATGCCAAGAAGGTGGCCAAGCAGTTCGACCTCCAGGGCGTACGCGCCACCATCGACCTGCGCAACGAGAAGCTGGGCCGCAAGATTCGCGACAACGAGCTGAAGCGCATCCCCTACATGGTGATCGTCGGCGAGAAGGAAGAGGCCGAGAATCTCGTCTCCATGCGTCAGCAGGGCGGCGGCGAGCAGGCTTCGATGACCATTCAGGAGTTCATCGACCGCATCAACGCCGAGGTGGCCGAGCAGACGAAGAACTTCTAACTCCTTTTATACGCATCCCAAGACAGACAGCGATGATGGCATAGTGCCGTCACCGCTGTCTGCTTGTTTAGCGAAAGGCATGTCAGCGAAGGAAATGTTAATGTTCTATAACTTTAGCAAGTGGTTTTTAACTTTTCAATCCCAGTTACGTCAAAACCTGCGGAAAGTATTTTCAAACCATTCTAACAACTAAAATTTATGAAAAAAATCATTCTTTCGCTGATGGCTCTCACAAGCCTGACGGTGTCAGCTCAGTTTGGTGCTCCCAGACAGAATCCCATTGTTCCTTCAGTTGTCGAGAACGTCGCTGAGGACTTCAAGCCCGCCTCGACCAATCAGGACAACAAGCAGTACCCGATGGTGAACTCACAGCGCATGGTCCGTGCTCAGATCACGGCACCCCAGGCCACATTCGTCGGACTCGACATCGCTGGTAAAATCTATCAGATGACCAAGGATGAGAACGGTGTGTGGACAGGCACCTCAGAGCCTCAGGACGAAGGTTTCCACTACTATCAGCTCAATATCGACGGCGCCTCCGTGCCCGATCCGGGCAGCCTCTACTACTATGGCGCCAGCCGTTGGGGCAGCGGCATCGAGATTCCTTCCGACGACCAGGATTTCTGGCAGGTGAAGAACGTGCCGCAGGGCTCAGTGAGCGAGGTCTTCTACTGGTCGACCTATACGGAGAAGATGCGTCGCTGCCATGTCTATCTGCCCGCTGAATATTTCACCAATCCCACCAAGAAATTCCCCGTCCTCTATCTGCAGCACGGTATGGGTGAGAACGAGTACGGATGGGCCGAGCAGGGCCATACCGCCCAGATTCTCGACAATCTGATTGCCGAGGGCAAGGCCGTTCCTTGCATCATCGTGATGGACAATGGCCTGAACACACGCCGTCCTGGTGAGCAGGGTGGCTTCGGTTTCGGTGGCCAGCGTCCTCAAGGTCCTCGTCCGCAGGGTGCTCCCGGTGCAGGTCCGCAGGGACAGCGTCCGCAGGGTGCTCCCGGTCAGGGCAGTCCCCGTCGTGGCGGTTTCGGTGGTTTCTCCGAGGGTTTCAAGAATGTGCTCTTCAACGATATCATCCCGATGGTTGAATCCCGCTATCGTGTGATTGCCGATCCTCAGCATCGTGCCTATGCAGGCCTGTCGATGGGTGGCATGCAGGCCCGCGAGATCACCCTTGCCAATCCTGAGAAGTTCGCCTATGTAGGCTCATTCAGCAGCGGTGCATGGAATGTCGACCAGGTGAAGGAATCAGAAGGATTCGCCAAGAACGTGAAGCTGCTCTTCATGAGTGGTGGCGGCAAGGAGAACATGGGATGCGTTGAGGCAGCCAAGAAGATCAAGGAGCAGCTCGGCATGAATGCCGTAGGCTACGAATCGCCCGGCACGGCCCACGAGTGGCACACCTGGCGTCGCAGCCTCTACGAGTTTGCCCAGCTGATTTTCAAATAAAAACTAACAGGCTTAACATTAAAGAGGGCTCGCCAAAAATAATCGGCGGGCCCTTTTACAACTTTCTTGAAAAAAAGAAAAAAGCAACAAATGCTTTCCATTTTCAAAAAAATATGTAACTTTGCCGTCTGTGACGGCGAAGTTACTCCGTCTCGGAAGAAAAAACAAACGAATTTGTTTTGTTCTTCTCTCGACTTTTCGTAACTTTGCAGCCGAAAAGAAAGCATTTATTTACCCCAATTAAAACAACAAAAAAAACAATGAAAAGAACATTTATGATGCTTGGCATCGCCGCCATGTCGGTGTTTGTCATGATGTCCTGCGGTTCAAAAGACGGCAGCAAGGAGAACAAGGCACAGGAAGGCACCGAGCAGGTGGCCGAGAATGAGGACGAGGAGGACGGCGACGAGGCTGCTCCCAAGACTGAGGAAGGCGTTGTCACCATGCTGGCCGAGGCCTATGCTGACGCCAACATCATCTCGCAGCCGGAAGACGAGATGGAGCCCAACATCGACCTCTTCGGCATGTACTGCTCGAAGGAGATCAACGATAAGATGGAGCAGATTCGTGAGATCGAGGTCAGCACAGGCGAGAAGTTTGACGCCATTCCCGATGAACTGGGAATGTTTGTCTACTGGGAGGGTGCCACCGTAACGATCAACGACATGGATGTAGACATTGACGGCGACACAGCAACTGCCACCTACAATGTTTCCAACGGTTCAGACGAGATGATCACCGTGGTTGACCTCGTCTATGAGGACGGCCAATGGCGCATCGACAACTGGCAGCAGATTGGCATGCTCGCCCTTGACGTGAAGGAAAGGATGGATGACTTCATCGCCGAGCACAAATAATCATCTGCTACGTAAGAAGTAGCCTGTACAGGAGTTCAATGAGCAACATCATTGGGCTCCTGTTGCAAGGTATAAGAGCTCAAAAATATAACCCAAAACAACCTATAGACTATGATGAAAAGAGGATTATTGATGATGCTGGCTCTGCTGCCCGTCACGATGTTGGCGCAGAACATTCAGCTGCACTACGACTTCGGTCGCAACATCTATTCGGACGAGGAGGCAGGACGCCAGAAGGTGACTGCCACCCTGGAGCAATTCAAGGCCGACGAATGGGGCTCGTGGTACTACTTCGTCGACTTCGACCTGAGCAGTCACTTCGTTGAGGGTGCCTACACGGAGATCTCGCGTGAGTTCGCCCTCGCCAAGCAGTCGCCCTTCGCCGCCCATGTGGAGTATGACGGCGGCCTCAACCGCTTCGGCAGTTTCCAGCAGGCGGCCCTCGCAGGCGCGGCCTATAACGGCCACAACGGCGACTTCTCGACCACCTACTCGCTGCAGCTGCTGTACAAGCAATTCTTCAAGAGCTACGAAAACACCCACTCCTATGCCAGCGCCCAGCTGACAGGTGTGTGGAGCACCACGCTGGCCAACAAGAAATGCACGTTTGCAGGATTCTTCGACCTGTGGCGCGGCGAGAAGGCCAACGGTCACGGCTGTCTGGTCGTTCTCTCAGAGCCACAGCTCTGGTATCATCTCACCGATCATTTCAGCATCGGCACAGAGTGGGAGATCTCCAGCAACTTCATCTACAACCAGGATCCCACCAGCACGAAGACCTTCTTCTGCAATCCTACCGCAGCCGTGAAGTGGAACTTCTGACGGAAAGGAGAATGGCATAGGGACAGACACATAAAAGAAAGAGAGCATGGCGAAGGAACAGTCGCAGATAAGAGAGAGGCAGCGGACGAACCTGAGGGAACCGCGACGATATAAGGTCATCATCTACAACGACGACTTCACGACGATGGAGTTTGTGGTGATGATACTCGTACAGGTGTTCCTGAAGAGCGAGGAGGAAGCCAATGCGCTGATGCTGCAGGTGCACCACTCGGACAAGGCCGTGGTGGGCATCTATACCTACGACATCGCCGTGTCGAAGGCGCACAAGGCCACGACGATGGCACGTGAGCAGGGCTATCCGCTGAGACTGAGTGTAGAGCCTGAGAAAGAGTAAGCGTATGGCAGAAATCAAACAGACATTAAGGGCATCGAGGGTGCTGAACAAAGCCTACGAATGCTGCAAGGAATACAGGCATGAGTTCATCATGCCCGAGCATCTGCTAATGGCGCTGAGCGACGAGTTCAACTTCAATGCGGCGCTGACCATCTACTATAGTCCCTTTCAGCTGCAAGACCGGCTGAAGGAGTTTTTTGAGGGCATAGAGTCGTTGCCGGAAGGAAAGGAATATACGCCTGAACCATCGGTACAGATGGCGAAAGTGATAGAGATGGCCGTGCAGGCAGTGGCATCGAGCAGCGCAGAGGCAATGGACATTCCGCATCTGGCGAAAGGCATCCTCGCACTAGAGGACTCTTGGGCTGCCTACCTGCTGAAAGACTGTCTCTGCGGCAAGGAGGCCAACTTCATGAGCACGCTGATCAACTTCTATGACTTGGATGACGAACTGCAGGGGAATGGTGAACAGACGGATGACAAGGCTGCCTGGAAGAAGCTGGTGACCTGCATGAACGACCTCTACGAGAAGCAGAACCCGATGATTGGCCGTGAGAAGGAGCTGCAAAGGACCATCCAGGTGCTGTGCCGCAGGGATAAGAACAATCCGCTACATGTGGGCGAGCCTGGTGTAGGCAAGACGGCCCTCGTATGGGGTTTGGTTCGGATGATTGAGGAAGGGCGTGTGCCCAAGCGGCTGAAAGGCAGCAAGATATATCAGCTCGACATGGGAACGCTGCTGGCCGGCACGCA
>JAGAAJ010000028.1 GCA_017615355.1 Prevotella sp.
ATGGTCACCTTGACGTGGCCCTCGTCATCGATGCCGAGGGCGAAGTTGTCCGTTCCCTCACCTTGGTGCAGGATGGTTCCCGCCATGTGCCAGTTCAGCCAGAAGTCCATCGAGAAGTCGCCTTTCAGGAACACGGGGTTCACCGTCCGGGGCATGTCGCCGAAAGGCATCAGCTCGTAGGCCACGTCGTGGTTCGTCTTCTGGCTGTTCAGTTTCGCCGTGACGATGACGTTGTCGGCACCCACATAGCCCGGCACGATGTCCTCGTTGAACTCAATGGCCAGCTGGTCGCCATAGCTCAGGATGCCGTTGGCGGGGGCTGGCGTATAAAGGTTGCGGGGACGTGTCATGTCCTTGATCACGCCGACGATGTCGCTATACACCTGCACCATCTCCGTGCCGTAGGGCGTGGTGGTGAAGGCGCGGAACTCGTAGCTGCCCTCGGGATAGGCGAGGTTGCTCTTCATTTCCACCGTCATGCGCAGGTCACCCGTAGGTGGCAGCAGCTTGTAGCCCGTGCCAACGGTGTCTTCAGGCTCGGTGGCCCAGGTCTGCAGGTTGGTCCATTGTGTGCTGCCCTGGAAGCGATACTGCACGCCTACGTTCTTCAGGTTCTTGAACTGGCGGTTGAAGTTCGAGATCTTCAACTCCAACAGGCCGTCCTTACGCTCAGTGTTGAGCACCGGCTCCTGAATGGTCAGGTCGATGGGCGACGACGACGGCATGAAATAGGCGTTGAGCGTCACCTCGTCGTAGATGTCTTCCGGCTCATACTGCGAACAGAAGCGCAGCTTGATGCCCTCGTAGCTGAGCAGGCTCTGGTCGGTCTGGCGTATGGTAATCTGCTTGGTCACCGTCTCGCTCTGCGGTATCAGGATGGAGCGTCCGCTGATGGGTATGCCGTCCATGAGTATCTGCAGGCCGTTCTGGTTGGTGCTCTCCACCACCACCACGTCGTAGCTGAAGTCGGTGCCCTGATGCACACGAGCCATGTTGGTGCAATGCAGAGTCAGGTTAGCCTCCTGTCCGGCGGGAATGTCGGTCACGGTGATGTTCTTCGACGCTGTGCTGCCTCCGCTGCTGATGCTCATCATGGGCTGTTCCATCTGCTCGGTGGCGTTGCCCAAGGCGGTGCCCGGCTCATAGTAGTGCGTCACCTCGGCTCCCTCGTAGGGGTTGTAGGTCTGTCCGCCGTAGAGATAGAAGATGTCGCTGGCCGACTTGTCGCTGCTTTTGAACACATTGATCGAGAGGTCGGCATCCACGTTGCCGTCGTCGAGCACGTAGGTCCACTCGGTGAAGTTGTTGGTCTCGGTGGTGTTCTGGCTGGCCTCGCCACCGCCGGCTTCAAATTCTATGTTCACAATCATGCCTGCTGCGATGGCATAACTCGCTTTGAAGCCGAAATGCTCGCCGAGCAGCAGGCCCATGCGCCAGGTCTTCACGGTGTCGGCGATTTCTATGTGCTCGTTGCGCAGCGAGTAGGTGTAGTTGGAACCGCCGTCGATGGAGTAGTTGTCGAAGCTACCGCCACGGATGGCCTCCACCTTCTGCTTCTCGTTCTTGGCCAGCACGCTCTTCCAGCTGTTGATCTGGTTGGTGCACCACATCACGCTGTCCACCTCGCTCTCCTCCTGCTTCGGAGGACGGTACCAGTAGTAGGTGCCCTCTTTGCCGTAGTCGGGGTCTTCCTGGTCGAGCCAGGTCAGGTAGGCCGTCTTGCCGTCGCTGCCGGCATAGCCCTCGGCCTCGCCCTGCGAGCTTACCCGCTGCAGGTATGACTTGCGCAGGTCTTCCCACTTCGGTATCATCACCGTCTCTATCTCATACTGGCTGTAGCGGAATGCCGTGCTCACTTTCTGGTCGAGCGAGAGGGCTTCCTCCAAGGCCAGCGCGTATTTCTGTGTCTTCGGGTCCTGCTTGATGAGCAGCTGACGGCAGGTGCCGATGAGGAAGTTGGTCGACGTGCCGATAAACACATCGCCTTTGGGACCTATGTAGGGGGCTTCGTCGCTGGTGGAGATTTCCTCGAACGTGGTGGTCACGGTACTTGTTCCCGACGTGTAGTCTTCCTCCCACTCGATGTGTGCACCCCAGTCGAACTGGTTCTTTATTTCTTGCTCGGTAATGAGCATAAATCCAACACCTTGGCCCGATTTTATAACTCCACCACTGATGACATTGTTCAGTATCTGGGTGTCGCCATAGTCGAGCTTGGTGTTCATCTTGGTGGTGGTGGTCACGGTGCCCGTGGTGAGCGTCGTCTTCGACTTGGCTCCGGGCGGGTCGCGCAGCACGAACTTCACCTCGTCGGGGCCTTTCGTCACGAAGTTGCTGCCTACGGGCAGGGCGCCCAGCACGATGGCATCGATGCCGGCCACGTTGTAGGTGCGGCCGTCTTTCTGTAGGCTGATGCCGAAGTGGCGCGTATAGGGGCTGCTGATGTTGGGCTTGCCCACCTTCCATTGCAGTATGCCCTCGCCGTTGTAGTCCATGTCGAGCTTGTTCGTCTTCAGCTGATAGACGTCGCCGGCCTTGTATCCGCTGCTGGGGTCATCGACGGTGCATACCACCGACTGCTCTGCGCTCATCTCGTTAGCAATCGTCAGCTGCTGTCCGTTCAGCGGAATGATGTCGGCCACCGTCGTATTGCCGTCACGGTTATAGTAGGCCTCGTAGGCGAAGAAGTGGTATTCCACCATCTCGTTCATGTTGTAGATGGGATAGTCAAGCAGGTAGCTGACGCTCTTGTCGGCATTCACCGTCCAGAGGTTGTTGATCTTCAGCGTGTCGCCATTGGTCTGCGGTATGTCGATGGCCTTGATGCCATACACGTCCTTGTCGTTGGGTTGGCCGTCGGCGTATTCTGTCACGTCTAACTGCGGCTGCGCGAAGTGTGTGAACACCTTCTTCGCTATGTAGTGGTAGGGCACCTTCTCTTCGGTGCCGTTGCTGCCTACCTGCACCAGCGTGTCGGCCAGCTCATTCTGCGGGTTTGTCAGGTCTACTTCGGGCAGCGTGGTGAACTCCACCTCGCTGTTGGTAGGCACCACGACGCTCTTCACGATATATTTCAGCGGAGGCAGCAGGGCCGAGAACTCACCCGTCAGCGAGTCGGTGCGTATGGTGATGTACTTGGCATCGGCTCCCGTGCCTGTCCATGCCCGGCTGTTGATGGCGGTGGTATCGCTCTGCCAGGTGCGCTGTGTGGTGGCCGCCGTCGAGGGGTCGTTCGGCAGCTGGTTGAACGACAGTTTCTCGCTGTTCATCTTCAGCGTGATGGTGGCCATGCCGATGTTGTTCTTCGAAGCGCCGAAACCCACGGCCAGCGTGTCGTTGCGCTCGCCGCCGCCCACACGGCCCACGAAGTTCACTAAAGTGGCGTCGAAGAAGTCGTGCGTAACGGCGCTGTCGAAATCGTAGGTGCCCTGTGTGGGGAAGCGTCCGCCGTCAACCATCGTGTGGCCGTCGATTCTGGCTTCCACGTAGTGCTTGCCAATGGGTACCGACATGCTGTAGTAGCCGTTCTCGTCGGTCATAATCATCTTTCCTTCGCTGCTCTGCACCATGCCGTCGACATACATTATTGCACCCTCGGCAGGGATGTTCGTGCCGGCATAGTAGACGTAGCCGTCCATGGGGAACGAGCTGACGTCCTCGAAGTCGATGTTGTTGGCCGTCAGGCTCGTCGGACTGACGAACATCGTTCGTGTGGCTGGTGAGAAACTGTGGATGCCCAGCTCGGGGGCTATCTTATAGTTGGTACCGCCCTGCTGGAAGGGTACACCTTTTATAATATAGTCGCCCTCACTGTCGGTCATGCCGTAGAGCTTCAGGTGCTGTGGCACCTCCTTGCGCGGCACCGCATTGGGCCCCACCTCGGGGTGGTTCAGCTGGTAGATGCCGTCCTGACAGGCAATGTCGAAGGCATACTGGTGGACGTTCTCACCTTCATCAAGCGGCCAGTAGAGCTTCAGACCGTCTTCCGTGCCGCCCAGGATGCGCGTGTAGTTACTCTCCACCTCGGCGGGTTTCAGGGCACGCGCCCACAGGCGGATGTCATCCACATGACCCTTGTAGGTGCTGCCCGAATAGGGGCCGCTGCCGCCCACGCTTAAGACGGACTCACGCGGTGTCCACTGGGTGCCAACGGCGATGAGAGAGTCGGCGCGAAGCGAATCGGTTCCCACATAGAACTCCCATTTCTTGGCTCCGTCATACACGGCGGCCACATGGGTGAAGTCCTGACCGCTGAAGGTCAGTGCCGGGAACTCCGTCACCTTCGGTGTCTTGGTGCTGAGATCCACCGCGTAGAGCTGATAGATGGCGGTAGCGTCGCTGCTTGTTCCGGAGTGTTTATCCACGGTTGTCACGGTGTATGCCTTACGCGGCAGGCTTGGCGAGGCAACGGAGGCCATCTTGACCAGCAGCTGGTTGTTCACAATCTGCCAGTCGGTGCCGAGTTTGGCTAGCAGGGTGCTGTTGTCCATGCCTTCCGCGCTGGTACCCTGCACTATTGTCCCTATGGCTTTGGTGTAGTATGCGTTAGTAAGCGTCATATTATTGTAGTTGCTCATTCGTGCGAAAGTGGCACTGGCATCCGCCTTTGTTGTGATTTCAGACGGTGCTACCAAAGAGTTCTGAATGTTCACCTTGCTTGCACCCCATCCCACGAAACCGCCGATGCTGGTTGCATTGCTGCCTGTGAACTTGCCGTCGAACATGCAGTTGCTGATGTTTAGGGTGGAACTACCAGCATTGACGGCCACGAAGCCGCCATTGGTGGCATCGCCGCTGACGGAACTGTCGATGGTGGCCGACACACGGCAATTAGTGATGGTGTTAGTACCCGACGTACAGGAACCTATGATGCCGGCTACGAACTTGGCCTTCGAAGTCAGCGTGCCTGCAACGCGCAGGTTCTTAATGGTGGCTCCCGCCACACAGAGGAAGGGAGCGGTGTATTGCTCGGTGGTGTTGTAGTTTACGGTCAGCGTGTGGCCGTTGCCGTCGAAGGTACCGCTGTAGGCGTGGTCCGAACTGTTGCCTGCCATCACTTGGGCTGCACTGATGTCCACGTCGGCAGTCATAATGGCATTGAGGCCGGTTTGTCCACCGTTTACGGCATTGGCAAAGTCCTTCCAGTCGGCGGCACTGCTGATGAACATCCAGTTCTCATCAGGCAACTGCAACTCGTAGCCCGACGTGTCGCCGATGCGCTTCACACCCAGCTCTATGGCTCCTGGCAGACTGAGCAGGCTCATCTGTGCCGCACCGTCGCTGACGGGACGTGCCCACAGCTGCGTGGTCACTACCTGACTACCGCTGAATAGTTTGGAATACTCCTCGCTGCCAGCCTTCCACTGTAGGCCCTTGCCTGGGCCATCGATGTAGCGCGAGAGGTACTGCACCTGGTCGCTCTCCTGGTCGGCACTCGACTTGATAAGGTTCACGCGCACGCCCTGCACCGCCGTGCCCGAACCGAAGGAGATGTGGCCCGTGATAGTGCCGCGAGCCTGCGAGAAGCCGGGGGCTACGGCAGCGTCGCTCTTCACCATCTGCTCGCCGCACTTGGCGCCAAATGCCTCTACGGTGTATTCATAGTAGGTGCCGGCCAACGGGCGCGTGTCGGTGTATTCATATCTCGATACTTTGCCATGAACGTCGTCGGTCAGCTCAGTCCAGCTGTCTGAGCCTTCAGCGCCGATGGGACGACGCAACACACGGTAGTAGATTTCGTTCACAAGGTCTGGGTTCTCTACCTCCCATGTCACGACAACGGTATTCTCGTGCGTGCCCGTTGTGGCAACAACATTCTTGATGTAGCTGCCCGAGGGTAAAGTGGTGGAGAGGGTATCGCTATACAATTCCTTGCCGCCAATGGTGGTCTTGATGCGGTAGGTCACGGGGTCGCACACCGTGCCGCTGACGTCAATCGAAGCCTCTGTCGTATTGGGGTCGATGGAAGGACTGTCTGACCTTGTGAGCCAAGTGCTGCCGTTGGTGTCCTTATACTCGATGGTCCACTTCAGACCCGTTGCAGGAATGCTGTACTTCCATATCAGGCGTACAGCCTTGTCGTAGGTTCTGTCCTGCGTCAGCGTGATAGGCACCTCCATCTTGGTGCTCACATCCTTCTCTTCCCACAGGTCGGTCGAGTTGTGTCCGCGATTATTGCCAGGCAGTTGGGCGAGATTGTCCTTGAACTTGCTCTCCAATATCGTAGGCAGGAAAATGACGCGATAGACATATTCCTTGTCATAGTCGATGCCAGTGTCGGTGACTTGCAAACTTGTTACATTGCCGTTCAGCGTGCCAATGACTTTGTAGTTGTTGGCCGAACTGCCCTTCGCATAGCGCACCACATACCACTTGCCGTCGTAGCGGCACTCCACGTCCACCTCCTTCGAGCCGTTGTAGCCCTTCACCTTGTCCTGTCGCGTCCATTTCACGACGTTCTTCTTGTTCCATTTGTCAAACTCCACGGTGATTGATGTAGGCCGTGTGAAAGGCTTAATGAGCACGCCCTCCACATTGGGCTGGCTCAGAATGTGGTTCTCCGGCACCAAGTTGCTCGCATGCAGCTTCACGTAGCCATTGTAGGTGATATAGACTGGCTGGGTGTAGCAACCGGTGGCCGCAGCTTCCGACGTGGTCAGCGGCCAGTAGCTGAACGTCATGTCCATCTTGCCGTTGTTCACGTTCGAGTAGGACACGCTGTTTCCGTCGGCAGTGCTGAAAGTGACGTTCTTGCTTTTCTTCCCGTTGTCGTAGTAATACAACCAGAGGTTATAAGCCTGCGCAGCATAGTTGCTGTTGTTCCGTCTGTCGGGCACACCAGTGGCCTTGAAGGTCAGCTTGCCCACGTTGTCCCATTCAATGGTGGGCTTGGGCATCGGCTTGTCAGCGGCAATGCCGGAGAAATCGAGGTCCTTCTCATACTGCACCCAGAATGATAATCCGGGATCCCAACTCTCATAGCAATAATGTTTAAAGATAATGCGCTTCACTCCGTCTTGAACAGCTTGGCTGTTAGGCGTGTAAAAAAAGCTGGCATACTCTTCGCCCCAAATATAGCCAGCATTATTAATATAGCCCCATCTTTCGTCAGTTTTACTAAGGTATATAGTACCTGTTGGATGTTCTTTTTTCCAATATGCAATCTGGTGGCTCACATTGTCTGCTGTAACCAGATAGATGTAACCATCAATTGCCACAGTCTCATTACGACCAGATTGTAGATAACGGAAATCTACTCTCATGGCGAAGTCCCAGAAGAACAGGTCTTTGTCCAAGTCGAAGCGCTGAGCAGTCTTAAAAAAAGCGTCATTACTGGGATTGTGAGTATCCCATTCTCCCTTGAACCTATAGGTTCCTCCGCCTTCATCGGAATTGGTCTTGTCCCAACTTCCGCCTGCCCACGCCGCCGAGCTTCCCCCGCCGAGCATCATGAGCATGAGCATGAGCACTTGCAGCCCCAACGCCCCGCGTCCCAGCCGCCCGAAAAATTGTCGTTGTCTTGTTGTCATAGGTTTGTATTTATTTGTTCGTTTTTCAGGTTTTCAAATGCAAAGATACACATTTTTTTCCGAAATTACACACAAATATCCCTTTTTTTTGCCTTTTCATCTATTAAAATAATGGGAAATCCGCCAATTTCTTGCCGATTTGGGCCTCTCCTACTTCGTAGGAGTGCTCATACACGGGTTCACCCGTTCAGGCGGATTTCCGAATCCGCCTGCCGTGAGTATCAGAATTTGTAATTTGATTGTTTCAGCGCATCACAGATGCTTATATTCACCGCAGCCGGATAACAAATCCGGCTGAATGGGTAAAATCAAGCGAAGCACCAAATAAACAGCCTCTTTATTTTGCTAAAGAGCTTCTTTATTTTGCTAAGGGAGTCCTTTAGCTCGCTAAAGAGCCTCTTTATTTTGCTAAGGGAGTCCTTTAGCTCGCTGAAGAGCCTCCTTAGAAGCGTTAAACATGTTAAGAAATGGGCAGCATCATCGTACGATAGTGAAGTTCTCACTCACGCTGTCTTTCACATTCGTAGTCACCTTTGCCTTGGAACCATTATATTTGATGGTAATGTCTTCGGCATAACACGCGTTACCTATCAACAAGAATAACGCCCAAAGAAGTATTTTTTTCATATTGCTTTTTATAGTTATATGCTGATAAGACGAAAAAAAGAGTCCCACA